>JACPOD010000041.1 GCA_016185185.1 Sphingobacteriales bacterium | reverse complement strand
TTATGATAATTAATCCATTGCAGCAATGTTACTGCGGCAATTTTACTTATCAGTCTTGTTTTTAATCCTGTCAGCGATTTAGCATAGTTTCTTCTTAACATCATCTGGTCGCATAATTGAGAAAATAAAGTCTCAATCCTTATTCTTGATTTTCTGAACAAAAACATCTTCTCCTTCATTGAGCTCTGCTGCCAATTTTTTACTCACTTCGTGAATAAAAAGTTGTAACCTTCGCCGTCGTTTATTGAAGTTGCTCCGGTCTATCAAATCAGGAAAATCTATCCCGTAATCCTTTTTAATTTACTCCACAGATAATTTTCAGAATCAATTCCCAATGATTCGGCACAAATCGAAAGAGTGATGATGCTGCAGTCGTTCATCTTTGGTTGCCGGTATAAAATTACAAATTATCCTGACTGTTTAATTTGTCTGACAAAGAACTTTTGACAACATTGTAAATCTTGTCGAAATTTGTTTTGAGGTTGTGCATAGAAAAAATGTAAGTGCTTTTTCTAAGCAAATATTGTACTGTATTGGCTTTTATGTACAATCTCTTTTTTCACATATCCACATTTTAGGAATCGCACAACGGGGTATTAAATTTTTTTAAAAATTAAATAAGTAAAAATAAAAACCGTTCAACAGAATGCTGAACAGTGAACAAAGGAGAGAAATATCAAATCCTGAAAACGTTATTGTAAAGATAAACAACTGTTCTTCGTTTATCGGGCGGTGAGTGGTATTGAAGAGCCAGAAGCGTTTCTGTATCATGGACAGGTTGTTCTGCATTAATTATCCTGCCAGGAACTGTTGCAGTTATTTTAACTAAATCTGATGATGCTTTTACAAAGTTGTGCGAATCGTCAATTTTATAAATTTTATTTTCGGAATGACAGCAACCCTTCTTTTTACCGGATTCTTTTATCCCGCATTTATCACAAAAATGAACATTGGCCACTCCGTAATCTGCTGAAGAAATTTTTCCCATGCAATAATGTATTGTAACCACCACCCCGCTGGTTGTTACGAGATACAAAATGCCAGTATGCCAATGATAATTTTCTTCACTCTGCAAAAATAATATGTAACCCGCACATCTGTGTTAACTAATTTACAAAAGTCCACCATATACCCACTCTTACTAATAAGCCAGGATATGGATAATGCGGGGTTCCGAAATTATTCCTGAGGAAACCAAACTTGGGTGTAAACTCCACTGTATTAAGGTTTTCAAGTCTTATAAAGGACGTAAAGCTTCGGATACGGAAATTTAAGAATGCTGAGAAGTCGGGGGTTTTATTTTTGATCGTCTTCTCATTCTGATAATAAAATTGCCCGTTATAAGGCGAATAAGCATCGGCTTTGTAAGCAGTATTATAACGCAGCTCCACCCCGGTACAAAGATTCAGGTTCTTAAAGAAAACCCCTTCGTAGGTAAACCGGTTACGGACAAAAAGTAAAGGCACATTTACAGGCGCAGTTCCATCCGCTTGCTGTAAAACCGCATCAATATACCAATGCCAGTGCTTACGAAAACGGAATTCTTTCTCTAATCTTAATTGTAAAATATTAAAGAGTGTTCCCTCCTGGTTTATTTTATACAATTGGGTAAAATAGGTGTAGTTGCTGATGAGGTTATAATTACCACTTAATTTAAGCCGGTATTGCGGCAATTCGTAGCCTGCATATATATTGGTTATATTTTCTTTGTTAAGCCCGTTGTTCGATGGGTCTAAATTAAAATTACTTAACCCATCAAATATATAAGAAGGCGAACGGTTGATATTGTGAAACCCTAATTCAAGATACCCCAGTTTTTTACCAATCAATCTTCGCAGAAAAGCATTGGCAGAATAATTTCCACTGTTAAGTCCATTGAGGTAAAACTCACCGTTTAATTCAATGTCCCATTTTTTATTCCGGCTTTTATTCCGGTACTCTCCATGAAAAAAAATATTATAATATTTTTTAGTAACCGTTCCAAAGCTGGCCTGTAAATTCTGGAGCGAAGCACCCACCTTAATGAACTGCTGAAGATTTTTCATTTCAGGAAACTGGTAAACTGAAAAATCATTAACGATCTCTTTCCATTTATCCATGGTATCAATTGCAAACAAAACTGGTTTGCCAACAATACCATAATTAGAAGCGTAATAATTACTGTCAGCTTTAGCATCGATAAAGCGATAGGTATAAGTAGCATACTTCAACGTATGTTCAAAACGTAATTTTGGAAAAAACAGCGGGATGGCAGCAGAATCTGTAACAATAGAATCTTTCTTACCTAAATCGTACTGATGACGGTATAAAAAAGTAAACTGGTTGTATTTATTACCCGTGGTTACAGCTGTTGAAAAATAATTTCGGGCAAGGCTGGCTTCACCACCAATATTTGTAGGTACCGTAATCCTGTCACGCCTGTATATTTCATCTTCGAGCAAAGAATCGTTGGTGATCCCCCCGTTTTCAGAAGAAGCAAGTTTATTGTTAATTAATAAGAAATAAGCAGTGTACCTCCTGTTTTTTGAATTATACCAGGAAGTAAACTGGTAATTATTATGATTGGAATTTTGTTTTGCAAAAAAGCCCGGTGAATTTATTAATCGGTATTGAACAGAGAAATTCCAGTTTGGTTTTATATTTTGTGTATGCTGAACAGTTATCATTTGTTCCTGCTTACTCCCCAATACGTAGTTCAATAAGGTATAAGGCCTTGTTGTGGTAAAAAACCTGGCTTCCTCCGGTTTGTAGGTATAGGTATCAAAAATATGGAACCCGGCATCCCATCCCGGTTTTAAATAAGGCGAAAAAATTATTGGTCTTGCCGCATTCCCATCGTTACCGAGTGTTACATAATTATACGGCACAGGAAACCTGTTGTAAAAATCGTTGATGGATGAGTCGAAAGTAAAACTTCGGGTATCATCCAGTAGCCTGAAACGGATTGTAATGGAATCTTCAAGCGGGTCTCTGTGCTGTAAACTATCCAGGTTACCTCCGGTTGCAGAAGCGCCACCAGAACCTCCCCCAAAACGACCAGATAAACCTCTTAGCCTGTTTGCATAAGATGATGAAGGTTGTGCAAAAAGATTTGTTTGCCCGGCAGCAGTCAATAATAAAAATAAAACAATCCCGATTCTATACTTCATGCAATGTGAAAATAAATTATTCCTGTTTAGTACCCGTAAAAATTCTTCTAATTTATCCATCACTTCATTAAAAAAGCCCACATTACTGTGAGCTTTTTGGTCGGGTGGACTGGATTCGAACCAGCGACCCCTTGCACCCCATGCAAGTACGCTACCGGGCTGCGCCACCACCCGAAACCTGCATTGGTTCCAATGCGGCGGCAAAAGTACGGGTAAAATGTTTTCAATAAAAATCAAATAGCATTTATTTGCCCCAGAAAATCTATCTTAGCGCAACCAAATCGCCTCCTAAAACAACTCATGACGATTTTAATAAAAGGTGCTCTTATTACTGACCCCAACTCTCCACACAACGGAAATAGTAAAGATATTTTTATTGAAAACGGGTTCATTAAACAAATAGGCAGCAGTCTTTCTGTAACGGCTGATACCATTATTGATGAAAAAGATTGCCGTGTTTCACCCGGTTGGGTGGATATGTTTGCAAATTTTTGTGATCCCGGAAAAGAACATAAAGAATCGCTGGAGACAGGTGCAGCCGCAGCAGCAGCCGGAGGGTTTACGGAAGTATTAGTGATGCCCAATACAAATCCTCCGGTATATACAAAGGCACAGGTGGAATACATTGTTCAAAAATCAAAATTACTAACCGTTAACATTCATCCGATAGCTGCCATTACTAAAAATTGTGAAGGAAAAGAACTTGCTGAAATGTACGATATGTATAACAGCGGGGCCAAAGCATTTGGTGATGGTATTCATTCTGTTCAATCAGCAGGCTTATTAATAAAAGCATTGCAATACGTAAAGGCAATTGATGGTGTGGTGATACAGGTACCCGATGACAAAACGATAGGCAGTGGAGGATTGATGCATGAAGGAATTATTTCTACCAGGCTGGGATTACCCGGAAAACCCGCCATTGCAGAAGAAATTATGATTGCCCGGGATATTAAACTGGCAAGATATGCTGATTCTAAATTGCATTTTACAGGTGTTACTACAAAAAAATCACTTGAATATGTAAAAAGAGCAAAAGACAGTGGTATAAAAGTAAGTTGTTCGGTTACGCCGTATCACCTTTACTTCTGTGATGAAGACCTTCAAACTTACGATACTAATTTAAAAGTAAATCCACCCTTACGTACAAGAGAAGAGATGCAGGCACTCAGAGAAGCGGTAACATCAGGGGTTGTAGATTGTATTGCCACCCATCACCAACCGCAACACTGGGATGATAAGACCTGTGAATTTGAATATGCACAATACGGGATGATCGGGCTGGAAACTGCTTTTGCTGTAACAAATTCACTTGATCTGATACCAATAGATAAATGGGTGGAGATGATGGCAATTAATTCCAGGAATATTATTGGTAAAGAAATTCCGGTTATCAGGGAAGGTGAAAAAGCTAACATAACATTATTTGACACCACAACTGTTTTTGAATTTACAGAAGGTATGATCAAATCAAAATCCAAAAACTCTCCTTTTGTTGGTAAAAAACTTAAAGGAAAAGTTATTGGTATAATTCATAAAGACCATTTATTTTTGAACGTTTAAAAAACTGCTATATGGAAAAGAAAATTACATCGCATGTTACCAAGGGATTGATCATTTCCTTAATTCTGATTGTACTCGGTCTGGCATTTTATTTTACAGGATTGTATCTTGAAACCTGGAATCAATATGTTGTAATGCTTATATACATTGCAGCAATTATATGGGGTGTTCTTTTATACGGAAAGGAAAAAGATAATGCCGTAACTTTTGGTAATCTCTTTGCTCATGGATTTAAAACAGCTGCTGTAATTACGTGTATAATGATTCTCTATTCGATAGCCTTTGGATATATCTTTCCTGAGATGAAAGAAAAAATTATGGAGAAAGCACAGGAACAAATGTCAGCAAGAGAAGGCGTTACGCAGGCTCAGATAGATGCCGGAATGGAAATGATGAAGAAATCATTTACCCTTTTTATGATAATTGGATTAATTTTCTGGTACCTGCTTGCTGGTGTAATTGCTTCATTAATTGGTGCTGGTGTCGCCAAAAAAAATCCTCCTTCCCCTTTTCAACAAGCATAATCAAGTAAATGGATATATCTGTTGTAATACCATTGCTTAATGAAGAAGAATCTTTGCCGGAATTAACGGCATGGATCGAAAAAGTAATGCAGGAAAATAATTTTTTGTATGAAGTGATCTTTGTGGATGATGGAAGTACAGATGAATCCTGGAAGGTTATTGAATCGCTACGTTCCCAAAACAATTGTATAAAAGGAATAAAGTTTCAGCGTAATTATGGGAAATCGGCCGCTCTCAACGAAGCGTTTAAAGCAGCAAAGGGTGATGTAGTGATAACCATGGATGCAGATCTCCAGGATAGCCCCGATGAAATTCCAGCTCTGAGAAAGATGATACTGGAAGATAAATTTGACCTGGTAAGTGGCTGGAAAAAGAAAAGGTACGATAATACGTTTACCAAAAATATTCCCTCTAAATTATTTAATGCTGCTACCCGCAGCATTTCGGGTATTAAGCTTCATGACTTTAACTGTGGTTTAAAAGCCTATAATAAAAAAGTAGTGAAAAGTATTGAAGTATATGGCGAAATGCATCGTTATATTCCGGTGCTTGCCAAAACTTCGGGTTTTAAAAAGATTGGTGAAAAAGTAGTAGAGCACCGTAAAAGAAAATACGGCACTACAAAGTTTGGCTGGAGCAGGTTTATCAATGGTTTTTTGGATCTGGCTTCCATTACATTTGTCGGCAAGTTTGGAAAACGGCCAATGCACTTTTTTGGTTTGTGGGGCACTTTATTTTTTCTTTTAGGATTTGCAGTAAGTATTTATTTGATTGCCACCAAATTGATGGAGTCTGAATTTTCCTTAACCAATCGCCCCAGTTTTTATATTGCATTGGCTGCAATGATTATAGGAACACAATTATTCCTGGCTGGATTTTTAGGAGAACTGATTTCCCGTAATGCCCCTGAACGCAACTACTATCTCATTGAAACGAAAACAGGTATTGAATCTTAATTTTTCTAAGCAAACACCATGATATTTGCAGGATGAGTGACCGCAAAAAAATAGTCATCATTGGCCCCGCACACCCACTGCGTGGGGGACTTGCTTCCTATGATGAGCGATTAGCGGGGGAATTTCAGCAGGAAGGCCATGAAGTGATCATTTATACCTTCTCATTACAATATCCCAACTTTTTATTTCCCGGCACAACTCAATATTCATCTGAGCCTGCTCCGCAAAATTTAACGATCCAAATAAAAATCAATTCCATTAACCCATTCAACTGGTTACAGGTTGGTAATGAATTAAAAAAACTCCGTCCCGAAATAATAATCGTTCGTTACTGGCTCCCTTTTATGGGGCCTTGCCTGGGAACCATTTTACGGCATGCAAAAAAGAACCATTATACCAAAGTAATTTGTATTGCTGATAATATAATACCACATGAAAAAAGAACTGGTGACAAAGCTTTTACTGGTTACTTTTTAAAAGCGGCAGATGCCTGTATTACCATGAGCGAAAAAGTTTTGAGTGATTTAGATTTGTTTGATAAAAATAAACCGGCGCAATTTGTTCCGCATCCATTGTACGATAATTTTGGCGGCATCATTTCAAAAGAAGAGGCAAGGAAGAAATTAGCAATTAATAATGAAGAATTAATAATATTGTTTTTTGGGTTCATCCGTCCTTATAAAGGGTTGGATATTTTATTAGAATCAATGAAGATTTTGAAAAACCAAAATTCAAACTCCAAATCACAAATTCCAAAACTGCTTATAGCGGGTGAATTTTATGAAGATGATAAACCTTACCTGCAGCAAATAAAAGATAATGGGATTGATGATATTGTCATTTTAAAAACAAATTTTATTCCGGACAGCGAAGTGAAATATTATTTGTGTGCAGCAGATTGTGTGGTGCAGCCTTACCGAAATGCGACACAAAGCGGCGTTACCCCCCTTGCCTATCATTTTGAAAAGCCTATGATAGTTACTAATGTAGGCGGACTGCCTTCATTGGTTCCCGATGGAAAGGTTGGGTTGGTTGCAGAGCCTGATCCGCAGTCTATTGCTGAAAAGATCATTCAATACTTTCAATTAGGCGAAAACTATTTTTTGCCGCATCTTCGCAGTGAAAAAGAAAAATATAAATGGTCTCGCATAACTGCAGCCATTTTTAAATTGGCAGATGATATACAGAAGTAAAGCTCCCCTTCGATTGGGTTTGGCCGGTGGTGGTACCGATGTAAGTCCTTACAGCGATTTGCATGGGGGTGCTATTTTAAATGCTACCATTTCCTTATTTGCCGCCTTTGCTGAAATGCTTAAACTTCCGTTGGGGGATTATGACATTGCTCATTATGCGTATGAAATTGAACGCCGGGATCTGCAATTGGCCGGGGGTAAACAAGATCAGTATGCCGCTACTTTTGGCGGGGTGAATTTTATGGAGTTTTATGGCAACGATAAGGTAATCGTAAATCCGCTTCGCATCCGCCCTGAATATTTGCATGAGTTAGAAAACAATCTCGTTTTATATTTTACATCTACCAGTCGTGAATCAGCTACTATTATTAAAGAACAACAGAAAAATGTAAATGATAAGAACGAGAAATCGATAGAAGCGATGCACCAGTTAAAAGAGCAATCCAAAATGATGAAAGAAGCTTTATTAAAAGGAAGGCTGCATGAAGTGGGTGAAATACTGGATTATGGATTTCAGCAAAAAAGATTAATGGCGGCAAATATTTCCAATAACCAAATAGAAGAAATTTATGAAGGTGCAAAAAAAGCTGGTGCAACAGGAGGAAAGATCAGCGGTGCCGGTGGGGGTGGTTTTATGACCTTTTATTGCCCGGTAAATACACGATACAAAGTGATTGAAACATTAGAAAATCTTGGCGGTTATTGTAAAAACTACCAATTCACCAATTATGGATTAACCACCTGGACCATATAATGTTTTTGAATTTTAAATTTTTACCTTTTATTTAATTTATTATGAACGATAAGATAAAATCCATCATCAGCGAATCAATTATTACTAAGCAAAAATTACTGGCTGATGAAACCATTATAAACACTGTTGCCAAATGTGTTGAGTTAATTGTATCAGCTTTTAAAAACGGTAATAAAATTTTGTTCTGTGGTAATGGTGGCAGCGCTGCTGATGCGCAACATTTAGCAGCTGAATTCAGCGGCCGTTTCTATACTGACAGAGATGCCTTACCTGCTGAAGCATTGCACTGCAACACATCTTATCTTACTGCCGTGGCAAACGACTATAGTTACGATGTTATTTATTCAAGGCTTGTAAAGGGTATTGGCAAAAAAGGAGATGTGCTGATTGGCTTATCCACTTCAGGCAATTCAAAAAATATTATTACAGCGTTTGAAGTTGCAAAAGAAAAAGGAATTACAACTATTGCTTTTACAGGAGATACCGGAGGAAAAATGAAAGCGATCAGTGATTACTTACTCAACGTTCCTTCCAATGATACACCACGGATACAGGAATCACATATTACACTGGGACATATTATTTGCCAGCTGGTGGAAGAAAAATATTTCGGATAATTTATGCCAATTAGGGAAGCCATAATTTTAGCCGGTGGACTGGGGACAAGATTGCGTTCCGTTGTATCAGACTTACCAAAATGTATGGCACCTGTTGCAGGCAAGCCATTTCTTCACTACGTTATTGAACAATTGACCAGGCAGGGTATAGACAAATTTATTTTTGCAGTTGGTTATAAAAGCGGGGCTATAGAGGCATGGCTAAATGCAAATTTATCCACCATCAGCTATCAACTATCAACCGAAACCGAGCCACTTGGAACCGGTGGAGCCATTAAACTGGCTTGTGAAAAAGCTACTGAAAAAAATATTGTAATTATAAATGGCGATACGTTTTTCAATGTAAACATTGCTGAGCTTTCTGCCCATCACACCAAACACAATGCTGATTGTACACTGGCATTAAAGCCTATGAAAAATTTTGACCGCTATGGTGTTGTTGAACTGAATGATGACACTTCCATCATCAGTTTTAAGGAAAAAAAATTTTATGAGAATGGTTTTATTAATGGTGGTATATATATCTTAAATATTGCCCGGTTCAGCAACGAGCCGTTACCGGACAAGTTTTCTTTTGAAAAAGATTATTTAGAAAAATTTTATAGTAAGCGAAAATTCTATGGCCTTACTCAACATCAATATTTCATTGATATTGGTATCCCCGAAGATTACAAAAGGGCACAAACAGAATTAGCACAAATAATGAGTTATCCCAAACCATTACCCGCTATTGACAACAGCTGGACTTTATTTCTCGACCGTGACGGAGTGCTCAACCATGAAAAACATATGGACTACATCCGTAGCTGGGAAGAGTTTAAATTTTATGATGGCGTACTGGAAGCAATAAAAATATTTAATCCAAAGTTTCAGCATATTGTTGTTGTTACCAATCAAAAAGGTGTTGGTAAAGGCTGGATGACATTGCAATCGTTACTCAATATCAATCATCAAATGACTGATGCCGTGGAAACCGCCGGGGGCAGAATTGATTCCATATACTTTTGCACTGACCTGGAGGAAAGCAGTCCTAACCGTAAGCCAAATACCGGAATGGGTTTACAGGCACAAAAAGATTTTCCGAACATTGATTTTTCAAAGTCTATCATGATCGGGAATACGTTAAGTGATATGGAGTTTGGTAAAGGGCTGGGTATGTTTACCATTTTCCTTAAAACCACAAGACCAGAAACACCTGTCCCCCATCCATTTATTGACCGGGCATACAATGATTTGTTAAGTGTTGCCAAAGCATTGTAAAAATTGATCCCTTGGGCAATAAATTTGCATAAACATTGTTTTAGAACTATTACAATTCATGAAGAAGTTCCTGCTTCCTTTTATCTGTATATTCCTTGGTTATATAACCACAGCACAATCTCCTGCCCAGGCCGATTTAAAAGAATTAAAAACCAAAGAAGATTCACTCAAAAGATATGGTTATGATATGGTAAACGGAAGAGATGCCGCCGTTCGTTTCAGGGCCGATAGTGTATTTATCAAAACATTGGTAAGGGCATTGAAAATTAAAAATTCATTTCGCTTCCCTTTTGATTCCCTGCAAACCATTTCCAGGATATATGCACCCGATAGTACCTTCCGCATTTTTACCTGGCAAATTGAAAAAGACGAATCGTTCAACCGGCAGCATGGGGCCATTCAAATGAAAACGACAGATGGTTCATTAAAATTATTTCCCCTAATTGACCGGTCAGATATTATCAATTCACCGTACGATACCAGTATGAACAATTTATGGTGGATCGGCAATATTTACTATCGCATGATACTGAAAGAAAGCAATGGAAAAAAATATTATACGCTTATTGGCTACGATGAATACACCATGAAAGTTACCCGTAAGTGGATTGATGTGCTAACCTTTACAGAAAAAGGTGAGCCGGTATTTGGCGAGCCAATTTTTTCGTTTAAAGAAGATTCTGTTCCAAAACAAAATCAAAACCGTTTTTCACTGGAGTTTAAAAAAGATGGCAGGGCAAGAGTGCAATATGATGATGATATGGATATGATTTTATTTGATCACCTCATTAGTGAAACGGATGAACCACAAAAAAAATATACACTCATACCGGATGGGGATTACGAAGGGTTTAAATGGCAAAACGGTCAGTGGGTACATGTGAATAAAGTATTTACCTTTAAATTAAAAGATGGAGAAGCCCCTGTACCTGAACCGTTAGATATGGATAACCGCCAGAAGATTGAGGATATTCTCAATGGCAAAAAACAAACTGAACAAAAAAAGGGAACTCCCATAAAACCAAAAACGGTAAAAACAAAACCCAAAGGCAAAGGATAAAAGGCAATTAGCATCAGCTTTTCGGCATTTAAATTTGTTCCAATATCTTCACAGTATGTTTTTTATTTTATCAAAACTGCTTAATTTTCTTATTTCGCCATTTAACTGGCTACTGCTTTTTGTACTCATTGCCATCTTGATCAAAAACCCAGTAAGAAAAAAGAAACTTATTATTCTATCTGTTTTTTGGTTTCTCTTTTTTTCAAACCCATACATCATCCATAAATTAACAATTAACTGGCAGTATCCTAAAAAAGAATTTATTAGCGGTGAACAATACCCGGTTGGTATTGTATTGTCGGGTTTTGTTGGTTTTGAATTCAAATCACACCAGGGTTATTACGGCGCAGCCAGTGACCGTTTTATTCAGGCTTTGAGACTTTAATAAAAGGGCCTTACCTGTTAATCACTTCTGCCATGCATATTAAAAGAGCCGTGGCTGTTTTCAAAAAAGCCGGGATTGATGTGGTTCCTTATCCCTGTAACTATAATGCCATCAATAACCCGCAGCAATTCTTTGATTCAGTTTTGCCATCCTATAAAGCATTTGAAGGCTGGGATAATTATCTAAAAGAAGTAATTGGTCTCTGGGTTTACAAATTAACCGGAAAAGCATAGTAAAAAAATTAAGCCCATTCAATACTGAATGGGCTTCGTAATATTTCGTTTAAAAAATTTACTTCTTCATATACATTACTTCCTTCACCAGTTTCACTGTTCTTGGAATATCAGGTAAGTACAGAGCTACCAGGTTGGGAGCATAATGCATAGGTGCGTCTGCAGATGTAATACGGCGTATAGGGGCATCTAAATAATCAAATCCTTCTTTTTGGATACGGTAAGAAATTTCGGATGATACAGATGCAAATGGCCATTGTTCTTCCACAATAACCAGGCGATTTGTTTTCTTCACACTTTCCAAAATGGTAACCCAATCCAATGGGCGAATGGTTCTTAAATCAATAACTTCTGCTTCTATTCCTTCTTTGGCCAGTTCCTCAGCAGCACCCAGTGCCACCTTCATCATCTTATTAAAGGAAACGATGGTCACATCACGGCCGGGACGTTTAATATCGGCCTTACCAATCGGTATTAAATATTCTTCTTCCGGCACCTCTCCTTTTTCGCCATACATTACTTCACTTTCCATAAACATCACCGGATCGTCATCACGTATAGCACTTTTCAATAATCCCTTTGCATCGTACGGGTTACTTACAGAAACTACTTTTAACCCGGGAATATTGGCATACATACTTTCAAAAGCTGTGGAGTGCTGGGCTCCCAATTGACCGGCTGAGCCATTTGGTCCCCTAAAAACAATGGGGCAACCAACTTGCCCCCCACTCATAGCCAACATTTTAGAAGCAGTATTTAAAATTTGATCTAATGGTAATACTGCAAAATTCCAGGTCATAAACTCCACAATTGGACGAAGACCATTTTGTGCAGCACCTACAGCGATTGCGGCAAAACCTAATTCAGCAATTGGTGTATCAATCACTCTTTTGGGGCCAAATTCATCGAGCATACCCTGGCTTACTTTATAAGCTCCGTTATATTCTGCCACTTCCTCCCCCATTAAAAATACACGGTCATCCCTTCTCATCTCTTCCTGCATGGCCTCCCGTAAAGCTTCTCTGAATGCAATTTGTCTCATTCGGTCGTTCGTTTTAAAGAGCAGCAAAAATATCGGTAAAACACCATATAATCAAATTGCGTTAAATGAATTAGATTGCCGCCAAATTTTGAACTGTTTTGAAAACGATTGCATTATTTGGAGCAGGAAAATCTGCCACTGTTTTGATTGAATACCTGCTCAGTGAAGGAATAAAAAATGACTGGCAAGTTATAATAGCAGATGCCAGTAAAGAGCTTATTGAATCTAAAACCAAAAAAGCGGCTAACAGTGAAGCCATCCAGTTAGATATTGCAAATGATAAGGAAAGGCAGGAAGTAATTAACCGGGCAGATATTGTGATTTCAATGATGCCGGCCCAATTACATTACCTGGTGGCAAAAGATTGTGTGTTATTCAGGAAAAACCTGTTAACGGCCTCTTATGCAGATGAAGGTATTAAAGACCTCAAACAATCCATTGAAGAAAATCAATTACTTTTTTTATGTGAAATGGGTCTTGATCCGGGTATTGATCATATGAGTGCTGTGCAATTATTTCATCAAATTGAAAATAAAGGCGGAACTGTTACGTCTTTTAAATCGCATTGTGGTGGTTTAATTGCTCCCGAAAGTGATACGAACCCCTGGCATTATAAAATAAGCTGGAACCCCCGTAACGTGGTGCTGGCTGGCAAAGCAGGAGCTATGTTTAAAGAGGCCGGAACAATAACCAACCGTTCTTACAACGAAATTTTTGAACACTGTCCCACTGTTAATGTAACGGACATGGGTGAATTTGCCTGGTATCCCAACAGGGATTCTTTAAGTTATATTCCCTTGTATGCATTAAATAATGCCAACAACTTCATCAGAACAACGCTGCGTCATCCCGCATTTTGCCGTGGATGGGATAAGATCGTTCACCTTGGTTTAACGGATACCGGTGATGCCGACAATATTTTGGATTGTGTTACCTATGAAGACTGGTTTAACCGGAAATTATTTTTTATTGAACAAAGGGATATGGAGTGGGATGAATATCTTGAATTATATGTGGAAGAAATATACCATGAGGAACTGCGGCAACAGTTTAGTTTCTTAGGGTTAATGGAAAAAAATACGCTTCCAAAAGAACATAGTTGCTCGGCAGATATACTTCAGTATACAGTAGAAACAAAACTGGCAATGGAACCCGATGATAAAGACATGATCGTTATGCTCCATGAAATTGAGTATGCCATTAATAACAAACCTTTTACCATCAACAGCAGTTTAATAGTAAAAGGCGAAAACAGTTTGCATACAGCCATGGCAAAAACAGTTGGGTTACCGTTGGGCATCGCTGCCAAATTGATTTTACAGGATAAGATACGACTTACGGGTCTGCATATACCCGTTGTTAAGGAGATATATGAACCTGTGCTAAAGGAACTGGCACTAAACGGAATTGTATTTAAAGAAACAGTATAAATTCAACCCGGAATTTTTAAATACCCATACTAAACAAAATTCTTATGAAACATAAGATAAGTTTAGAAGAGGCTATTGAGCAATTAAAGCTGGAAAACGAATTTCCCTTTGTTGCTATGCTGCACCATGGCACAATGAGCATTGAATATTATTCCCCCAAAGAAACAGACCTTCAGGAACCACACCGCCAGGATGAATTATATGTCATTGCCTCCGGGCATGGGGGGGGGGATTATTGTGGTAAAAATAAAATGCAGTTTAAAAAATGGGATGTATTGTTTGTTCCGGCGGGAATGGAACACCGCTTTCATCATTTTTCAAAAGACTTTGCTACCTGGGTAATTTTTTATGGGGCTGATGGGGGCGAGAAATAAAAAGCCTGACGCCCCGATTGACCGGCTATTTAGTAATTGACACCTGCTGAAGCCAGTTAATCATTTCATTAAATACTGTTTCTTCTTTTATTTCATCTTTTAAAATTTGCCGGTAAGTCATCCCTTTTATATCCAGCAAATATTTTATCATTAACCAGGCTTTCATATAATCAATACTTGTATAACTTTTTCCCTCGTCAATTTCTACTTCAATCCATGTTTTACCGCTTTTCTTAAATGCTGCAAAGCGCCTGATATTTTCAATCAAAACCTGTTTTTCATTTTTAACAGCCGACAGATAAGAAATATATTCAGGGTACCCCTCCCATTTCCAGATGGGAATTTTTTTTAGGGGTCTTGAGTGTAAGGGCCCCAATTGATCTGATTGCAAACAATGAATCATTTCATGTGCCAGCGTCCGTGAAAAATGCCGCTGGTATTTTCTTAAATGATTCCATTCAAATCTTTCATCTATTGCACCATTTATTACTACATTATTATAATAACCCCATGCATAAGCATCACCCATCGTATGAGTCAGCAAAAAGTTCACTGGTTTTGCTCCATTTAAAAAAACATCTATTTGAAAACTACTGTGGTACAGTTCAGATTTACGGATAAGTGAAATGGCTTTATCGAAACGATCATTCTGCCCGCCATTGTATTTGGGTGATGCATATATATGCAATTGCCCGTATTTATATCCACTGGCAAACAGCACCTGCGGGTTAAGCATAAAACAAACAAGACCGGAAAGCATCAGTGTAAAAAAGAAAAAAATCCGAAAAAAAGGTATGAGCAATCTTTTTTTCATAGCATGTTTTTTTCTTAAGTCGCATTTATTATGAAAATATTACACGGTTATAAAAAAGATTTCAGCATTTCAACCAAGTCCGCCACCCCTTCTGTTGCCGGTTTTTCAATGGCCCTAAGATTATAAACTGAAGAAGTGTAGGGAACTTTCTTATCAACAATAAACTTAGGTATTTCATGAGGAGCATAATTAACCAGCCCTGCTGCAGGATAAACTACCAGCGAAGTACCTACTACCACAAATATATCTGCACTGATTACAATTGGAACAGCAACCTCAATCATTGGCACTGCCTCATGAAACCAAACAATATGCGGACGCAATTGTGCCTCATCAGCAGCTTTATCTCCTAATTTAATATCACCGTTAATTTCATAGATCAGACCTTCATTTGCTTCACTGCGCATTTTAAAAATTTCTCCATGCAGATGCAGTACTTTGGTGGAGCCTGCCCTTTCATGCAAGTCATCAATGTTTTGAGTAATGATGGTAACATCAAAATCTTTTTCCAGTTTGGCTAACCCGTAATGTGCAGCATTAGGTTTAGCATCCAGTACATTTTTGCGCCGGTAATTATAAAACTCTAATACCAGTTGAGGGTTTCTTTTCCATGCCATTGGCGTGGCTACATCTTCAATATCATATCCTTCCCATAGCCCATCGCTGTCACGAAATGTTTTTAATCCGCTCTCAGCACTTATCCCTGCACCGGTAAGTATTACAAGTTTCTTCATAAAATAGTTATAGTTAAAAATATTGCTTTAAATATGCCAGATAAAATTTATTCTTGCAAAACGATAAACGGCAAGGCACAGCAATTTAATGACAAAAGGAAATAAATTATACTATTCAGCTATTATTACCGCTGTTATAATTTTTGCTGCAGGGATCTATTGGTATTCCCGGATGGCGATACCTTCTTACGAGAGCGATTTGCGTAATAAGATCACCGGTGCCCGTTTACAAAAAGATGGAATCTCTCCTTATTTTTACCACTGGAAGCCGGGTGATAACATGAAGTATTATGATTACAATGCCTTTCAGTTCATTCCTTCTAAAAGCACTTCTACCCCCTTTCAACACAGACTTTTTTATAGCATAGCAGACTTTTCCCAAAGCACAATAAACAAGATTTGTTTTTGGAGTTTGAATGCAATTTTCGCTGCTTGCGTACTCTTAGTTTTTTTAATGGCTAAAACTCAAAAACAAAAGATACTAATACTGACAACAGGTTTATTGCTCTTTTTTTCTCATAGCTGGAGGGCAAACCTTGCAGAAGGACAAACCTATATTATCATTGTTTTTTTGTCACTGCTATTATTTTATTTTCTGCAAAAACCATTTACAATTTCATATAGTTTAATTTCCGGTTTAATAACTGCTGTGCTTTTCCTGTTTAAACCAACAACTATTTTACTGATTTTGCCAGTGTTGATTTTTGCAAACCGGCAACCAAAGGCATTTATAAAAATTTATATCACTTCTTTTCTTGCAATAGTAAGCTTCAACTTTGCCTTACCGGGAGAAATAAATTATTGGAAAGATTATTTCCATGCAATTAAAGAGCATCAAAAAATATGGCAAAACGAAGGCATTATTTCCTATCCAACTATTCCAAAAATAAATGAATGGGAAGGCATAAATATTACTGAGCAAAAAGATCAAATGCACAAGCACCCCCTTTATTTGGATAATGAATACAGCAACTTTTTTGTATTTAGCAACAACCTTACAGGCAAACATATATCTGTATGGGCACTGTATTTTTTATTTACCATATGCTTCTCGGTCCTGCTATATTTATTGGCAAAACAAAAACCTTATCCTGCATCCGCCCTGCTAAATGCGGCACTTTTATACGGGGCACTATTATATTTTTTAAGTGACATCTTTTCTCCCATCATTCGAAGTCAGTACTATGCTATTCAATGGCTATATCCTTTATTGCTTTTAATGGTATTTCCTGGCAAAATTTCTACCAATGTTTATTTTATAATTTTTTCAGGATTGATTTTAAACATCATTAGCCTGCCTGATATAAAATGGGAACATACGCTGGGTGAAGTGCTATTCTTTATTGGGATTGTTTACATGCTACTAATTCCCAACAAAACCGCTGATACTTAAAGAACTTTTGCCTTAGGTTTTCTGACTTTTTTAAACCAAACATACACCCCAATAATTATTACCATAAATGGCCAGATTGAAGTAATTGCAATAGTCAATTCACTGACCCATTGTAAACCATTTTTAAAAGCATTTACTATTTTATTAAAAAAAGAAGCGGAATCATCCGTAGATGTGGCTCCATTTAATAACTGATAGTAAGTAAGATTAATCGTACTGAATGCAGCAGAATGACTAAGGTATTGGGCACGGCCTGCCGCGGATTCAATATTCTCCTGTATTTCATTGATCTCATTTTGCACCTGCAGCATTTCTTCCATATTCTTTGATTGCCGGAGAAACTCTAAGTATTTAGCCAGCACCTGCTTTCTGGATGCAAGTCTCGATTTAATATCTACATATTCGCTTGTTACATCTTCTGAAGTTATTCTTCTTTCCATCACCTTTGCTTCATTACCCGGCAAAGCATTCATGGCCTCTTCAAATTTATCTGCCGGCACTTTAATGGTTACAATATTTTCAATTTGATACTCTGACTGGGTTTGCTCTTCAGTAGCAATATACCCTCCAAATTGCTTTACAGACAGGCGAACTTGTTCATTATATTTTTTATAATCATTTAGCTCTAGTTTTACTGTAGCTGTTTTAATGATCTTTTTATTCCAGTCTGCCTTGGGTTCAGGGATATCCGTTTTTCCTTGTGGTACAGGTTTATCGTTTTTTTCTTTTTGTGGCCCGGGAGACGCAGCTGCCGTATCAGCAGTTGCTATCAATTCTTCATCTTTAATTATTTGATCAGTGGATTTTTTCTTTTCACTTAATTCAGATTTTGGCGATAGTTGTTTTATGTTCCTGTAATTTCCATCATGAGAACATGAGGCAATAAAAAACGGAATACATACTGCTATAATTGCAGCTGGTTTAAAATATTTCATGGCTATACTTTTACTGGTTATGAGATTATAAAATGGAGGTATTACATAAAATTTTAAAAAATATTTTAAAACTTTATACCATTTTCATTCAACAATTCAATCGTAAAAGGAAAACACAGAGGTAATATGCTGAAGAGAAATCAAACTACAGTTATTTAATACAGCATTCAATAATACATGAACCAAATAAAAGTAACCCGGAGTAAAAGTTAAAAGAAATTAAAAGGGAAAAAGGTGCTTAGAGCTACGTTACTTCATACCCCCCATCTCCATCACAATCTTCCATTCTTCTTCTGTAACTGGCTGTACACTTAGTCTGCCTAAACGCACCAGTGCCATATTGGCCAATCGTTTATCTGCTTTAACCTGTACCAGTGTTACAGGTTTTTTTAATTTTTTATGAGGCTTTAAATCTACAACCACCCACCCATCATCATCTTCTGCCGTTGGGTCAGGATAAAATTCCCTGGCTACTTTAGCAATACCAACAATCTCAACACCTTCGTTACTGTGATAAAACAATACTTCATCTCCCTTCTTCATAGCTTTTAAATGAAGCCTTGCCGCATAATTGCGTACCCCATCCCACATGGTTTGTTTGTCTTTTTCCAATTGCTCCCAACTGTATTTAAAGGGTTCTGATTTTACAAGCCAGTACGCCATATTTTTTTTCTTTATTTCTAATACCCTTTTATGGGCTAATTCAAAAATAAATCACTTCTTTCAAAAAAATCCGAAAAGTTTTTCTCATAAACAAAACCAGAAGGAATTTTCTTACGTATACGCAGCTTTTTAGTTCAAAAACGCTATTTCGTACAATCAATAAAAAATGTATGAAAAATAAAACCGGCTACAATCATGTTGCGTAGATAACTACACAAACAAAAAATCATTAAAAAAAAAACAATGAAAAAAACAAAGATCATCTCCGCCTTAATAGCAGTAGTTGCTGTTGCCGGAGGGATTGTGTATGCAGCTGATCATATTGACTCACCTGCCGTTACCAATCAAACAACTGACATTACTGATGTGTATGCTTTCCAGGGACAAAACACCAACAACCTGGTACTCGTTGCCAACACACAGGGTTTAATGGCGCCATCTGCAACCGGCGCTGCTAAATTTGATCCTAACACCTTAATTGAATTCAACATTGATAACAATGGCGACAATGTGGAAGATTTAGTGATACAGGGAATTTTAAGAGACGATAAGATGTTTGTATTTGGTCCTTTTAAACCTTCTGTAACCGGTACCACCAGTTATGTAAAAGGAAACCCAACTGCAACTGTTGTTGTAACCAAGTATGGCGAAGAAGCTAAAATTGGTGAAGCAGGTGGCATAAAAGTATTTGCCGGCCCACGGGATGATCCATTCTTCTTTGATCTTACAGCCTTTAAACATGTGCTTGCTGGTGAAGCCACTTCATTTGACAATCCTGGTAACGATACATTTGCAGGCACCAATGTTATGAGCCTGGTGGTGGAACTCCCAAAATCAATGCTCGGTTCTGCCAACGGTAAAGTAAACGTATGGCTGGAAACAAAAAAAAAAGTAACTGACAACAACTAAAATTATCATTTTAAAAAAACTAAAACAATGAAAACAATAAAAATAACTTTAGTAGCAATGGCTGCCATGCTGAGCTTTGTTGCCTGCAAAAAAGATAACAACAATGGCAATGCCGAAGCTGGTGTTAAATACGAGCAGCAGGATCAAATGGCAAGGCCTGCAATTAACACCGTGTTTAATGCAGCACCCGATAAACAAACGTTTAATGAAACGACTCCTTCAGCACAAGCTGCTGCGTTTGGTGCAAAATTCAATGCAAGGTTATTGGCACTTAACCCCGGCTATACCACCAATGCATTGGGTTTGGATGCTTCTACCTTCACAGGCATTCTTTCAACAGATGTATTGAATGTTTCCTTAAACGGTAAAACAACTTTCTTTGATGGTACAAATGTTTTAACCGGAAGGGCTTTGAATGATGATGTGATTGATGCAGAATTAACACTCATCTTCGGCGGGCCAACCGGTGCATCAAATCCTGGATTGACAAGCGATCATGTAAATGCTAATGATAAACCATTCTTAACATCATTCCCGTATTTAGCAACCCCTAATTAATTTCCTTGAAATAAAAAAGGGCGGAGAAAAATCATTCTCTGCCCTTTTTAAAAAAGCAGTAAAATAATTTCATTTTAATGAAACAGGTAACAGCATATTATTTATTCCTCATTTACATGATGGCAATGTTCAAATCCATTCTGCCATTGGTAAGTGATACGCTGGCCCATAGTTTTTTTGAAGCAGAACATATTGCCACGGTGCACCAGCATTACGGCAAAAATCATTTACATAATGATCTTAAGAAAGCTGCAAAAGAGAATGGTAACGATAATACAGAAATAATAAAAGCTTCTGAACCTGTATCGGTACACGTATTTTATGAAGGATCTTCCCTCTCCCGCCCTTTTTTCACTATTGAACATAGTTTTTTTTATCCCGCAAAAAATCTTCCAAAACCTGTGGAAGATATTACCACCCCACCTCCTCAGGCATAATCAGTTTAATGATTAAAGAATAAAGAAATCCTCTTGTTTGAATAAAGCAAGATAGTGATGCATTGGCTATTATAATAAAAAGTAGTTTCCGATATTGATTAAGTAATAAAAACTGATTATGAAACATAAATTAAATTTAATGCTGACGGGCATACTATTAAGCATTGCATCGTTCGCACAATCAAAGTTTAAAGGCCAGGTTGTTGACGCCCTGACCAAGGAACCTTTAGAAGCCGCTGTGGTAGAAATAAAAGAATTAAACAAAAACGTTTTAACGGATAAACAGGGAAATTTTTCTGTTGCTTCTGATGCTGAAAAAGTAAATACCACCATTACTTCTATTGGCTATACTACTAAAGAAATTGAAGTTCAAAATAACAATCCCATTGTTGTAGTCCTGGAAAGAGGTACTATAAATTTAAAAGAAGTAACATTGATTTCTTCGGGAGGGACCAATGCTATTTTTAAAACAATAAGCAAGATTGATCTCGATCTTCGTCCTGTAAAAAGCTCCCAGGAGCTGATGCGTTTGGTTCCGGGTTTATTTGTGGCACAGCATGCCGGCGGTGGCAAGGCAGAGCAAATATTTTTACGTGGTTTTGATGTGGACCATGGAACTGATGTGCAGGTAAGTGTAGATGGGCTACCGGTGAATATGGTGAGCCATGCACACGGTCAGGGTTATGCTGATTCGCATTTTATTATTCCGGAAACAGTGAATAATATTGATTTTGGAACAGGTCCTTATTATACTTCTCATGGAAATTTAAACACGGCAGGATATGTAGCCTTCTCAACTTTCAATGTTATTGACAAAAGCCGGGTGCAGCTAGAAGCAGGAAGATTTAATACATTCCGCACACTGGCAATAATTGATTTACTGAAAAAAGACAAAGCAGGACAAAGCGCCTACATAGCCGGTGAATTTAATTACACAGACGGAGCTACAATCAATAAGCAAAATTTTAATCGCAGCAATATATTCGGGAAATATAATTTAGCTGTAACCAAGAATACAAAACTTAATTTCTCTGCCTCAGCATTTAAAAGTAAATGGGATGCCAGCGGGCAAGTACCCACAAGGGCGGTTGAAAGTGGCATGATTGATCGCTTTGGTTCTATTGACCCTAGCGAGGGAGGCAATACAGAACGCTATAATGCCAACTTCATCATTAACCATTCTTTTACCAATGGGTTCAATTGGGAAAACCAGGCTTACTATAACCGTTATAAATTCAATTTGTATTCTGATTTTACTTTCTTTTTAAATGACCCGGTTAATGGCGATGAAATAAATCAAAAAGAAGCCAGGAACATTTTTGGCTATTTATCAAAACTCACTTCAAAGAAAAATCTTAACCAATGGGCAATAACCGGAACTTATGCAGCAGGAATAAGGTACGATGCTACTCAAAATACAACACTTGCTCATGTGGTGAAAAGACAGTTTTTAGAAAATATAAAATTGGGCAATATCAGGGAAGCTAATGCGTTTGCTTTTATCGAAAAACAAATCAGCAACCGTAAATGGAGTATTGATGCTGGTCTTAGGGCGGATTATTTTAATAACAGTTACTTTGATAAACTTGCCACTAAGCAATTACCATTCCATAACCAAAAAATTATAAGTCCTAAATTAAATATAAAATACACCCTTGGCAAAACAACACAGGTTTATGTAAAAACCGGCAAAGGCTTTCATTCAAAAGATACCCGGGTGGTGGTGGGCAATAATGGTTACCAGATATTACCAGCAGCATATGGAGCCGATTTAGGAATTATTTTTAAACCAACTGATAAACTTTTACTAAATGCAGCTGCCTGGTATTTATACCTGCAGCAGGAGTTTGTATATGTAGGTGATGAAGGCGTTATAGAACCTAGTGGTAAAACAAGACGTTCCGGTATTGATATTGTAGGCCGTTACCAGTTCAGCAGTAATTTATTTGCCAATATAAATATCAACTTAACCAGGGGAAGATCTATAGATAATCCAAAAGGTGAAAACTATATTCCGCTTGCCCCTGTTGCTACGAGTGTGGGTGGTTTGTTTTACAAAACCAAATACGGATTTAATGGTGGAGTAAGTTACCGCTATATAAAAAATCGTCCGGCTAATGAAGATAATAGTGTAACAGCTAAAGGATATTTTTTATTAGACGGTACTCTTAACTATACCAAACCAACTTATGAAACTGGGATAGCCCTTGAAAATATTTTTAATGCAAAATGGAATGAAGCGCAGTTTGACACAGAATCAAGATTAAAGAACGAAGCAAATTCAATAAGCGAATTACATTTTACCCCTGGTATTCCGTTCTTTATAAAGGCAAAAATTACTGTATTTTTTTAAGAATATAATTGAACATGGATGATCTCCTGATACAAAAAAACAGTTTAATACAAAAAGCGACGGGGCTTTTAGTATTGGCTTTCCTGGTTAGCCAGCCATTATGGGCTCATGATGTAGTAAATGAATTAGAAAAAATGTCGAAAGGTGACGCCGCAATCTTATACCTTAAGCTAGGTTATAAGCATATACTGCCTTTGGGCTTTGATCATATTCTCTTTGTATTAAGTCTGTATTTGTTAAGCCCCAAATTAAAAGCAGTGTTATGGCAGGCAACTGCTTTTACAGTTGCACATTCTATTACGTTAGGGTTAGCTATCTATCAGGTCATCACACCATCTCCTAAAATTGTAGAACCAGTGATCGCTTTATCTATCATGTATGTGGGTTTGGAGAATATTTTTTCTCCCAGAATAAAAACTTCCCGTATTGCAGTAGTTTTTTTATTTGGGTTAATTCATGGAATGGGCTTTGCTAATGCATTGGGAAAACTCGGCTTGCCTCAAAAGGCCTATTTAAGTTCTTTAGTAATGTTTAATGTAGGGGTTGAATTAGGGCAGATTACTGTTATACTATCTGCCTTTATTTTATTTGGAAAACCTTTTTCAGATAAACCTTATTACCGCAAAGCAATTGTAATTCCATTATCCATTATTATTGTTTGTATTGCAGCTTACTGGACAGTTCAGCGATTATTCTTTTAATTCATTTTCCAGGTCATTAGCCATTGAAGGGCTTAAATCATACCTGTTTTTATTAGCAGCTTTAAAAAACTCTATGGCATTGTATCCTTTATTAAAAGCCTGCATCAGTTTGCCCATCCAGTAAAGTTCCAGTCCTTCTAATGGCTTACCGGAAACAAATTGCTCATATACTTTGTAGGCCTCTTCTTTTTTATTATTTGTTAAAAGGGTGTACGCATACCACGCATACGTTTGTGGTGTAGCCCGGCCTTCAATTTCTTTCTTAGCAATGGCTTCTGCTTTAGCCGGTTCTTTTGTTATACCCGTATAAATTTCAATTAAATATTTATTGTACATATTCCCATATAAACTATCGCTGGCCCGGATTGCAAATTCAGTGGCATATCTTTTTTCTAATACGCTGTCCCTTCGTCCCTGCGCCATTTGATATAATTTAAATAAAGGATCGGGTGATTTTATTTTTGAATGTACAAACTGGAATATTTTTTCTGCTAATGAATCGTTTTTATCATATACCAGCGCAATCCATCCTATACCTGTGATACTATGATAGTCGGCCGCATTAATTTTAACTGATTGCTGGTATAGTTCATAGGCCTTTTTCACTTCGCAGTTATGCATATACAGGTCTGCTTCATTGGATAAAGCTGCTAACCGCAGCATATTATTAGAACCCGCCAGTTCAGCTGCTTTGTTCATAGCCGCTATAGCACTATCCATATTCCCTTTATAATGTTCCCATTTTGATTTACGGAAAAAATAACCATAATCATGAGAGGATCGCATAGTCCTTAATTCTGATTGCGCCTGTTCATAGCGGCCCAGTTCAAAATCTATATCAAATCCAAGAGAAAAAACTTCGTATTTCTTTATCCCAATCGTTCTTACTTTTTCAAAGTAAGTTTCAGCTTCTTTAAATCTGTGTTGGCGGATGGCGTTTGTCAGAAGGCTAACATTAGGAGATGCTTCCTTATGACTGAAAGCGGCATCCAATCTTTTTAAAACGCTGTCTGATTTTTTTATATCGGTAATATCGCCCAATAAAGTAAACCTTACAGCAAGGTTTGATGCATACCTGGCATCGTTTATAATGTCGGGTGTTTGAGGTTTAATCCTGCCCAACCAAAATTGTAATTCATCTTCGTTAGCTTTTATGGCAGCGGGTACCGTATAATTGGCAATAAGGCTATCTGTGAAAGTTGAATCTACGATGACTGTTTTTTCCTTTCTGCAAGAAGCCAGAATTATTACAAAAAATAAAAAAGGGATAATTTTTTTCATGAGTTGAAAGTTTATTCAACTTACGTAAATAAGAGCACAAAGGTTTGAGAAAATCTGATGCTTGAAGGAATAATTATTTTACTTAACAGCCCCAGCCAGCACATCGGCGATATGCAATGTTTTAAGATTTAAACCTTTATTTTTTATAACCCCGTCAATATGCATTAAGCAACTTAAATCGGTAGAGATGATATACTGGGCACCGGTTTCTAATGCATTGGTAATTTTCTGATCAGCCATGGCAACGGAGATAGCATCAAACTTTACGGCAAAAGTTCCACCAAAGCCACAGCAGGTTTCTACGTCATTCATCTCCACTAATTCCAACCCTTTTACTTTATTTAATAATTTTCTTGGGGCTTCTTTTATTTTGCATTCACGTAATCCTGCACAGCTATCATGATAAGTGGCTTTACCTGCTAAGCTTGCACCAACATCATCTATCTTTAATACATCAACCATAAACTCACTAAACTCAAATAATCGCTTTCCCAAATCCTTTACTTCGTTATGCAGGGAAGAATTATCAAACAATTTGCTGTAATAATTCCGTACAAAACCTGTACAGGATGCACTGGGTGCAACAATATAATCGCTGCCACTAAAGTCTTTTAAAAATTTGCTGCACACCGCTTTTGATTCATCCCAAAAGCCTGCATTAAAAGCCGGCTGGCCGCAACAGGTTTGATTGGTATTATAAGAAACCTTACATCCTGCTTTCTCTAATACTTTAACCATATTAAAAGCGGTATCGGGATACAACTGGTCAACAAAACAAGGTATAAATATTTGTACGTTCATGGACGCCCCCTGTCCCCCTGAAGGGGGAACTTAGTTTGTTATCTTTTGAGTAATATTAATCTTACCATTAATTGTTAATTCAAAGCATCTGCCTTTCTTTAAGTCCCTTTAGGGATTTAGGGCTTCGGCACCATCATCTTTAACGCAGTTAGTGCCGCTTCCTCTCCTTTATGCCCATGCTTACCACCAATCCTTTCTTCTGCCTGGTGCTGGTTATCTACTGTTAATACTCCAAAGATGATTGGCACGGGCAACATCAAATTTAATTGCACCACCCCATCAGTTACTGCTTTGCATACATAATCAAAATGCGGGGTATCGCCACGTATAACGGTACCCAATGCAATAAAAGCGTCAGGCCTTTTTTTCTTTTTGCTTTTATGCTGCTCCCAGTAATTTTTTATACCAAATGGAATTTCAAAACAACCCGGAACGGTGATTGTAACAACCTGCTTTACTTTATATGCTTCCAGCACTTTCTTTACACCTTTTTCTAATTCATCTACAATAGCAGCATTCCACTCCGTCCGCACAATAACGATACAGGCATCCTCAGTGTTAAGGATGCCTGTGTTATATAAGTTACTATTCGTTACTTCTGCCATTAATCGTTATTAACAACACCCAAACGGGCTAAATATTTATCTACAGTAAAACCACGGGTTGATTTTGGATATTTTTCTTTTATGATCTGGTACATTTTAATAGCATCCTCGTTTTTACCTAAAGTTTCATAGGCCTGGGCAGCAAAGTATAAACATTCTGATGAAATATTTTCATCTTTCTCGTTAACCGTTGCAGCTTTTTTATAGGTATCTGCTCCTTTTTGTTTTTGACCATCCATCATATAAGCATCACCCAGCAACTTTAAAGCGCCGGCTGTGGCCTGATCAGCACCATTTGCATCAAATGCTTCTAATTGTTTTATAGCATTTTTAAAATCATTTTTTTCTATATAAGCCCTGCCGGCATAAAAATGGGCCAGGTTAGCTGCATCCGTACCGCTGTTACGGCTTATAAATTTTATGGCTCCTGTAACCTGTGCGTCTCCGTTCAATACTTTATCAGCAAGTGCGGTTTTAGCACTATCAGTTTGTGCATTTACCATTTGCTCATAGATACTCTGTAATTGAAATACTGAATCGTTTGCCTTAACATTTTTAGGGTTAACAAACATATACTTATATACAAGATAACCACCACCAAGGATGATGATCGCTGCACTTACATAAATGATTTGTTTGGAATACTTTTCCCAAAAGCCCAATGCGGATTTAATGGCCGGTGCCTCTGCTGCTAACTTGTGAGATAATTTTTGTTTCTCGGACATTTTTATTTGTTTGTAGTTTGTTGTTTATAGTTTGTTGTTGTTATTACGTTTCGGTCTATGAACTTTTGAATACGAGATAGTAGTTGCAAGAAAAGCTTGTGGCTCGCAGCTAACAAACCGCAGCTTAATCTAAAATGAACGGGTAATCCTCCTGTACATATACATCCTTCAGCAATTCATCATCACCCGGCCAGGGGCTTTCCTCTGCAAATTTCACACAGTCTTCCACTTCTAAACGTACTCTTTCATTGATTACTTCAATATCTGCTTCGCTAACACCAAAATCCGTTACTAAAACTTTGTGACAATGTTCAATAGGGTCACGTTGTTTATATTCCTCCACTTCTTCTTTGGTACGGTATTTCTGCGGGTCACTCATAGAATGCCCACGATAGCGGTAAGTCTTAATTTCTAATAAAGTAGGGCCGCCACCTTCCCTTGCACGTTTTACAGCACGGGCCACACCTTCATGTACCGCTTCAGGGCTCATACCATCCACACTGTCGCCGGGCATATCGTAGGCATCGGCAAGCTTATAAATATCCACTACGTTGCTGGTACGCTCAACAGAGGTACCCATTGCGTAGTTATTGTTCTCGCAAATAAAAATTACTGGCAGCTTCCAGGTCATGGCCATATTAAAGGTTTCGTGGAGTATCCCCTGCCGGGCAGCGCCGTCCCCAAAAAAAGTAAGGTTTACAAAATCATTGCCTTTGTATTTTTCAGCAAAAGCAAGACCTGCGCCGGTTCCAATTTGTGCGCCTACAATACCATGACCGCCAAAAAATCTTTCTTTCACCCCAAAAAAGTGCATACTACCACCTTTACCTTTGGAGCAGCCTGTTGCTTTACCATAGAGCTCGGCCATACAGGCACGGGCTGTAATACCTTTGGCTATTGCCAAACCATGATCACGATAAGCGGTGATAAAAGTATCTTCCGGTTTGGTTGCTGTCATTGCACCCGCTGCAAGTGCTTCCTGACCAATGTAAAGGTGACAGAAACCCCGGATCTTTTGCATACCATATAATTGCCCCGCCTTTTCTTCAAACTTGCGGAGCAGTAGCATTAATTCATACCAGTACAAATACGTTTCCTTAGTAAACTTTGTAGCCATAATGAATGACCCAAAAGGCTGATTTTGGGAGCGGCAAAGATAAGGGGATTTTGGGTTTGCAGGTCATTGGTTTTTAGAATTTTGGCAACGGGCGGGGATGGGCAGAACTGGCATTATTGACCTGTTTTAAAACCTTTGATTTCAGATTACTCAAAACCCATGAATTTTTTTTCCCGGCTCAAATCATTTATACGATTGTTTTGTTATATTTGAAAAAGAGTGATTAACCAAAACCTTACGTATGAGAATCTTTATCATACTATCACTTTCCTTTGTTTCTATTTCGTCCGGCGGGCAGCAACCGGAGAATACCTGTTTTAAAAAAGACAGCATTTTTTTCAGCAATGAGTTGACCGGATTATGGGAGTTAACCGGAGACAATGTGACAACTGTTACCCGCAGCAACCGGAAATTATTGTTTACAGCAAGTGAAATAATATTTTACACCAACGATAGTATTACCGGCGGCTCAGCTTTTATCCTAAAAATTGATTCAGTAAAAAGAAGTACAACCAAAACAAAATTTGTATCCATTCGGATGATGAATACTGACGAGACCTGGAATATTCTGTTTTTTAATACAACCAAAAAAGCAGCAACTATAATTTTAAGTACAGACCCTGGATGCTTTTGCGATTGCCCTTTTGAAATATACTCAAAAATAAAAACTACGGGCCCACCAGTTAATAAATAGGAGATTCCTGAATTTCTTACCGGCAAACAGCAACTAAAGCTATCTTGCATCCGGATGCTAATGCTAAAAAAAATATCGCTTACCCAGTTTAAAAACTACGCATTCCGGGAATTTAGTTTTAATAACCGGATTATTGCTATTACCGGCAGAAACGGTATTGGCAAAACCAATTTGATCGATGCTGTTCATTATTGCTGCTTTACAAAAAGCTATTTCAGCAGCACTGATGCCCAAAGCACACAGTTCAGCATGGATGGTTTCAGGGTAGAGGGTGTTTTTGAGAAACAGGGAGAAGAACAAAAAGTAGTTTCCGTTTTTCGTGGAAATGGTAAAAAAGAAATATCATTAAACGATGTTCTTTATGAAAAATTCTCTTCTCATATCGGCCGGTTTACCTGTGTAATGATAGCGCCGGATGATGTGGAACTCATTATTGGGGGCAGTGAAGAAAGAAGAAAGTTTTTAGATACGATGCTGTCGCAACTGGATTCGGTGTATTTACAACAACTGATCGCTTACAATAAAATACTGCAGCAACGAAACAGCCTGTTAAAATCATTTGCTGAATCAGGTAAAACCGACTGGAGTTTACTGGATGTAATAGATCACCAATTACTGGAACCCGGAAGAAATATTTTTTCTAAACGACGTAATTTCCTTCGTCATTTTATTCCACTGGTACAAAAAATTTACATTGAAATTGCAGATAATAACGAGGAAATAATACTACAGTACCAAAGTCAGTTAAACGAACACCCTTTTGAATCTTTGATAGAGCAGTTCCGGCAAAAAGATTTTGCTTTGCAAAGAACAAGTGCCGGTATACATAAAGACGACCTGGAAATACAACTCAACCATCAAAATTTTAAATCGATTGCCTCTCAGGGTCAGCGTAAGAGTTTGTTATTTGCCTTAAAACTGGCAGAGTTTGAAGTATTAAAAAGTAACAAAGGGTTTGCCCCCCTCCTTTTATTGGATGATGTATTTGAGAAATTAGATGACCAGCGTATGGATAATTTATTAAGACGGGTTTGTATTGAAAACGAAGCGCAGGTTTTTATTACAGACACTCACGAAGAAAGGATCAGGGAATCATTGGGTCAATTAAACGTTCCCTTTCAGGTAATTGAGCTGAAATAGCATCCGGGAAAATATTATAAAGACAAAAGCTAATATTATTTACCGTCAACAAGTAATTATACAAAACACTTACCTTCGTCACATGTCAGAATTTTCTATTGGTGATGCTATAAAACTTTTCCTTCAAAAAAGCCGGCTCAAACAAAATATGCAGGCTTTTAAAATTGAGGAAGTTTGGGAAACACTGATGGGAAAAACCATTGCCAGGTATACTGACAAAATTGAGATCATCGGTCATACCCTTTTCATCACCACAAATACTGCCCCGCTTAAACAGGAATTACAGTTCCAGAAAGAAAAAATTATTGAACGGGTAAATGAAGTCATGAAAGAAAAAGTAATTAAAGAAGTAGTGATACGGTAAAATATTGTTAATCGTTCCCCGGCTGATAAAAATCAGCATTTCTTTACCCTACCAAACCTATATTGCCCCTGTCACAATATTTTCTTTTGAATAAGTTCGCAACTATATTATTACTGATGGCTTTTTTTACAAGCCTTACAGAAACACATGAACTGCTGCGCCTTCCACTGCTGGTAAAACATTATTTCAAACATCAGAAAGCAGATAACAACATTTCTTTACTCAAATTCTTGTACCAGCATTACGCTTCTAAAGAAACCAATGATACAGATGAGCAGGAAGATAATGAACTGCCTTTTAAAACCTATAATACATCCGGTACGCAGGTGTATAACAGGCATTCGCCTGAACAAACACTTAATGTAAACACCCGGATATTGATTATTAATTACCCTATTGCGGTAAACCAATCTTTATTGCCAGGTTATAATACCGCCGTTTTCCATCCTCCGAAAATTTCATAACCAATTTATTGATTGAGAGAAATTTTCTTTTTTCTATTTTTTTATTCACTTTTTAAATTACTGTTATGAACGCAGCACAAATTCATTTGGCGCTTAATCATATTCCTGTATTATTTTCTGTTACCGGTGCAGTGTTATTAATAATCGCCCTGTTACGTAAAAACGATCTATTAAAAATCACTGCTGCATATCTGCTGGTAGGGGCCGCTGTGTTTGCCATTCCCGTTTTTCTTACCGGAGAAGGGACAGAAGAACTGGTGGAGGAATTACCCGGTGTTTCAGCATCCATCATTGAGCAGCATGAATCAATAGCCAAAATTTCACTGATCATTATTCTTATTACAGGCATCATTGCACTGGCTGGAATCATTTTAAAAAATAAGGAGAAGTTCTTTAAAAATATCGTGCGACTCTCTTTGCTGCTGGCACTTATTTCATTTGGAACATTGGCACAAACGGCCCATTTGGGCGGAATGATCCATCATACAGAAATAAGAAAAGGCAATACAACACAGGTAAATCAAAACGAGCCTGTTGGTGAACAAGGTAAAGAATCCGATGAAAAGGAAAATGATAAGGAATAAAGAATTATAATAACAAGACCGGTTTAAGACCGGTCTTGTTATTGAAATTAATCAACCTTACAATTGAGCAACCTCATAAGGTTAGCCAAAGTGAAACATGAAATTTGGTTAAAAGATATTTTTATGAGTTACACATCTGTTGAACATCTTACCAACGAACATAATGATTGGCTCCGTGCCCTTCAATTTTATGATGATGAATTAGACACCCTGGAAAAACGTCTTGCAGAGGTGGCCATGAAAAATACTCATATAGATGCCAGGGCCGGTGTAGAACATTTTCAAAACCAGTTTATAATTCAGCGCAATAGTATTGATGAGCTTCAGCATAACATAAGGATAAACCTGCAGCAACTGGCCCACCAGATTACGACAACAGCCGGGCATGTGGAAATTTTTTCATTGGATGAACATGAAAATATGCGGGAAGACTTTATGAGTTTTGAAAAAATTATGCTGGAATTGCGACACGAATTCAACCGCTTTTTAAGTAAATGGATGTGATGCGGGTTAAAAGCTTTGCGTTATGAAAACTATGTTAGACTAAACCAAATGACTATTTAATTCAATCTAACCCTGGGGTCCACTACACCATATAAAACATCTGCAAGAATATTTACAAGAACAAATATTAATGCAGACAATAAAACGGAACCCATTACAACCGGGTAATCCAGTTTTTCCAATGCTTCAACGGTAACCTTTCCAATTCCTTTCCAGCCAAAAATATATTCTACAAAAAAAGCCCCAGCCAGTAATTCAGCAAACCATCCGGTAATAGCTGTTATTACAGGGTTAAGCGCATTCCGTAACCCATGTTTCCATATCACCGTTCTTTTACTTAAACCTTTGGCATAAGCTGTGCGGATATAATCCTGGTTCAGTACATCCAGCATAGAACTTCTGGTAAGCTGTGTAATGATGGCAAGTGGCCGTATACCCAATGTAAAAGCAGGAAGGATAAGATTTTTTAGCTGTAAGTTTTTCCCTGTTACATCGTAATCATATAAACTTCCGGTTAAATGCAAACCGGTATACTGGCTAAGTAAAAAACCAAATACATACGCAATTAATATCCCCATAAAAAAGGAAGGTGCTGAAATGCCCACCACACTTGCGAAAATGGCGGATGTATCCATCCAGGTATTTTGCGTAACGGCAGCTAATACCCCCAATAATATACCAACGATGGCAGCAAAAAGCATGGCTGCCACAGCCAGCAATATTGTTAGCGGCAATGCCTCTAACAAAACATCCCATACATCCCGTTTGCTTTGATAACTTCTTCGCAAGTACGGAATCTTTAATGCCAGTTTCGTTGTACCACCAATAAAAAATCCTTTTAACTTCTTATTTTCAACTTCTTCTTTCGCATGAATGCTGATGGGTGAAATATCATTGAGATAAAAAGCAAACTGTTTCCACCGGGGCTGGTCGAGGTATAATTCTTTTTTAATGTTGGCAATCGTAGCTGAATCGCCGGTTTGCCCCAATACCAGCCTGGAAGGATCGGCAAACCCCTGGAAAACCCAGAAGACAAGTATCACTACTCCCAGTAATACCAGTATCCCGTACAACAATTTTTTTACAATAATTTTTATCAAAATTGTACTACTATTTTACAGCTATTTTATTCTTCATCAATAAACCTTAGCAAGACTGGCTTTGCCCCATTTTTTTTCTACTGTCGCTCCTTTCATTTTAAACAAGCAGGGTATTGTTCGGGCAGCTGTTTTAATTTCTGTACCATCGCAGGTAAAAATGGTAACCCCCAGTTTATCATTTTCCTGGTTTAAGATTTTTTCAGCCAGATCACCCTGTGCTGTTACAACATATATTGGTATTTTATCCGATTGCGCTTTCCTGAAAATTTTAACGAAGCTCTCATACCAATCGTCTTTTGCAGATAATCCATCAAAGTCTTTTATAAAAAACAGGTAGTAGCTTCCGGTTTGTTGTAAAACAGCAAACGTTGAATCAACTCCTGAAAGAGTATTTAATTTAAAATCTTTAATGGGAGGCTCATAGTTTTTACCTTCTTTAATAACTTTATCTTCTCTTCCTATAAATGTATACGTATCTAAATCTGCCGGGAAGTTATTGGTAAACGTAAACTTCTTACCCCCTTTTTCGTAAGTAAATACTGTTTCAGTAACAGGCATAACCGCATTAGTGGGTACTTTCATCTGCTCCACAAGATCGTTTCCTACTTTAAACGGCAAACAATCTTTTATGGGCAAATACTGCATCACATACCATTGCAATCCAAAGCTGCCTATCGTAATCATCAATAAAAAAGCAATGCTGGCGGAGGATTTAAAGATTGGCTTTATTTTATTGTGGTAAGCAAAAATTAAAAGTATCAGTGCCAGCAATACCAGGTCTTTTATAAAAGATTGTTTTGCTGTTAAAGGAATGCAATCACCAAAGCATCCGCAGGTTTTAATTTTTCCGGAGAGCAATGCATATCCGGTTAAAAAAGTAAAGAAAATAATAAGTAACAATAATAACCAGCTAAACAACCGCATACGCCAGCCAAGTAATATTGCAAAACCGGCAATAATTTCAAAAGCATTCATCAATACGGAAAATGCGAGTGTATAATTATCCAGCAAATGAAAATTCCACACCTCAAAAAACTCCTGCATTTTATAACTTAGTCCGTAGGGGTCATTGGCTTTTACCAATCCGGAAAAAATAAATAATACGCCAACGATGACCCTTGAAATATTTACCGTCGTTTTCATTTATAATTTTGCTTATTAAATTTTATGGGTAGTTATTTTCCTTAAAACTATTTTACCAGTATATCTTACTTATTATTCATTATCCCGCTACTGTTTCCCTTCACTAATTAAGATCAAAGCAAATGCTGCATAGTTAATGATGTCAAGGTAATTGGCATCGATTCCTTCACTCGCCTCAGTTTTTCCTTCGTTTGATATGATCTGCCGTATCCGCATCAGCTTCATAAGGATCAAATCCACAAAACTTTGCTGACTCATATCTCTCCAGGCTTCCCCATAGTCGTGATTTTTATTTTCCATCAATGCTTTTGCCTGCGCCGCCATTTTATCATACAGAGGTTCTACCTGTTCCACATTCAAGTCTTCCGATTCTTCATTGTGAAGTTCCACCTGTATCATTCCAATCAAAGCATAATTAATAATGCCTTTAAATTCTGACGGAATATCATCTCCAATATTATCCACCCGCTGCACTTTAGTTTCCTGAAGGTTACGGATACGCTGTGCTTTGATAAAGATCTGGTCAACGATCGAAATTGGCCGTAACACCCTCCACGAAGTTCCGTAGTCTTTAGTCTTCTTAATAAATATATCCTTACAGGCCCTTATCACCTCATCGTATTGCTGGTTAGTAGTACTCATTCGTTTTAATGCATCATTTTTAATTAAAATTCGGCAACTTTATCGCTCCAAAGCAAATATAAGCCGCTAATGTTTACACTCAACTGCAAAGGAAAATTATTGGTACTGGAAGAACCCGGGGTAATGGGGATATTAAATATTACGCCTGATTCATTTTATGAAGGGAGCCGACTCAACAATACTACGGCTATTTTAAAAAAAGCGGAACAAATGCTTAGTGAAGGTGCTGTCATTTTAGATGTAGGTGGACAAAGTACCCGCCCCGGCAGTGAAAGAATTTCAATAGACGAAGAATTAAACAGAACAATCCCCGCTATTGAGTCTCTTTTAAAAGAGTTCCCGGAGACAATTCTTTCCATTGACACGTATCAAAGTAAAGTGGCGAAAGAAGCTGTTGCTGCCGGTGCATCTGTTGTTAATGATATTAGTAGCGGTGATATGGATGCGGATATGATCACCGTTGTTTCATCGCTGCAGGTTCCGTTTATTTGCATGCATGTGAAAGGTACACCCGGTTCAATGCAGGCAGCCCCGCAGTATGTGGATGTTACCATGGAAGTATTGGATTATTTTATTAAAAAAACCACCCGGTGTAAAGAGGCAGGAATTGAAGATATTATTATTGATCCGGGCTTTGGATTCGGGAAAACGATCACACATAACTTTCAGCTATTAAAAAAAATGGAAGTACTGAAGCTGCTGGATAAGCCAATACTTGCAGGGTTATCACGTAAATCAACTGTTTACAAAACACTTGGCGTTACCGCTGCCGAAGCGCTGAATGGAACCACCGTATTAAACACAATTGCTTTGCTAAACGGCGCCAATTTGTTAAGGGTACATGATGTAAAAGAAGCCAAAGAATCAATCACACTTTTTTTAGCCTGCCAAAAAGCATAAACAGTTTAGATGAATATGTTATTTTCGCTTCGTCTTTCATCATTCAATATGAAATTATTTACCCCTTTATTCGTCATTATTTTGATTGGCTGTACTACATCCAAACATAACAACCTGCGTTATTTCCAGGATTATGAAAATGCAAAAGGCTGGACCGGAGCATTAATAGATAGCGGCATTGCGTATAGCGGGAAGTTTTCGCAAAAAGTGATCAATGAAAATGAATATGGTGAGGGGCTAAGGATTCCCCTGGGTGAGGCAGATAAACAACCGCTGAAAAAAATAAAAGCCAATGTAAAAATTGCAGCCACACAGTTAGATGGCGAAATTTTCCTGGTGATCGATATTTTTTCACCATCAGAAAATAAAAGCATCGCCTATAATTCCGGCGCCAATCAATCTGAAATAATTAAAAGCAGCAAGGCATGGGCCGTTTGTACCAACGAAATGTTTATTCCTGCCAATGCAAAGGCAAATGATATTGTAAAAGTGTATGTATGGAACCCCAGGCATCAGCAATTTTTTATGGATGATTTTGAAGTTACATTTGAAAAATAAGCAAGTCTTTAACGATCCTTTTGATGAGTAATAACAGTCAATTAGCCATTATACTCCCGGTTTTCAATCCACCAGCCAGATGGGATAAACTTGTTCTGGAACGTTATACTGAAATTAAAAACAGCCTCCCCCATAAAAACGTATCTATCACAATTGTAAATGACGGCTCAACTTCAGCATTGTATCAAAATGGAATAAACAACCTGTCTTTAACAATCCGTGATCTTTCCATTATAAACAATAAAGTAAATAAAGGAAAAGGGAATGCTTTACGAACGGGGGTTGCTGCTACCGTAGCCGGCTTTTATATACTAACTGATATTGATTTTCCCTATACCAATGAAAGTATGCTTGCTGTTTATGAGGGTGAAAAAAAAGGGGCTGATGTTGCCATGGGAACAAGGGACCATCTGTATTATAAAAATGTTTCCTGGTACCGGGCTGCACTTTCAAAAATGCTGCGATTTTTCATACGCAACTTATTAAAGATACCATTTGATGATACCCAGTGCGGGTTAAAAGGGTTTAATGAAAAAGGGAAAGCAGTTTTTCTTCAAACAACGATTAACAGGTACCTTTTCGATCTTGAATTTACCATGCTGGCTGCCAGGAATAAAAACATTAAACTGGTCCCGTTACCGGTTGAATTAAGAGCAGGTATAAGGCTTAGTAAAATGCCGCTTAAAATTTTATTACAGGAAGCTGTTAATTTTATAAAACTTTTATTCAGAAAAGCAAACGGATGAATCAAAAAAATTTAAAAGAAGATCTGCTGGTACTGCTGCTATCCGGTTTGCTGGTAATACTGTTATTTAGTCCCATACTTTTATCTCCCAATTCATTTTTATTTGGCCCTACCAGTGACGGGTTGAAAAATTATTATACCATCCTCTATTACCTGCAGCATGACAATGGCCTGCATTTTACCGGAATGAATTATCCTTTTGGAGAGCACCTGAGTTTTGCGGATGCACAAGTTGGATTAGTTGTTCCGTATAAATGGTTGTGTTATCTTTTCCCGTCACTAAAAAACAATGGAGTGGCACTTGTAAATCTTGCAGCGATTCTCCAGTTGATAGCAGGGATTTTTTTCGTATATAAACTGCTCCGGCATTTTTCCGTTTCTTTTTTATTTTCTTTAGCAGGGGCAATACTGCTCATCTTTTTAAGTCCGCAGCTTTTTCGCCTGCAGGCACATTATGCACTAACCTATTCTTTTTTTCTTCCGATGAGCTGGTATTTTTTTATAAAGGCAGAGGAAGAAGAAAAATACTGGTGGACGATCGCCACAATACTTTTAATTGCATGGATAGGATTATTGCACCTGTACCTCGCATTGATCTGTACACTTTTCTTTTTCGCTTATTCTTTATTATCAACCTTAACAGGGTTACAAAAAAAATTAGTACCACTCCATCTTAAAAGGTGGGCAATAACTGTTGGACCTTTATTGTTACTTAAAATATTTATGCTGTTAACCGATCCTGTTGCCGACCGACCATCCAAACCATGGGGGTTCTTTTTTGCAATGGCTGATTTTGATACAGTATTCCTTCCCCATCCCACCGATTTATTTGGGAACCCGGCAAAAGAGCTACCTGGCTATGGAGAAGGTTTTGCGTATGTGGGGATGACGGTAAATGTTATTTTATGCTGCCTCATTCTTTATTTTTTATTTACGCTTATTACCGGGAAGTTTAAAAATTTTATTCAGCTCAATACAAAAAGGCAACATCTTTTTTTTCTTAGCAGCATTATAGTACTGCTATTTTCAATGGCAATACCTTTTAAATGGGGTTTGGAATTTATTGTTGATACCATATCTTTTTTAAGACAGTTTCGTTCACCCGGAAGATTTGCCTGGGCCTTTTATTATGTTGCAGGTATTTTTTGTATTAAATACCTGTACCAGTTTTATTGCTGGGTGCGTAACAAAAAGCTTCAAAAGACAGCTGTTACCATAGTATTAGCAGCAACAGTAATATGGGGTACCGAAGACTATTACAGGTATAAAACGGTTAAGCGTTTTTCGGAGCCCGGTTTTAAAAACTTTATGCTCGTAAATGAACCCAGTTTACATTCCTTACTTATTAAAAGCGGCGAGTATGCACAAAACTACCAGGCTTTATTAGCCTTCCCTTTTTTTCATGTAGGCTCCGAAAAATTTTCTTTTGACCAGGGGGCAGTTCCCTTTTATGCCATGAGGGCTTCCATGCAATGGCAGCTCCCTATGTTAAATGTTATGATGTCTCGTACATCACTCAAACAAAGTTGTGAAACTGTTCAACTCCTGAGTGATTCACTGATTGAAAAAGAAATTCTTGGTAAACTTGGCAACAAACCTATTCTTTTACTGGTAACGGAGCCTGGTTTATCAGCCGCTGAACAATATATCGTAAATAAAAGCCAGCTTATAGCTTCACAGGGATCATTATCGTTATATAAATTGTTTCCTTCCGATCTTGCTAAAAAAAGTGAGTGGGCAACAAATCTTTATAAGGATACCTTACTTGTAAATCATGGAAATTACCGCAGCAGTGTAATTGAATCTAATGCAGTGATAAAGTTCATAACTGCAGCAAAAGATATGGTTGATGGAAACGCCATGCAAAAGCCAGCAACTTCTTCCTCTATTTTGTTTGATGACCAACTTATAAAGGTCAATACAAATGATACCATGCTGGTTAGCCTCTGGATAAAGATAAATCCGTTATCAGAGTCCTTACCACTATTCAGATGCGAACAATTAAATACTAAGGGTGAGGTGATTGATGTAAAAGAAACAGCTTTTAAGTGGTCTTATAATGTATATCATCAATGCTTATTAGCTGAAGTGCCGGTAGTAATAAAAAGTGATTTCGTCAAACTAAGAATCAGTATGCATGGTGAAAGCAAGTATGCTAACCTGGTAATACGCCGGAAGAACGAAAATATTCTTGTAACCTCAGGCAGCAGTGTTTTCTTTAATAATATTCCGGTAGAATAAAATAAATCATATCCAATAATAAAGCCCCTTCGCAGGAAGGGGCTTTATTATTTATCGTTTTCAATAACGTGTTTATTGTTGTCCTTCTGCTGCAGAATTACTATTAGGAGCATCCTGTACTGTTATCACATCAATATCAAAAACCAAATTGCTGAAAGGTTTTATCACATCTCTTCCCTGTGCACCATAACCCCATTGTGCCGGAATATAAATGGTCATTTTTGTACCGACTTTCTGACCCTTAACAGCTTCATCAAAACCAGGTATCATAGAACGAGGGCCTTTATCACCCACTACAAATTTTAATGTGTCCTTTCTATCCGGGCCCATATTACTGTCAAACAAAGTACCGTCGATTAAAGTCCCCTTGTATTTAACACCTACTAATTTACCAGAGTCAGCAGATGCACCGGTACCCGCCTGCTTCACCACTACATACACGCCCTTTGGAGTTTGTGCAGCAACGATTTTATTTTTGGCAACAAAATCATCCAGGTCTTTTTTGGCTTTTGCATAACTGGCTGTATTTTTTGCTTCTTCCTTTTCACGGAAGATAGCAAGGTCATTATTATAGCTTGCCTGTGCGTCTTCTACTTTATCAAATACTTTTACAATTTTTAAGCAGGATTTTACTTTATCGCCTTTACGGAAATAAGGGGGCAATTGAACACCCTGCATTTTTAATAATGTATCTGCAAACTGGATGGTTACGGCGCTGTCTCCTTCAGCCATCAGGTGAATGATCTCAGAAAAATCATGCGGGCGACCAACACTATCCACAACACCATAATAAGCCATAGATGTACGGGTATCAAAAAATGCTGAATCGTGTACATATCCATTAACCTGGATCTTTACATACTGGCCGGCTTTAATTTTCTTTCCGCCGGAAGGAATGATCTTATAATACAAACCTGTTTTTGTGTGTTTGTATCCTGATAAATTGCAACCGGTAAATACCAATGCTGCAAGCGCAAAAAACAAAATTGAATTTTTCATTTGATTATTTATTGTAAAAGTTTTTCGTTTTCTTTCATTACTTTTTTAAACTTAGCAACGGTCTGATCAAGGCTTTCGCTGCTTCTTCCACCGGCAGCATTAAAATGGCCACCGCCTTCAAAATAGGTACGGGCAAAAGTATTGCAATCAAAATTACCTTTGCTTCTGAAACTCCATTTTCTTTCTTCATCCCTGTCTATCACCAACGCTGCCAGTTTAATACCCTGTATTGTTAACGGGTAATTTACAAGTCCTTCGGTATCACCGGTTTTCATTTCATAGCGAAGCAGGTCGTTTTTAGAAATAGCAATGAGAGCTGTATTATATTCATAATATATTTCCATACGGTTTAACAGCATGTGGCCGATAAAACGCAAACGATTCTCTAAAAAATTATCATAAATATTTTCGTGGATCTGCGAATGGTTCAGTCCCCTTCTTTTCAAATCTGCCACCATCAGGTGTACTGTTTCATTAGCAGATAAAAAACGGAAGGATCCGGTATCTGTCATGGCACCTGCATACAAACACTCTGCAATGGGTATATTAAGCATATCATCGTGTCCGCTTTCCACAATCACATCATAGATCATTTCACAGGTTGAACATTTAGTGGTTAAACTATACCCATAATCGAAAGCCTCCACCTGGGGTTCAATATGATGATCAATTAATATTTTGGTGCAGGAAATTTCGGTTAAGATGTTTGTCATCCTTTTGGTACGGTGCAGGGCATTAAAGTCAAGACAAAATAACCACTCTGCTTCTCTTAAAATCTTATGTGATTTTTCGATAGTCTTTTCATAATCCAATACTTCATTGGAGCCGGGCATCCAGTTTAAAAAGGCTGCCCAGTTGGTAGGAGAAATGACCGTAACTGTGTGACCAAACTGCTTTAGAAAATTGGCCAGGGCCAGTGATGAACCCATTGCATCCGCATCAGGTTTCTGGTGTGTGGTGATAACCACCTTTTTGGGCTGTTTGAGTAACGGAAATATTTCCTGTATTGATTTCATTTTAAACGGCTGCGAAGGTAAGGGAAAACGGGGATTTCCGGGTTTTAAGTTATAGGTTTTGAGTTATAAGTTATATGTTGATGTTTCGTAATCGTCCACTTGGGGACAAGCTGATCATTGTTTAATTATTGCTATACAACTCAAAACTAAGAACTAAGAACTTACAACTATAAAAGTCTTATCTTGCGGCCCGAAAATAAAGTACCAGAATATGAGTAACAGAACATTTACCATGATCAAGCCCGACGCCATGAAGAATGGACATGCCGGTGCGATTATTGACAGAATTATTAAAGAAGGATTTAAAGTAGTAGCCTTAAAAATGACCAAGCTCAGTGCCGAAAAAGCAGGAGAATTTTATGCTGTGCATAAAGAAAGGCCTTTTTACGGAGAGTTAGTGGAGTTTATGAGCAGCGGACCTATTACTGCTGCTATTTTGGAAAAAGAAAATGCAGTAACAGCTTTTCGTGACCTGATTGGCGCCACTAACCCGGCGAATGCCGCAGAAGGAACCATACGTAAACTATATGCTGCTTCTGTTGGTGAAAATGCCGTACACGGAAGTGATAGTGACGAAAATGCAAAGATTGAAGGTGACTTTTTCTTTAGCGGATTAGAGAGATTTTAAGACCCACAACCATACTATATAAAATAATCCCGTATTAAGCGGGATTATTTTTTTATAGCAATGCTTCGTATAAAATTTCAACCGGATGTTTGGCATGCTTTCCTGTTCCATCTTTAACCTGGTGACGGCAACTGGTGCCTGGTGCAGCAATAATAATTTCTTCCGCCGCAGTACGTACTGCAGGGAATAATACGAGTTCACCAATATTCATTGACAACTCATAATGTTCTTTTTCATACCCAAAAGAACCGGCCATACCACAACATCCTGAGGGTATTGTTTCTACTTTATAATTTTCGGGGAAGGATAATATTTTAACTGAAGCTGCAGTAGATGCCAATGCTTTTTGCTGGCAATGCCCATGCAGTTTAATTTGCCTGGAAGCAGAAGTAAATTGTTCTTTCTTAATATTCCCTTTGTCAATTTCTCTTGCTATAAACTCATCAATCATCAGCACATTTTTTGATAAAGCATTGGCCTTTCCCAGTAATGCATCATCGGCCAGATCAATGTATTCATCCCTGAAAGTTAAGATGGCAGAAGGTTCAATGCCTACCAGTGGTGTTTGTTCGGTGATAACAGGATGTAGCAGCGCTATGTTTTTATTGGCAATTTTCTTTGCTTCACGTATCAATCCCTTACTTAACCAGGAACGACCACTTTCAATATGTTCTGGTATGATCACTTCATAACCTAACTCCTCTAAAAGCTGAATGGCCTTAATTCCTATTTCAGTATCGTTGTAATTTGTAAACTCATCGCAGAAAAGATAAACTTTCTGTTTTTGGTTTTTGAGCTTTGGATTTTGCACATTATGACTTTTATACCATGCTTTCAAAGTAGTTTTATACATGGTGGGCATGGAACGTTTGGATGCAAAACCTGAAAAGCTTTTAATAACTCCGCCAATCATAGGATTAGTTACTGCAAAATTGTAGAGTGAAGGAACGAGAGATCCCAATTTTGCTGACTTACTGAAGTTGGCAATGAGTTTAGAACGGAAAGGAACACCATTGGCATCATAATAATGCTGCAGAAATTCGGCTTTAAGTTTTGCCATATCCACATTGGAGGGGCATTCTGATTTACAGCCTTTACAACTTAAACACAAATCCATCACTTCATAAATCTCTTTATGATCAAAGCGATTGATTTTATCCGAATTCGTTAAGAACTCACGAAGAATATTTGCCCTGGCTCTTGTTGTATCTTTTTCGTTCTTTGTTGCCATGTACGAGGGACACATCGTACCACCACTCAAATGTGTTTTACGGCAATCACCGCTTCCATTACATTGTTCTGCATGTTGCAAAATATCCTGTTTATGAAAACGGAACACTGTTTTAAAAGCCGGAGTTTGCTGACCGGGAACATACCGCAGCATCGTGTTCATAGAAGGTGTATCAACAATTTTGTTGGGATTAAAAATATTTTCGGGATCCCATGCTTTTTTAACTTCTTTCAGCAAATGATAGTTCTTCTCTCCCACCATTTGTTTAATAAACTCGCCCCGTAATCTTCCGTCACCATGTTCACCGCTTAACGAGCCATTGTATTTTTTAACCAGCGTAGCAATCTCTTCTGCAATAATGCGGAAGAGATGATTCCCTTCAGTAGTTTTTAAATTGAGGATAGGACGCAAATGTATTTCACCCGAGCCGGCATGGGCATAATGCACCGAATACAAATTGTATTTTGAAAGAATTTTATTAAAATCGCTTATATAAGCAGGAAGATCGTTTACATCAACAGCTGTGTCTTCAATTACCGGAACAGCTTTCTCATCGCCGGGTAAATTACCCAGCAAACCAAGCCCTGCTTTTCGCAAGGCCCATATTTTTTTGGTGTCTTCCCCAAACAATAAGGGGAAATGATAGCCCAATCCAGCTTCCCGCATTTCCATTTCTACCTGCGATGCCAGTTCCATTACTTCTTCTCTTGTCTGCTTTGAAAACTCAACTACCAAAATAGCACCTGGATCGCCTTTTACAAAAAAGCGGTTCTTACGCTGTTCAATATTATCCCTGGTACATTCCAGTATATAATGATCAATAAGTTCGCTGGCACTGGGATGATATTTTAAAGCAATAAGATTAGCCCTTAAAGATTCATCAATTGTATTAAAGTGCACACAAAGCAAACCGGCTTCTTTAGGGGGAAGCGGCACCACCTTTACTTTTATTTCGGTAAGAAATGCCAGTGTTCCTTCCGAACCGGCAATCAGTTTACAGAAGTTAAAATCTTCTTTGCCGGCAGTGAACGGTGCTGTTTCCAGCAGCATATCCAGGGCATATCCTGTATTACGTCTTTCCACAGATGGTTTTGGAAATTCTTTGCGTATCTCCACCTGGTTATCATAGTTGCTCAAAATACTTCGTACACTTTTATAAATAGTTGCTTCCAGAGAATTGCCCTCACACTTGTTATGGAATTCGTCTATGCTGAGGGTTTTAAATTCCGTTTCGCTGCCATCGCTAAGCAAAGCTTTTACTTCCAGCAAGTGTTCTCTTGTACTACGATACACCACCGAATTAGAACCACAACTATTATTACCCACCATACCGCCGATCATCGCCCTGTTGGCGGTAGAAGTTTCCGGACCAAAGAATAAACCATGCGGTTTTAAAAACATATTAAGTTCATCACGGATAACACCCGGTTGAACCCTTACCCATTGTTCTTCTTTATTCAGCTCAATGATGGATGTAAAGTTTTTGGAAACATCTACGATAATGCCGTTACCCACCACCTGGCCAGCCAATGACGTTCCGGCTGTTCTTGGGATTAAAGATGTTTTATGGGTACGGGCAAAAGCAATTAGTTTTTTTATATCACCGGTTGACCGGGGTATGGCAATAGCCAAAGGCATTTCCCGGTAAGCAGATGCATCGGTGGCATAAAGGGTACGCATGGTAGTGTCAAAATACAATTCACCTTCCAGTTCATGCGCCAGTTGCTGTAATAATTCATTCATTTGCTAAGAGGTATGCTTTACGTTTTGCAAATTTATCGTCTTTTATGCTCACAGCCGAAAGAAGCTGTCGTTAATAAACTATCGTGTGATAGTATTGGAGCTCATCTTTTATTACGGTCAATGAAATTGCAAACGTTTGATGTAGGTATTTATTCTTTTTCCAATCTGCTATGTGTTTTAACTTAGTATGGGTTTAATTATTAACAATACCCTAACGCATCTTAACTCTTTTTTTAAAATTGGCGACTGACATTTGTGTTATCAAATTTAGAAGTCAATTTTCTCATAAGCAGTTAGTTTTGGTAAGCGGCCCCGATGTCTATCGGGGCTTTTCTTTTTTTACATTTGCTGCATGGAGAATATTACTATCCGGCAAATACAACCATCAGACAATGCTGCCATCGCCATCATTATAAGAAATGCACTTGCTGAGTTTGGTGCTAATAAACCAGGAACGGTTTATTTTGATCCTACTACCGATGATTTGTATTCTCTTTTTCAAACCAAAGGTTCTGTATATTTTATTGCAGAATTTAATCATTCTATTGCAGGCGGTGCAGGAATTTTTCCTACAGATAATTTACCGCAGGGATATTGCGAACTGGTTAAAATGTATTTATCCGGTGCAGTAAGAGGGATGGGACTGGGAAGACACTTAATAGATAAAAGCTTACAATGGGCCAAAGAAAATGGTTATACCCATTGTTATCTCGAAACGATGCCCGAACTCAGAAAAGCTGTAAGTGTATATGAAAAATTTGGCTTCTCTTATCTCAATGGCCCAATGGGGAACAGCGGCCATTTTGGTTGTGACGTATGGATGGTGAAGGAATTATAATAAATAAGACCGTCTTTGTGGACGATCTTATTTATTTATATCATTGATAACTTTACTCTATTTATCTTTTTTGTGCATTTAATTTCTTCAATTGTTTTTGTGCCAGTGCAATTGTGGTTTTTAATGCTTCTTTTTGCAAAGCCGCACTTTCTTTTCCTCTTATTTGTTCAGCAGCCTTGTAGGCAAGTAATGTATCCAGTAATGATCTCAATACCGGACCAGGGTCACCGGGACCATTTGAAGGTACTATATGGATATGACCATTCGCATCAACATACACACCTCCGCCATCATTGGTAATACCAAACAAGATATGGATATAGATCATGTATTTATTTAACCAGGGCCATTTTATGTGAACAGGCACATTGGTAAATAATTCCTGTATATTAGTACGTGTATCTGTCCACAAGGGATAAAATCCATTTGCGGATGCATCCAGTCCGAAATAATCTCCAATAAAAGTTACTGCCGGGTCGCCATGAGAAAAGGGGGCATCAATCGTTGGATCCCAGGGTTCATCAGTAACTATATGATAATTTGGAAAATTCTGAGCACTGTTATGTGATACACTAACTGCCACATCAATCAGCATTTTTCCTCCTGCACCTTTAGGCCCCACTTCATAAAAACTGCAACCAATGGTTCCATTAGGTTGTGCTACTATCTGCGGATGAAAATGATGCAGAGCAGGAGAAATGGCAGAAGTGATCAATGGCTGTCCGTAAACATCATCCAGCCATGTTACACCACCATCCAAACTTCTGCGGTAATAAATACGGGCACTGCCTTCCCGCATATCGGCCCATGCCACCACCACTACATTACCACTACCCGCACAACCGGTGGGCACTGTGAGTACTCTGAAAGTAGCTCCGGGAAAATGAGGCCAGCCATGAAAACTGGGTAACCCTGCACTGAGTGTTTTTACATTAAAAGCAACTATAGTGGGTGCAGAAAATGTTTGTCCTGCATCTATTGACCGTATAAAACTTACATTGTTACCGCTCATATAACAGATATAGATATTACCATTATCTGCCACATTAATTTCAGGAGAAAAGGATGGGGTGGTTAATATAGAACCTGTAGCTTCATTGCCTTTACCTTTCCAGGAATTACCATGATTGGTACTTCTTGCAAAACGCATGTTTGATCCATCGTCCCACACAGCATAAATATTACCGTTGTTCTTGTCAGCAGCTATCCATTGCTTATCATCACCGGCGCTGGTGTGTATCAGTTTTGGGTTACCCCATGTAACACCCTTGTCAGTTGATTTATATACGGCAATACCAATTACATTTATATCTTCTTCTCCACCTGGTACCACCGGTATATCATTAAAAGGAAGTGCCAGCAGGTAGGCATTACCAATATCATCCCAGCAAATGGCAGGATCGGAAATACCTGTCCAGTTGCTAAGCAGGGGAAGATCACCTGAATCCTGCCAGTTTATTCCACCATCATGCGAATAAGAGGTGGCAAGCGTAAACTCATAGGTCATGGGATTGGTAAATTTTTTTGATCCTGCGACCATCTGGTTGGGATTATGCGGATTAATAGCAATACTTGATTCGCTGCGGGCATTTGCCGGACTTATACTATGCGTTACCTGAGTGTTTGACATAAAACAATATTTAATTATTAAAAAATTATTTATGAATGCTATCCGATTTTAACGGTGGGAACAGAATAGTGTTTAGTGCGGAATTAAATAATGGAATGGAAATAACTAACAGAACAAATAACCTGATATAGCAAAGGAATGTTTATTTAAACTCCTGAACAATACCCCAAACTGGTATATTTTGTTAATGAATTGAGAATGGACTAAAATAAAAAATCTACCAGCCCCTGTTTCTTTTAATTGCTTTTTGTGCCTAGTCTTCGGCCTGTTTTCGCATGGCATCACTCCTTTTACGCATGTCTTCATTGCGTTTAAGAGATTCCCGGTTTCTCTTTAAGGTCTCATCAAAATTCCTTCTCTGCCTGTCAAATTGTTCTTTTGATTCCTTTGCAAATTTTGCAGAACTGTTATCAAAAGACTTCTTTGATTTTTTCATGAATCTCTTCAAATCTTCGTCTGCATCCGTACTGGTTTGATAGCCTGTATCCGAAAAACTCTTACCCAAACGTGAACGTGTTAATCATTTAATGATTAAGTAAAGAATAATAATAGCAATAACAGCAATCCCTGTTTCAATAAGTCCCATAAAAAAAGATTTAAAAGATAAAAAATATTTTAAGGGCAGTAGATTTAAACTCCTTAAGAAACGAAAAGCTAAAAAATATACATTGGTTTAAACATATACCATTCGGAGTTATAATGCTGGCTGAAAAGTCTTCCTGTAAATTACCACATCAATTATTCCAAAACAATACCACAAACTGGTAATTTGTTGCTACCGCTATTCAAATTTCATCTGCTGTTATGGAGTAACAAATGCTGTTCATAGTTGTACCAACCCATTTTTAATAGCATATAAAACAAGGCCTACCCTGCTGCTTACATTAAACTTTTTAAATAAAGCTTCCCGGTAACCATCCACCGTTCTTTCACTCACAAACATTTCCTTTGCAATGTCACTATATGTTTTTTCGCTGCAGGAAAGCCGCAGGAAATGCAGCTCTCTATCGTTAAGCCGGGCAAAGGATGCCAGCTTACTTTCTTCTTCTGTAAGGGCATTTACCGAGCGGATGATTTTTTTAGACACATAATCATTATAATAATATCCCAGGCTTTGTATTTCATCAAAAGCCTGTTTTAATTCTGCTGGTTCAGCATCTTTAAGCACATAACCTTTGGCCCCGTTTTTTATCATTTTGATAATGGCCCCTTCTGCATCCATCGTGCTGAGGGCAAGAATTTTTATATCAGGGTGATTCACCCGTATCCAGTTAGCGGTTGTATAACCATCCATTTCAGGCATGGCTACATCCAGCAAAACAATATCGGGTACACTATTGGGTTGAAGCTGTTGTATAAAATTCTGCCCGTTGGCCGCATCAAACAATACTTTATACCCGGGAAATAAATTGATGAGTGAAACCAATCCTTTCCGGAACATGGTATGATCATCTACTACGGCTACATATCTTGTATTACTCATATGGTATATTTATGGTGATGGTGGTGCCGCTCCCTTCCTTACTTTCTATACTGCTGCTGCCACCTGCCAGGGCAGCTCTTGTTTTTATATTGGTAAGACCAAGACCTGAATGATGATCCGTTGCCTTCGTTATATCAAACCCTTTTCCATTATCGGTAATGGTCGTTGTAAGTTGTTCTGCAAAACAAAATTCTATTTTTACCAAAGCAGCATCAGCATGTTTTAAAATATTCTGCAGACATTCCTGAATGATACGGAAGAGGATCAACTTTTTTTGATTATTGATTTTTCGTTCCTGTCCGCTTGTACTTACTGTCACCTGTATAATCCCAGCCTTATTGATCCTGGTGGCTTCTTGCGAAATGGCTTCTGCGATATCGATTGCTTTTATCCGTTCACTGCTGAGGCTTTTGGCAATATCCCGCAGATCAAACAGTGCTTTGCTGATATTATCTTTTACTTCATCCAGCATAGGGCGGCTCATCTGCTCACTTTCATTCATAATATTGATTTGCACTTTGGCAAGGCTGAGTACCTGTCCTACGTTATCATGTATTTCCTGGCTTAAATGCGACAAAGTTTGCTCCTGTATTTCCAACTGGCTTTGTAAAAGTTCCTGCTGAAAATTGTTGCGCATCTGTTGTTTCTCATCCAGGTGTTTTTTCTTGCGGTTATTCATATATACTACCAGTATGGTAATAAAAAGGGCAGCAAGTACTAGTACTGCTGTTACCACTATAATGACTAATATGGTTTCGTATTCTTTTGGCGGCATATAAAAGCGATCAGTACATTTAAATACAATACCAGGTTTACACCAGTGTTAATGATCTTAAATATATTGATTCCTGTTGCTCTTTTGTAAGATAATAATAAGGTGGGAAAAATATAGAGAAAGGCACCCACCAGTGAGGATATTAAAACACCAATGGCCAGCCAGAAATATTCATAACCAAGGATGCTCCTGTATTTTTCCTCTTTTATGGTGGCATAAAACAAATAAAAACAAAGGATCACCTGTAAGAGGTCGAACCCTGTTTCGGAATACCAGTTATATACCTGCAGCCCCTGGAAAAAAATAAAGTTGAGGATGGCCAGCAAACCTGAAACAATCATGAGCAGGTGTATTTTTTTTTGTACAGCCTGCAAGGGTTCCGCAAAAGAAAAGATCCAGAACAAACACATATTGGAAACGATCATGTTCAGCGAAAATATCCAGGTATTGTTATGGGTATCCTGTACTTCATTTAAATACCAGCCATAAGTCTCCGTCAGTACTATTATAAAAAGCAGGGGAATAAAAAGCCGCCATACGCCAACCCTTTTTTTATGGAGCAGGAGTATAGCAGCTATCAACATGATGTATTCAGTTGTAACAATGGTGTTAAACAGAGAAAATAATTTTTCGTACAAATTATATTGAATTAATTGTTACAACTATATGGGCATAACTGGCCGTTGTCGCCAGACAGATACAATGGATGTTTTGAACAATCAGAAGGATGAAATTCCCTGCCGTTTGTTTTAAACTTAAAGGGTTTCCCCTGGTGACAGAAATTAAAAACGATATGTAACCTTTTCTTAAATCTACCATCATTCTTGCAGGGATGCTCATCAGTAGCTAATCCGGTGGAAGGAATGGCAGCAAAACCAATTTCTACCCCATCAGTATAGCCCGGTGCATATTGCTTATTTTGATAGTCCCTTTCTGTTCTGAAATATTCTTTAAAATGTTCCCATGTGTAATAAATATGTTTGGTATCCAATGGCGGATTGCCTAAACTTTCTCCTTCATGATTTTCGGTAGCGTTTACATCAATGGTGGATAACAATCCCTTTTCTGCACCACCAACTTTATGCGTTACAATATTGGCTAAATAATTATTGATGAGTTCATCCTTGTAAGCAGCTGTTATTTTAAGAGGAGCATTGAATGTATCAAAAACATAAAAATTAGCAGCCGTATTCTTAGCAGCAAATATCAATACCACCTGGTTAGGTAAAGCCCAGCCATTCAGTAAATCAGCCGGACAATTATTGGTAGTAAAGGCGCCAAAATACACTCTCATTCCATCGTTTTTCGGATCACCAATTTCTGGTTCAATGAGATTGATTAACGCATCGAACGATACAATGGGATACACATATTTCCGGGGGTGATTCTTTCCCGGGGACGTTTCTTTAATAATATCACTCAATACTTTTAATTTATGGTTACCAAAGGCAAGTTGCCGGTTCGTAGTCCTGGCATCATTCAGAAACATATACGGTAACGTTGCCGGACTTTGTCCCCATAATGTATTTACCAAAGTAAAGAACACTACTGCGGCCAGTACTGCCTTATTGTTTAAAAAATGTCTATTAATCATATTAGTTGGTTTTAGTGGTTAATCAATTCTGTTTCCCTAAATTATTATTCAATTCTTCATTAAAGCAAGTTTTTTTATAAAATCTTTTGCTGTACGCTTAACTGTAGCCGCAAATACGGGATTAATCACACCCGACTATCCGTTTTATACCCGGGAGTAAAGGGTGTTTAAACAGAACTGTACATACCTCCCTTATTTACTATTGCTTTATACCTGATGAAAAATCTTTTTGATGCGGCTTTATGGTAACCGGGAAATTTCGCCTCAACATTACGGTATAACTCCCCTTTTCCCGGCGATTAAGCTACCCAAACTTTGTATAACGAAACGGGATTGCTATTCATCATCATTAAGAGATGAGGAAGGTGGAAGGTTTATACATTTTAGTGACCCGGATGGTAATGCACTATATTTTATTGTACCGAAGTGGAATTGAACAGTTGTTTGCGGGGTCAGGTACTTAGCCAGGCTGCCTTTATTATTAACCATCATTACGAGCCTTCCGCCAACTGGTGAATGCATGGCAATCTCCCCATTGAAAACGTCATTGCGAGCCTTGCGTAGCTTGGCGTAGCAATCTCCCAATTGAAAACGTCATTGCGAGCCTTGCGTAGCTTGGCGTGGCAATCTCCCAATCATACAGATATTGCCATTCCCTGATAGAATGCAGTACATACAGTCAGCAGATTGCCACGTCGTCGTACCTCCTTCTCGCAATGACGAAGTCACACAATCATTACGAGACTTCCGCCAACTGGAGAATGCATAGCAATCTCCCCATTGAAAACGTCATTGCGAGCCTTGCGCAGCTTGGCGTAGCAATCTCCCAATCATACAGAGATTGCCATTTCCTGATAGAATGCAGTACATACAGTCAGCAGATTGTCACGTCGTCGTACCTCCTCCTCGCAATGACGAAGTCACACAATCATTACGAGCCTTCCGCCAGTTGGCAGATGCCGTAGCAATCTCCCCATTGAAAACGTCATTGCGAGCCTTGCGTAGCTTGGCGTGGCAATCTCCCCATAATACAGACGTTGCCCCTTTGAAAACGAATACCCCTTCACGATATATGCTGAGGCGGCCTTTATCATTTACAAAAAGATTTTCGCTTTTGCATTGAGCCAGCTGTACATAATACGGGCTTCTTTTAATTCATCGGCATTATGAATAAAGGGAGGAATATATTCTCAGTGTACCTCTTTTATTTCAAAATCTTTACCACCCATGGTGGGTTTAATAATGGGCCAGTCCCGGTAATCAAAACCACTTTGTACGGGGCGGTTGAGGTTAAGATTGCGCAATTCTTTTTCAATTGCCATTAAGCGGATAAAATCTGCTCTTGATACCCGGCAGCCGTTGTAATAACACATAGGCTAATTTAAGGAAAGAATGGGATAATTTTTATGGTACTTCAAGCTCTAAAGAAAAACGGCTTAGGTAGAACCTGACACCGAGGAAATAATAAACTACGCTGAGTTGGAGTGAGACATTGCCCCGAATAAAAAATTATTAATGGCTCACATTGAAACCTTAATGAATGCCTTTTTTATTATTCCGTTTTTATCTACTGATTTTACGGTAAGCTTTAAGTTTTCAGCGCCGGGTTTATGAAAAATTTTACAGTGAATTTTTTTAATATGACCAATTTCTACATCTATTTTAAAAACAGTAACTGCATTCGGGTCATGCTCATTACTTTTATCAAACTCAAATCTTAACTCATCCCCTTCCTTCAAAGCACCTGAAGGAAGTTTGTATGTACTTAACCCTGCCAACTCGGTTAAAAAATGTAATCCTTCTACCGGGTTATAATCAGCTAAGAACTCAAAATTATCTGTTGGTTGCAATCCTTGCGTGTGTCCCAACATATAAAACTTATCATCTTTATACTGAGGCTCTATTTCCCAGAAATCATAAAAATTCTGAATATCTGGTCGTTCTGATTTGATTAAACGCTGTGCAAAAATGTCAAGCACATTGCCATTATATGACTTAGTAACATCGGGGAATTCGGTGTATGGACTAAACCCATCTGTTTTTGCTTTCTCCACACCAGCAGTATCATAGGAAAATTCAAAATTACCATCGGGAGTTTGCTGCAATACACCCACAATATGACGTCTGCTGCCCTGGCCTTTGCGCCAGCTTAAGTATATTTTATCAAACTCTTTCATGTATCAATGTCTCCAAACGTTGGCGCCGTAAAGTTATTATTTTAAAGATAAGTTGTTTTCTGTTATCCGGAATTTTATAGATATGATGGCTTTCGGGTACCTTCCTGTCAATTTCCTGCACCATCTTTTCAATTTCGGATCCATTCCACTTTTCGGTTACTCTGCTGATGATGGTTTCAACTGTTTTGCTGTATTCGGACATAAGTAATTGTTGAATCAGTTCAAAGTGGCTGAGCTTTTTGTTCATCCAGTGTATTTCTGCCTGTCCTTTATCAATATACCTGTTAAGCTCCTCTTCTGAGTTCAAATATTTCTCTATCCTGTCTCCAGTAATTCACGGCCCAGGCTGCTGCCGCTGTCATAAATTGGAGCCATACCGATTTGAGGTACATAAAGCTGCTTGGGCATTTTTTCCCCTTTATCCTTACTTTCCTTATGAATTTGTTCAGTTACTTTCTTAAAATTACGCAGCAGCCATCTGTAAACCTTATTCAGTCTATTAATCTCTCCTTCATCTTCCAATAGTTGTATTGCTTCATGCATTGGCCAGGATTTACTAATCAGCGCCCAGTTTTCCTGGTGCCGGTCCCCATTACCTATTAAGGCATCAAATACAATAATTTCCACTACCTGGTTGATGTATCGTATGAGGCCGGCCCTTTCCAAAGAATTTTTAATAAGGTCAAATGTGTATCTGTTTTGATGTTCTTTCAATGCGGGGTTATAGGTAGGTGCAAATGCCTGAAGATATTTTACTCCTTCAATCAGTTCTTCTTCTTCGGAGTTTATCATTGATTCGCTGATACAACCCATTACGCTACCGGATATAGCTATATCATAACGAAGCATATTAAACCCGAGCATAGTGCCAAGTCCATAAGCAATTACTTCGCTCCAGAATTCGAAGTGATAATCTTTACCCGGTTTTAATTGGGAACGCTTGAAATAATAAAATTTTCCATCCGGCGCCTGTAAATATTTTTTGGCACGGGTACCCCCGGTATTCATCCAGAATTGTTCATTCCATTCCTCAGTTATAATAAAAAGTTCGGGCAATTATTTTTTTTAATTGATTATAAAAAAGTTTTTATTTACCGGCTGGTGGCCTCACCTGCCGAAATAGATTCTGCCAAAAAGAAATCTATCAAACATTGCCATGCAACTGCTTGCTTCTTCCAACAAAGTCTCTGATAGAATTAATTAATATCAGAATATTTAATACCCCTAAGATTGTTAATGCCAATTTTGCTTGAAAAATACCCCCAATCCATAAACGTATAAATGAAACAAATAATAACTCAAATGAAACCAGCATCCCACCAAATAGCATAGCATTCCATATAGATTTTATTGTTATCTGCAGTGATCTTTTTTCAATTTCAGCCATATACATACACATTGCTGGCCAAACTAAAAGCTGTAAACTAAAGCCTATTCCAACACTTAAAATCTGAACTTTAATAGAATCAAGTAGAAACAATGATTTATTAAACTGAAAAATAAAAATTATTCCTGGAAAAATTAGAGATAATACAAATACACTAATAATTACAGCTTTTCCAAAGTCAGTTTCCTTTAATAAGGTCGCAATTTCTTTTATCATATATTCTCTATTTTATTTGTTTTATCGCCTGGTGTCCCCAACTGCCGAAATGAATGACACTTACCAATAAATGAAAGAACCAAGCTGTTAACAACTTATTTTAGATTATTGATCCTTTTAACTAATTCAATATATAATTTCTTCTTTAATGCTTTTGTTTGTTTTATTACAGGAAGGTCTGACTTGTCCAATTGCACTTTATTTCTCTGCTTTTTAATCTCATCCAAGTATAATACTGTAAAATCATAAGAAGCTTTTAAATCAGCAATAGATAAATCAATAATATTCATAAGCAACAATTTTTGATAGATTAATTCATGTTTGATACTTAAATACTCATTTCTCTTTTAGCTACGGGGATACTTGCCGTTTCGCTTAACTACCAAGTTATCCCACTATTCTTTTTAAAATTTTCCGCCTGTTCAAAAACCTCCACATACACTTCATCTCTTTCCACTGGTGGATAACCATATTCGTCCAGCAGGAGAATGAGGCCAACTTTTAAAGCTGATTTAATATCATCCCTTTTATTCCAGTCGGGGAATTTGGCTTGCCCGTCCACTAATTCTTTCACTGCTTTTGCCAGTTCAATCATTTTGTCATCCGGGTACTTGAAATCATACTTTATGCAAAGCTCTTTTAAGATGTCATAAAAGGCTTTTTCTTCAAAGCCAATTCCTAAAGCTTCCCCTGCTGAAAATTCTTTGTGGACTTCCCATATTAAATCAGTTAAGGCGTCTGCCATTTCTTCGTACACTTCACTTCTTAATATGTCATTGGCATCACGGTTGTTGTATCGTTCAACCAATGCCTGCATCTTTTTGGTAAAGTCAATTCCTTTAATACGATTTACCTTTCTTATTTCAGCAATCACTTTTGCCAGTAACTGTTGCAGCAGTTTAATTTTTGTATTGGGCAATTTGATCTTATCAATCTTTGCCAGGTAATCTTCATCAAAAAGGTCTTGTTCCGTTTCTCCTTCATCACCCATTTTAAAAATTTCTTCCACGCCATCGCTTTGCAGTGCTTCTTTTATCATTTCCCTTACTTTGGCGTTCATCTGTGCGGTGTCGGGTGCATTGCCTTTGGTGAGTTTGAAAACAATAGAACGAACAGCCAAATAGAAATGGGTGTAATCTCTTTCCGGTTGCTTTAATTCTTCGCTGCCGGCACAAATATCATAAGCGGCTTTTAGCCGCTTAACCAGGCCCATAAACCGGGTTTCAAATTCTTTGGTCTGCTGTACATACTCAGCCGCCAAGTTGAGGGTGTTTAATTGGTGTATGGTGGTGCCTTTAAAATATTTTGAACTGTCAAACGTGTGAAACAGTTTAGCCAGCAGGTCCAAATGATTTCTTACAATGATGATGGATTCGGCAATGTCTTCAAAATTATCTTTGTCGCCTTCGCTGTATTGCTTCAAGGCCAAATTCATTTGTGTTTTGATGCCGATGTAATCCACCACCAAACCTTTGTTCTTACCTTCAAATTTGCGGTTTACCCGTGATATAGTTTGAATCAAATTGTGCTGCTGAATAGGTTTATCAATATAAATCGAATCTAAGAACGGTACATCAAACCCGGTGAGCCACATATCTACTACAATAGCAATTTTAAAATTTGATTTTTCATTCTTGAATTGCCTGTCTGATTCTTTTCGATAATCGGATGTACCTAATAAATCCCAAAGTTCTTTCGGGTCGTCTTTCCCTCTTGTCATTATCATTTTTATGCGTTGAATAGGCTTCAATTCTCGCCTGTCTTTATCTGTAAGTTCGGCTCCCTCTGCTGCTTCCCTTATTTCATTCCACTCGGGTTTTAGCTTAATAACATTTTTATACAAGTCATAAGCAATTTCCCGGCTGCTGCATACAAACATTGCCTTACCTTTCACGGTAGCTCCTTCTGAAACTCTGTTTTCGTAATGTTTTACAAAGTCCTCTGCCAAAGCTTTCAAACGTTTGGGGTCGCCTAAAATAGCGTTCATCTTAGCAGATTCTTCTTTGCTTTGCTCAATCTGATATTCATTGGCTCCTGCTTCAGCTACTTCCTCGTAATATTTTTCAATCTTTTCCAATTCAGCATTGTTCAATACAACTTTTGCAGCCCTGCCTTCATATACTATTCTAACTGTGATTTCATCTTTTACAGATTCCGTCATTGTGTATGCATCTATTACTTTTCCGAATACATCAAGCGTACCGTCTATTGGAGTGCCGGTGAAGCCTACAAAAGTGGCATTGGGCAAACTATCATGTAAGTATTTTGCAAATCCAAATGTTTTCTTAACTCCCTTCTCTGTTACTTTTATTTTCTGGTCAAGATTTATTTGGCTGCGATGGGCTTCGTCTGAAATGCAAATCACATTGGTTCGGTCTGTGAGTAGTTCTGTATCTTCTGTGAACTTGTGAATGGTTGTCAGAAAAACGCCACCGCTTTGCCTTCCCTGCAGCAAGGTTCTTAAATCTGCCCTGCTTTCAACACTCACTATGGTATTGTCGCCTATGAAGCTTTTTGCATTGGTGAATTGCCCTGACAACTGGTCGTCAAGGTCGGTTCTATCAGTTATTAAAACAATGGTCGGGCTTTCAAAGTATTCGCTTTTCATCAGCAACCTTGTGAGGTAAAGCATAGTAAAGCTTTTTCCACATCCTGTTGCACCAAAATAGGTTCCGCCTTTTCCATCACCCTCAGGTTTCTGTACTTTCTTTATGTTTTCAAATAATGCCCTTGCTGCATAATATTGAGGATAACGACAGACAATCTTCTCGTCTTTCTTAGAAGAATCAGGAATGTAAATAAAGTTGCGGATAATGTCCCGGAAACGGTTCTGCTCAAACATTCCTTGTATGAGTGTAAACATACTGTCAATACCATCAACTTCCCTGGCCAATCCTGCCACTCTGCGCCAGGCATAGAAAAAATCATACCTGGCAAAGAATGAACCTGATTTGTTATTTACGCCATCGCTGATTACACAAAAAGCATTGTATTTAAAAAGTTCAGGAATATCCCTTTTGTATCTTGTTGTTAATTGAACATAAGCGTCATGAATGGTGCAATCTTCACGAATGGCAGTCTTAAATTCAAATACTACCACGGGCAAACCATTAATATAAATTATGCCATCCGGTATTCGTTTTTCATTGCCAACAATTTCTAACTGGGTTACAAATTTGTAGATATTATTGTCCTTACCATAATCGGCTTCATCTTCCGCTGCAATAGTTAAAGCGTTATCTATATCAGGGTTCCTTTGCTTTTGTAATCCTTTGTAGTCAATTAGCTGAATATATATGTCTTTATTATTCCGGTTCTCCCTTTTCAAAATAAAACCATCGGAAAGCATCCGCATAAAAGTTTTATTGCTCTCGTAAAGGTCAGAAGCCGGTAATGATTTAAGTTGAAGAATAATAGATTTAGCTTCGGTTAATGTAAGCCCTTCTGTTTGGTATTGGGTAAGCAAAAAGTTTTTCAAATCTTCTTCTATCAATACTTCATCAGGTGCCCGTTTAATAGTAATACCTAAGCTGTGTGGGAAGTTTTCGTTTCCCAACAATTCAGTAAATGCGTTCTCTAATTTTTCTTCTGTAAATTTCATCCTTTATTTGCTATTTCAATTGTCCATTTAATTGTGGATAGCCTTTCTTTTATTCTTTTCAATGTAGCCAATACATCTGCCTCATTCGGTAAAGTACCACCATACACTAAATTTTTGAAATCCCCATTGTAAACTACTTTTAATACTGCCCAAACATTATCTAAATCCTTAAATAGTAAGGCTTCGTTAGGGTGATGAATCAGCCATTCATTAGAATTCTTATAGCTGGCAACATCATCATTAGCTACCTTCAATAACATTGCTGAGAATGCAGTTGAATCGAAGAAATCGGAAAACTCCTTTTGTTGTAATAACTGGTGCAGGTCATAAGTGTGTCTTACTTTTTTCTTTAAATTATCAATTGGATTTTCTCCGTATGAAAACCTTACCAGGCTCATTATTTTTTCGCAGATAGTTCTTGTTGGTTCTAAGACGAATAGTTCAAATGGCAGTAATCCATTTGCTTCAGCTATATCTTGTTGTCCGTTATTAAGCATCATGCTGCCAACAAATGAACTAATCGTTTTTGTGGTATAAGGTTCAAAATATCCAAGCCATGTAGCTTCCACAACAATCACATCTCTCACCTCACCATAATTGCCCTTAAATTCCTTTGCATACCTGTGTGCCGTTTTACGGTTCATGCCCATTTTTTGTGTTAGTTCCGGTATTTCCACTTCGGGTAATACATCTGCCACAACCTTGCTAATCTTTTTTATTTTATTGGTGAGCTGGTTATTGGTTTCTCCTTCACGCCTTAGTACCACAAGGTCTATGTCTTCCGAAAACCGTTCTATCATTTGATAACACTTCGATAATGCCGTTCCACCTTTAAATACAGTTTCTTTACCAATTTCATTCTTGAAGATGGTATGTAAGGCATAAGTAACCCAATAATCCTTTTCTACATAAATGGGTTCTATACCCATTATATCAGCAGTTAGTTTAATTGCCTTTACAAAATTTTATTTATGTTGATGCAGTATCATTTTATGTTCCAATTTTGTATTGTTGGCAAATCGGTATTTTTTATGCCGAGTTTAAATATAGTGGATGGATTTAAGCTATTCTTTAATTGGAATATATCATATTTATTGCCAAAAATATTTTCGATAATTGCGCCCAGCAATGCTCTTACCCTTGGCGGATATTGCAAGGCATATTGCATTAAATTTTCTATATCTTTTTTTGCAAACAGCTTTATTTTAGGCATTAATATTCTAACAGCCTTGCCTACCGGGGTATCCGAAATTAATTTTATATCTTTTATTGCATCAAGTATTTCTAATAAACGATAGTTTTCGTCGGTAATAGTTGTGTATGCTTTTACACTATCGGTTTTTAACCAGCTAATATCAATTTTCTTTCGCTTTCTATTTGTGGCTATTTTAGTTCTAAAAGCCATTTGAGTACTTAAATTAAGCTGATTGTAAAGCACACTTCCGGTTACATATCCAACTCTTTTGCCATTTTGGTATAAATAATTTTTCAGAATAACATCATAGTCAGGAGGCATTGCTCCAAAAATTGATATTTCGGGTTTATAAAAAATCCCTTTCGATACTTTTTTAATTTTCCCTTTTTTTTGCAGCCGCTCCAAAGCTTTGGCGGCGGTAAAAAAATCACCAGGGGCAATACCCAAATCGGCATAGCCAAAAGGCTGGCTTTCGGGTATGCTTTTTATTTTTTTTCGTATTTGCTCCGCTACTTTCATGCCATAAAGGTAGCTTGTTTTTGTAAAATGTCAAGTTTTTGGTGTAAAAAACTTGACATTTATGCGTTTGGCATCTCACAACGCCTTTCATCAATATAGGACAAAGTGGTTTGATTGTGCTTTTCAATTACCTGTTGCTCTTATATTGCACAGAGGAAAAAAATACCAAATGGCGGACACAAGTAGTGCAATGATTATTTTTTTGTACTTAGCTGCATTACTGCTATTATGCATCGTTGTGTCACTCACTTGTACTCTACAACTTTATTGAACAATAAATACAGCATCCCGCAGAATTGCGGGTTACGTTCAGTTCAATATGCAGCATAGTGCGGGCCGCTTTACCTTTATGCAAAAAGCTATACTGTGCGAAATATAATTGTTAATTGCCTTGCTGTAATTTTAGCAACCATTATTCCAGTCTTCATTTATAATTAATCATTCACCTCTACTGTCGCCAACTTAGAAAGCAATAACTCTTTCAGTTCCGATAGCTTTTGGTTTTCTTTTGAATAAGCAATACTCATTTCATTCATTGGTTTCATTACTCTTTCAAACTTTAATAGCAAATCGTCTTCTGGTTTACTTATTTCAATCTTTTCAAAATCAGATTTACTTAACATTGGCATTGTTGAACCTCCCATTGCAATTCCTTTTATTTCGTCAGCAATAGATTTTTTTGAAGTAGGCATTTAAATACTCCAAATAAAAAGCTAATAATATTAGCAATTACAATAACTTAGCTATCTAAACATGTTGAGTTATGTTCAAGGGTAGTAACATTATTGATTTTGTCAAAGAGTTTGACACAAAGG
>JACPOD010000075.1 GCA_016185185.1 Sphingobacteriales bacterium | reverse complement strand
AAAACCAACCGGTTCATTTTCTGTATAGGCTAAATAAAATAAATTATTTGTATCGGTTAATTCTGATGCTAATATCTCTTTACTAAAGCTCTTTTTTCTGTACCATTCCCCATTATCATACCAAAGATGCAGGTAATGATCGTCATATGCTTTTAGTGCTACAGATGAAAGCAAAGCAGCATCTGCTTCAGTCAGTTGTTTGATAGTGATAGCGGCTGGCAATGTATTTGATTTAAACAGCTTCTTTGTGTATTTCGCTGGTAAAATGAAACTCAATATCCGGGTTGTTATTTCTTTCTGTATTTAAAAACCATTCGCTTTGTGCTAAATAAACAGGGTGTCCATCTTTGTCTTCAGCAGAATTGGCTTGTTTAAACCGGAGAAAGTCCTGCAACTTTTTATCGTCCTTGCAGGTTAACCAGCAGGCTTTATAAAAAGGAAGGGCATTAAATTGTACCGAAGCTCCGTATTCATGCAGCAAACGGTATTGTATTACTTCAAACTGAAGTTCACCTACGCAACCAATGATTTTTTTTGTTCCGCCAAACTGAGTGAATAACTGCGCCACTCCTTCATCTGTCAGCTGCAATAATCCTTTTTCCAGTTGTTTTGTTTTCATGGGGTCTTTATTCACTACTTCTTTAAATATTTCCGGAGAGAAAGAAGGGATACCAGTAAAATAAAAATCTTCTCCTTCCGTGAGGGTATCACCAATTTTAAAATTGCCAGTATCAAACAAACCAACTACATCACCCGGGTACGCTTCTTCAATAATATCTTTTTGCCGGGCCATAAAGGAATAGGGATTACTAAAGCGAATATCCCTGTCGAGCCGTACATGATGGTAATATTTGTTCCGTTCAAACTTGCCAGAACAAATTCGCATAAAAGCAATTCTATCTCTGTGCTTGGGATCAAGGTTGGCATGAATCTTAAAAATGAAACCACTGAGCTTATCTTCATTTACATCTAAATGACGGGTGGATGTTTCCCGGCTGCGGGGAGTGGGGGCCATACGGATAAACATATCCAGCATTTCTCTAACGCCAAAATTATTTACGGCACTTCCAAAAAATACCGGAGCTACTTTCCCTTTCAGGTAATCCTCCACATTCAATTCGCCATGTACGGTATCTACCAGTTCCACATCTTCTCTTAAAGTAGCAGCGTCTGTTTCACCAATTTTTTTATCGAGTATCGAATTGGAAAGATCTTTAATCTGCACCACATCTTCATCACTGGCTTTGGTATTAGCCGTAAATAATACCAGGCTTTTGTTATGCAGATCATACACTCCCTTAAATTCTTTACCGCTATTGATTGGCCAGGTCATAGGGTGAAGAGATATCTTTAATTCTTTTTCAATTTCCTCCAGCAGATCAAAGCGGTTCTTACCATCACGGTCCATTTTATTGATGAACACGATTACTGGTGTATCTCTCATACGGCACACTTCCATCAATCTTCTTGTTTGGTCTTCCACGCCATTCACACTATCCACTACAAGGATTACACTATCCACTGCAGTTAAAGTTCGGTATGTATCCTCTGCAAAATCTTTGTGACCGGGAGTGTCCAGTAAATTTATAAGTGTACCGTTGTATTCAAAGGTCATTACTGAAGTGGCCACACTAATACCTCTTTGTCTTTCTATCTCCATAAAGTCGGAGGTAGCATGTTTCTTTATTTTGTTACTCTTAACAGCACCTGCTACCTGGATGGCACCGCCAAACAACAGCAACTTTTCTGTAAGCGTTGTTTTACCGGCATCCGGGTGACTGATGATGGCAAATGTTCTGCGCTTGTTTATTTCGTTTGTGTATTTCATGTTTAAGTCCGGGAAGACCGTAAGTCCGCAAGTCCGAAAGATATATTGAATTACTTTCCGACTTCCGGTCTTTTTGACTTTCGGTCTTTTTTTAAGAGCCGCAAAGGTAAGCTCCGGCAGCCGATTTAAGAAAAGCCATTCATCATTGTTTGTTTTGGTAAAAGCCAAAGGATAAGTACATTTGAAATATGAGAAGAACGCTGGAAATCATCAATACCAGTTTCCGCCTTATGTGGGAGGAACTCCGGAACAATAAACTCCGCACTTTCTTATCCCTGTTGGGAATTATCATCGGTATCTTTTGTATTGTGGGTGTACTGGCAACGGTAAGAAGCATGCAAAGCAGTGCCAATGAAAGTTTACAATCATTGGGAAGCAATACCGTTTATGTGCAAAAATGGGAATGGGGTGGTGGAAGCGATTATCCCTGGTGGAAATTTATTAACCGCCCCCAGCCTAAGTATGAGGAGATGGAATTTTTAAAGAGTAAAATTCAAAGTGCACAATATGTAGCGTATTCTTTTTCTGTACAGCAAACGGTGGAATATGAAAACAATGCATTAGATAACGTACAGGTAAACGGCATAACCAGTGATTTTAATGGGATAAATATTTTTGATATAGCGTTTGGAAGGTATTTAACGGAAAATGAATTTGATGCGGGAAGCTCCAACTGCGTAATAGGGAATACAGTAGCAGAAACACTTTTTGGCAAAGCAGAGAATGCTGTAGGTAAAGAAATAAAAGTAAAGGGACATAAACATACTGTTGTAGGTGTTATAGCCCGGCAGGGGAAAGGTTTTTTGGGTGGTGGATGGAATTTTGATGAAACGATGCTGGTTCCTTATTTGCAAACAGTACGCTTTAATGATGAGCGAAATATCTTTCAGGATAAAATCATCATCGTAAAAGGGAAAGAAAATATTCCTGTAGAAGATTTAAAAGTTGAAATGCGTGGATTGATGCGAGCAGCAAGAAGGATAAGTCCGAAAGAAGATGACTCTTTTGCTTTGAATGATATTTCATCTTCCTCACAATTCATCAATAATATATCCAATGGTCTGTCAAGCGGTGGTGTTGCCATAACAGTATTATCTTTTGTGGTTGGTATTTTTGGAGTGGCTAATATTATGTTTGTTACAGTGAAGGAAAGAACATCTATGATCGGTTTGAAAAAAGCTATTGGAGCCAAAAGAAGAACCATATTACTCGAAATATTGCTGGAATCAGCTTTTTTGTGCATCATGGGTGGTATCATAGGTTTGGCACTGGTTTTCCTGCTTACATTATTTTTATCCGGAGCACTGGGCTTTAAAGTTTTTATTTCTATTCCTTTATTCCTTTTCGCCATCGGGCTTTGTATTTTCTTTGGTATACTGGCAGGTATTATTCCAGCCATTAAAGCTTCCCGTTTGGATCCGGTAGTGGCGATTAGAAGTAAGTAATTAGTTGATATGCTGAAAAGTTGATAAGTGCATTTATATTTGCCTGTCAATTTTTCAACTTGTCCATTACAATTTTAGCCATAGAGTCTTCCTGCGATGATACATCGGCTGCAGTATGCAGGGATGGTGTTATTTTATCGAATCCTATCGCCAATCAATCCGTACATGAGAAATATGGAGGGGTTGTTCCGGAACTGGCATCACGGGCTCACATGCAAAATATTGTTCCGGTAGTGGATGTTGCACTGTCATCTGCGAACTGTCAGCTCTCATCTGTTGACGCCATTGCTTTTACGCAATCCCCCGGCTTAATAGGTTCATTACTGGTGGGGGCACAATTTGCCAAATCATTATCGCTTGCTTTAAACAAACCATTGATTGCTGTACATCATATGCAGGCGCATGTACTGGCTAATTTAATTGCTGATGAAAAACCTGCATTTCCTTTTTTATGTTTAACGGTAAGTGGCGGCCATACACAAATAGTTTTATGTGAATCGCCCACTCAAATGAAAGTAATTGGCGAAACTTTAGATGATGCAGCCGGCGAGGCGTTTGATAAAGCGGCAAAATTGCTGGGACTCCCTTACCCTGGCGGACCATTGATTGATAAATATGCCAAAGCAGGAGATGCTGATCGTTTCAAATTTGCCGAACCAAAAATTGCCGGACTGGATTTTAGTTTCAGCGGGTTTAAAACATCTTTTTTATATTTCTTAAAGAACGCCGGAAAGAGTTTGGTGTATAAGGAAGAATTTACTGCGCCACCGGAAGAACAACAACAATTTATTAAAGACAACCTCAATGATATTTGTGCCTCCTTGCAAAAAAGTATCGTTACCATTTTATTAAGTAAGTTAAAAAGAGCTTCAGTAGAAACGGGGATAAAAAATATTTGTCTTGCCGGTGGGGTAAGTGCAAATAGTTCATTAAGAAATACTTTTTTGCAGAAAGGAGAAAAATATGGATGGAAAACATTTATACCGGCTTTTGAATACTGTACGGATAATGCAGCGATGATAGCCATCACCGGGTATTATAAATTCTTGAATAATCAGTTTGCTGATTTAAGTGTGGTGCCAACTGCAAGGGCAGAATGGTAAAGCATGCTTTGCTCCCGTGTTGATTTATATTCTTGTAATTCGTATAATTTGTGTAATTAGTGTCAAACAATTATTTTCAGTTTAAACAATTTAAAATAGAGCAGGAGCGATGTGCTTTAAAAATAAGCACGGATAGTTGTTTATTAGGGGCATGGGTGGCTGCACAGCAACAAACAACAAACTACAAACCACAAACAATCCTCGACATAGGTGCCGGCACTGGCTTATTAATGCTGATGCTGGCGCAAAAAATGGGAGCAGTGATAGAAGGAATTGAAATCGATAAACCTTCGTTTGAACAGGCTACTGATAATATAAATGCTTCACTGTGGAGAGAAAGATTGAATTTACATCATGGGGATATTAAGACATTTTCATTCCCGCATCAATTTGACCTTATTATTTCCAACCCACCTTTTTATGAAGGGGATTTAAAATCTCAAAATACCCATAAAAACATTGCTAAACATGATGAGGGTTTAACATTGGAACAATTGATTGAATCAGCTGAAAAAAACCTTTCTGCAAATGGAACCCTGGCGGTGCTGATACCCTTTAACCGTACAGATGAATTGATCAGCAAGGCTATGAGTAAAAAAATGTTTTGTAAACAACTGCTAAGAGTAAAACAATCAGTGCAACATAATTTTTTCCGCAGTATATTGTTGTTTAACCGCAACCAGTCGGAAATAAAAGAAGAAGAAATTTCAATTAAAGACGCAGATAATAATTACACCTATGCCTTTAGTGAATTACTGAAAGATTATTATTTATACCTGTAACATTTCATCTTCTAATTACCTTCGGCATATTCCTTCAGGTATCGGTATGTTTCTGTGAGCTTTCCTTCTTTAATCATGGTAGCTCTTTCAATAATAGCAGACCCTCCTTTAGTCAGGTCTTCTAACACAAACTTCATTAGTTGTTCACCAAAGTAACGGCTGGCATCTCTTGGCAATTCGTTTGGAAGATTTCCTACGGCCATAATATCAACGGAATGTAATGCTCCCGCTTTAGTCCTTTGTAATGTGGTTTTGTCAACACCATATATCGGGTCCTCAATAGTGGCATCGCCAATATTTACAGGTATAGAACCCTTTGTGTCGTTGGTGATATCTGCTATCGAAACAATTCTGAATTCAGGAGATTTAAATTCTTCAATGGTAAAAAGGGATGGTACATTTTTATCCCAGTAAATTCCATTCATTAAAATATCTGTCTGTTTGGTAAAAGGGCCAAAAACACATTTGTATTCTTCCGGGTACTCATGAAAATTTTCACGGTTATAAGTACCATCATCTTTGCGGATATACAGATCTCTTCCTTTGAGATGTACATACACCGGGTAATCAAATTGTTTGTGCAGGTAGTCGAAAGGCTCCACTTCATGAATCCCCATCAGGTTCATGATCTCCAGTACGCCATGCGCTACTCTGCCACTTCCCGTTACAGCAATCTTAAGCTTGGATAGTTTAAGCCCGAAATAAGTATGGATCAAGGTGCGGTAGTCTTTACAATCTTTCACTCTTCCCAGTTTAAATGCCCCCGTTCGGTTGGCATACGCCATCATGCCATTATGGGCACCAACGATACCGGCAAAAAATCCAAAACCAAGAATGCGTTGCCCGTCATCATGAGTCAGGCATTCATAGTCTATTAATGTGATTTTTTGATCAATAATTTTTTTTAATAAAGCCCTGTTATGCTCCTGTGCTTTTTTTGTATGGGAGAAAAATAAATAAGTTTTATGGGGCAAAAGTAATTCCTTGGGTACTTCTTTAATACCAAATAAAATATCGCAATCACTTATATCTTCTTTTACTTCCACGCCCATGGCCGTATATTCTTTATCACTAAAACAACGGGTGGGAGAATGCTGGGCAATTATTTTTATATCGGGGAAATTACGGTGTATCCATTTACATTGTTCGGGTGTCAGGGCAACCCGGTTATCTGCCGGGATCTTTTCTTCCCGTATTAAACCAATCTTTAGCATCAATCGTTAATTTAAACGCCGCAATTTACATTTTACATTTCATATTCATCCGTTACATTTGCGCCATGTATTATTTTGAATTGTTTGAGATCCCTGTTGCATTGAAAGTAGATGCGTCAGTACTGGCAAAAAAATATTTTGAACTTCAAAAGAAATTTCATCCTGACTATTATTCTAACAGCAGCGATGCTGTACAGGCTGAAATACTGGAGAAAGCAGCACAGATCAATAAAGCGTTTAAAACTTTTAAAAACCCGGATGAAACGATAAAATATGTACTAATGCAAAAAGGACTGCTGGAAGAAGAAGAAAAATACCAGTTGCCGTCAGATTTTTTAATGGAGATGATGGATTTGAACGAACAACTTGCGGATGCCGCTTTTGAAGAAACTGAAAATATCCCTGCAGTAAAAACCAGTTTGGAAAATGCAGAAAAAGAAATATACCAGCCTGTTCAGGCTATTATTGAAAATTATAAAGAAGGAATAACTACCGAAGCAGCATTGCTGCAGGTAAAAGAATATTATTACAAAAAGAAATATCTTAACCGTTTGAAAGAGCAGCTGAAATAAGAATGAAATTTGATTTTCCACTTTAGCTTTTTCACTTTACATTTGCAACCCGCACAAGGATGTGCAGGTTCGATTTACTGAAAGTTCTTTTATGTATTATGTATATGTTATAAACAGCCTTTCAAGAAATTATATTTATGTTGGTATTTCCAATAATACTAACCGACGGGTTAAACAACATAATGAAGGGAAAAACAACAAAAGCTTACCGGCCTTTTGAAGTAATTTTGATTGAGCAATTTGAAAGCAGACAGAAAGCTAGAAATAGAGAAAAATATTTGAAAAGCGGGGTCGGCAAAGAATATTTGAAAACGTTGATAAAGAAATAGCCCAGATGGCGGAACTGGTAGACGCGTCAGACTCAAAATCTGGTATTCGCAAGGATGTGCAGGTTCGATTCCTGTTCTGGGCACAATAAAACCCGAAGCATTTGTACTTCGGGTTTTTCTATAATAGAACTTTAATTTAATTCCTTCTTGCAAGGGTGCTCAAATTAAAACTTACAGCTAAGAATGCCCCCGGTTGGTATACCTGTCTTACAGGGATTACAAATCCACTGTTAACCTGGTCACCTTCTTTGTAACCTTTATCCAGTTTATTTACTTTAGCACCGCTGATCCCTGCAGTTATTAAAATCGGTTCATTATATCCTAATACTGCACTTAAACCCAGTAAAAAATTAATATCCTTTTGTGCACCCTGTAAAGGAATACCAAAGCCTAATGCACCGCCCCATTTAATTCGGGCGGAACTTCCCCCATAAAAGTGAATAAAAGTACTGAGTACCGGTGTAAAGAAATCTCCATTTGTTTTAACAATGGTATTACTGCTGGGATCCGTAAAATAAGATCGGTTATTATCAGCAAAATAAGTAAAGGCTATACCCATGGAGTTACGGAGTTTAAAATTTCCTTTACCACGTACTGTAAAATATTTTACCATGGTATCTTTCTTATCTCCATCAATTCTTGAAAATAACTCAAGTTTGAGGTCGCTTATGTCCGGGTCTGCATTTACAACATAGGCATACTTAAAATTAGCAGTGCTGATATCACGGTATAATGATGCCACGTTATTTACTTTGTCTAAAAAAGGATGCAGGTTTTCTTCATTATATTTTTGAATGGTCATCAGCTTGCCTTCAGCATTTCTTATCATTACTGCGGTTTCTGCAGTGGAAAGCTTTGGTAGCTGACCTTGTAATAAGAGGGAAGAGTCTATGGTTGACTGGAAAGAATTATCCAGTTTATTGCCCAACGAAAAAGCATCTTCAAATTCCAGTTTCGAACTGCCTAAAACTTTTGTAACTGCATCTTCAGCTTCTTTTTTTATTGTTATTTCATTTTTAGTGATATCATATTTTAAGCTGCTTAATTTTAGTTTGAGGTTTTCGAGGTCGTTTAGTTTGTTTTGCAATACCACCAGTTGCTCATAATTATGTTTATACAGCATTAATGCGTTAGTAGCGGCTGCGGATGCTTGTCCGCTTAATCCATCGCCACTGGCTTTTGGCATATCCATTTTGGGTAAGGCAGAAGAAATAAAATTTCCAAAACCCTGTGCTAAAAAACTAAAGGGATTAAAAGCTCCTGCTGAACTGGATGGATTGTCTACCGGTTTTTTATAGGCCGTAACACGGGCATTCCAGTAAAAAGGATTGAAATTGTCAACCTGTAAAATGATTCGTCCATTTTTTTTGATATTAATGTCCCTTACTTTTACAGTATCATTCAGTCTTTTTACCTGCAGGTATTCTGTTTTTTCTTTTTGCAGATCGTGCCGGATGATATAATTCTGACTGTAAGTACTGGCTGTTATCAACAGTAGTCCAATTAAAAAGATTGATTTGATCATAATTGTGCCGGGTGGTGTATAATTCGGCTTCAAATTAACCAAAAACAATTGTAAAACATATACCCTCTAACCGCAATTTTATTGCCTTACTGCTGCGGCCCTTATCTTTGTCCTATAACGATTGAGTATATGAACCTTGAATTTAACCGTAACGAAGATGCTTTAAAACTTTCACTGAGTGAAATGCGCCATCGCCTGGAAAAAATTTATGAAGGGGGTGGAAAAAAATCAATTGAAAAACAACACGAGAAAAATAAACTGACCCCTCGTGAACGAATTGAGTATTTAAGAGACGCCAATAAACCTTTTATTGAATTAGGAGCTTTCGCAGGTTATGAAATGTATGCTGAGCAAGGAGGTTGTCCTGCTGGAGGTACCGTTGCCGGAGCAGGTTATGTAAGTGGCAGGCAATGTATTATTGTCGCCAACGATCAAACAGTAAAAGCGGGTGCATGGTTTCCCATCACCGGAAAAAAGAATTTGCGGTTGCAGGAGATTGCTATGGAAAATCATTTACCTATCATTTACCTGGTAGATAGCGCAGGCGTATTTCTTCCCATGCAGGATGAAATTTTTCCGGATAAAGAACATTTTGGAAGGATATTCCGTAATAATGCCCGAATGAGTGCAATGGGCATTACTCAAATTGCTGCAGTAATGGGTGCTTGTGTGGCAGGAGGGGCATATCTGCCAATTATGAGCGATGAAACACTGATGGTAGAAAATAACGGTTCCATCTTTTTAGCGGGGCCTTATCTTGTTAAAGCTGCCATTGGTGAAGATATTGATACGGAAACATTAGGTGGTGCCATTACACATACTGAAATATCTGGTATAGCCGACTATAAGTTTAAAACAGAGCATGAATGTCTTGATCATGTAAAACGAATGATGGGAATGCTGGGCGAAAAGAATAAAGCCGGCTTTGATCGTATTAAACCTGCTATTCCTCAAAAAAATGTGAACGAGCTCTATGGAATATTCTCCAGTGAAGGAAAACCTTATGATATGCTTGATGTGATAGAACGCATTACAGATGATTCTGCCTTCGAACAATTTAAAGAAGAGTATGGCAAAACCATTATTTGTGGTTACGGCAGAATTGATGGATGGGCAGTAGGTATTGTTGCCAATCAGCGTAAAATTGTAAAGAGTAAGAAAGGAGAGATGCAAATGGGTGGCGTTATTTATAATGACAGTGCCGATAAAGCGGCAAGATTTATTATGAACTGTAACCAGAAAAAAATACCACTGGTTTTTTTGCAGGATGTGACTGGTTTTATGGTAGGTTCAAGAAGTGAACATGCCGGTATTATAAAAGATGGAGCCAAACTGGTGAATGCTGTTGCCAATTCTGTTGTCCCTAAAGTTACCATCATCATAGGTAATTCATACGGCGCAGGTAATTATGCCATGTGCGGAAAAGCGTATGACCCAAGATTTATTTATGCATGGCCAACAGCCAGGATCGCAGTAATGGGTGGTGACCAGGCCGCTAAAACATTGCTGCAAATACAGGTTGCTTCAATGAAAGCAAAAGGAAAAGAAGTAAGTGCGGAAGATGAAAAAGCATTGCTCGATGAAATTAAAGGACGATATGATAAACAGACTTCTGCCTATTATGCTGCGGCAAGGTTGTGGGTGGATGCAATCATCGATCCTGTTGAAACAAGAATGGTAATTTCAGAAGCAATTAATGCGGCCAATCATAATCCGGAAATGGCGGAATTTAAAATGGGAGTGGTTCAGGTGTAACACTAAAATTATTTTTCAATTAGCATATCGGCCAGTAACAACAGCTCATTCCGCTTGTATTCATGTTTTACATCATCAAAACATTTGGAAAACTCTTCCAGCAATAATTTAATGATGCGTTTGGTATTCATTGGTTTGAAATAAGAAGGGGTGAGCGGTACCGATATTCTTTTAAAATAAGTTTCCACATCTTTTTGAGTGTACACCTGTCCGCTTAAAGGATCAAGATAAAAAATAATTTTCTCCGAGGGGTTTTGTGGTAGTTCTTCAAAAAAAGTATCGTGTTCAAAATAGGCAATGATAAACTGTCGGGGAATATTGATGATCCTTACAGGGATATCCAGTATCTCACAAAGGGATAGATAGAGAATACCATTGGCAAGAGAATTACCTCTTTTCCCTTCCACTGCTTTATGAATTAAAAAATCATCCGGATGAGAATAAGAGATTTCACTTCCTTTCAATTTATAGTAATTGTATAAAATGTTATTTACAACATTTACCTGTTCGAGCGGGGTAAGATAATTATTCAGCTCCAACCATACATTGCGGCGTATTTTTTCCAGTTCCTGGTACACCGCAGTAGTATTTAAATCAGGATATTGATACCGTGCAATTAATAATGCTCCATGAAAGAGATCAGGATCATCTTGTTTGCACCACTCGGTAAACTCTGCCTGCAGGTCCTGGAAATGCAGACGATGAATGAGTAATTCAATTCTTTCCTGTACTTCTTCATCAGGAGTGTTTTCCCAAAGGTCTTCTAAGTTGGGGATAATAGCTTTACCGAAGGAAATGATCTTGTCGCATACGGTTATATATACTTCCTCGTCGGGGTCATCAATAAGATGAAGTAAGGCGGATATCTCTGTAGTTTCTTTCATTGGGTTTCTTTGATTATAAGACAATGGGTTAACGGATTCAATATTCGAAATAGTTTTAAATATTTCTTAAAATAGTTTTCCACAAATCCACAAACCAAATTCTTTTAAATAAAAACGGCAACATTTTTTTGTTGCCGTTAAAAACTATTTTTAAAGACTATTTATTTTTTCTTTGCTCCCTTTTTTGCTGTTGCTTTTTTGGGGGTAGCACTTTTCTTTGCTGCGGCTTTTACTTTCTTTTCAAAAGCACCCGGTATTTGTGCTACGATCATCTTCTTTACTTCTTCCAATGGAACTGCTGCTAATTCTTCCGCAGTGTATTTACCTTCATCTTCTTTTCTGCCCACCTTCAATATTTTTTTATTGAACTTAATGATCGGTCCCCATCTTGCATTTTCAATGGATATTTTTTCTTCCGGCCATTGCTGTATAAAACGATTGGATTCTTTTGCCACTTTCGCATCAATCAGTTCTTTAATATCAGCTTTAGTAAGGTTATCAAAATTGTATCGCCTCGGAACGTTAATGAACATTTCATTCCATTTAATATAGGGGCCAAAACGTCCTTTCCCTTTTGTTACGGGTTTATCTTCATAAGTGGCAATGGGTGCATCGGCCTGTTGTTTTTCTTTAATTAATTCGATAGCTCTTTCTAAATCTGTATCCAATGGCTCTTCGCCTCTTGGAATAGAAATAAACTGTTCGCCAAATTTTATATAGGGACCAAACCTGCCCACATTTACGGATACTTCCTGTCCTTCATATTCTCCTAACGCTAATGGAAGTTTGAAAAGATCAAGTGCTTCTTCCAGTGTAATGGTTTCAATACTTTGTCCCTGTTTGAGCCTGGCGTATTTAGGTTTCTCATCATCATCCGGAATACCGATCTGTACCATCGGGCCATAACGTCCCATTCTTGCAATGATCGGTCGTCCACTTTCAGGATCATCTCCTAATTCTCTTTCACCGCTTGCTCTTTCAGCTGTTTCAATGGTTTTATCTACGTCTTTTTTAAAGGGCAAATAAAAATCATCGATCATCTTGTTCCATTTGATTTTTCCTTCTGCCACTTCATCAAACTCTTCCTCAATACGGGCAGTAAAACCATAATCCATGATGTCATCAAAATACTTGCTTAAAAAATCAGTAACCACTAAACCCAGATCACTGGGGAAGAGTTTTGACTTTTCAGCACCCGTATTTTCACTTTCGGTTAAAGTAGAAATTTTATCAGCTTTTAATTTTATTATGCGGTACTCTCTCTTCACCCCTTCTTTATCTCTTTTTTCCACATAACCTCTTTTTAAAATAGTAGAAATAGTGGGAGCATACGTAGAAGGGCGACCAATACCAAGCTCTTCTAATTTTTTTACCAGGGAAGCTTCCGTATATCTTGGGGCTGCACGGCTGAAACGTTCTACTGCATTCATTTCCTGTAAAGGCAATTGCATGCCAACCGTTAAAGGGGGTAACATACCTTCCTGGTCTTCTTCAAATTCTTCATCATCATCCCTGTCTTCACGGTAAACCTTTAAAAAACCATCAAACTTTAATACTTCACCCTGTGCAGTAAGTTCTTCGTTATTAGTTGAGATATTTATTTTAGCTACCGTCTTTTCGGTTTCTGCATCGGCCATCTGGCAGGCCATGGTACGTTTCCATATCAGTTCATACAAACGTTTACAATCAGCATCATCCACTGTTGTATTTTCCATGTACGTCGGGCGGATCGCTTCGTGTGCTTCCTGTGCACTCTCATTTTTGTTTTTGTATTTGCGGAACTGGTGATATTTTTCACCATACATAGTATTTACAGTTCTTGTAATATCACCCAATGCAGTGTTGCTTAAGTTCACACTGTCAGTACGCATGTATGTGATCTTACCGCTTTCGTATAATTTTTGTGCCAGCAACATGGTGCGACTTACACCATAACCTAACTTCCGGCTGGCTTCCTGTTGTAATGTTGAAGTTGTAAATGGGGGGGCGGGTGATTTCTTTCCGGGTTTTACCTGTATATCACTTACTTTATAGTTGGCACCAATACAACTTTGTAAAAAACGTTGGGCATCTTCCGCTGTATTTTGTTTTTTACCTTCGGCACTAAACGAAACTAATTTATCACCCAGGTCTTTTGCAGAAAACTGTGCTTCAATTTTAAAAGTACTTACAGAATTAAATGCATTGATCTCCCGTTCTCTTTCTGCAATCAAACGTACGGCTACACTTTGTACACGACCTGCACTTAAATTACTTCCCATACTCATCTTACGCCACAATACCGGGCTCAGTTCAAAACCCACAATTCTATCCAGCACACGACGTGCCTGCTGGGCCATCACCAGGTTCATATCTAATAAACGAGGATTGGCTACAGCATTTTGAATGGCCGGTTTGGTGATCTCATGAAAAACAATTCGCTTGGTGGTTTTTGGATCTAATCCCAGCACTTCACATAAATGCCAGCTGATGGCTTCTCCTTCACGGTCCTCATCCGTTGCCAGCCATACTTCCTCACTTTTGTTGGCCAGGCTTTTTAATTCCTTTACCACTTTTTCCTTTTCGGCCGGAACGATATAATGCGGTTTATATTTATTCTCTGTATCAATACCCATTTCCGCCTTGGCAAGGTCACGTATATGTCCAAAACAACTCTTAACCTGGAAATCTTTTCCCAGGATTTTTTCAATGGTTTTGGCCTTGGCGGGCGACTCAACTATTAATAAATTTTTTGCCATTAATGCGTAAAATTTTTTGATTTTCAGGATGTTGGAACCAGTTTAAACGCCTGATTTACCCTAAGGTTAAGCGCTTAAATCCGGTGCAATATTATAAAAACAACGGCAAATGCAAGTTTATTTCAATGTGAAGGAGCTTTTTATAAGTTAGGATAAGTAAATATTTAAGCGGCATTATTATCGTTTTCCAAATCTAAACTTGCAGGGTTTGGTTCTATTTAATAAGACGTTGACGATAGACAGGAGCTAAAAAAGATTTCAAAAATACCAGGCTGAATTTTAATTCTAAAAACGGCTCCTGCGATTTTATGATATGCGGGAAATCACAATCACTTTTAAACTCAATATTGTTTTTTGAAATAACAAAGTTTTGCAAGCTTATTTCTTTTATACAGACGCTGTCAACTTCCTGTATTGCCCATTCATATGTTGCTGTGTCAATTTCATCGTTGTTCAACATGCTAAGCTCTTCCTTTTTATAATTGGAAAGAGAATTTGTTTTTTTTGCCAGTATAATTTTTTCAAGACTATCTTTTTTTTCTTTGATGATCAAATCACCGGCTTCAATTTCTTTTCCTGTTTTTAAATCAAAGTTCAAGTAATTGTAGGAGGAAGAACAATAAGCGCCACAACCCTGGCTGTATATAGTTAAGGAAAGAACCCAGTTTTTATTATAAGTGATTTCATAGGATAAATCAGTTGTGCCATCTGCTGACATGTGTAACAGTGCTGCTTTCAAACTTCCTTTTACATCTTCTTCGCCGATGATTGCTGTCCGGATACTGTTATTAATTAATTGATCGGTCTTGGAATTTTTGGTACTGATTAAGGGATAAATAATAGTGATATCAGATGTTTTATAATACTTCGGGTTTGGCCGCATTCTTATTTCTTTAAAAGAAGCGGTTTGCGTAAATGCATTGTAAAAAAAGAATGATAATGGCAATAGAAAAATATATTTCATAGACTGCTTATATCCTGAAGATATTCTATATAAAACCTGCTTACTATTTTAATTCAATAACTCAAACATTATTTCAATCCAATGGTATTTTACTGGCATTTGCTGCTAACCATTGGTCAAAATTTTGTAATTCGGGATTCAGTTCTTTTGAAAAAGCTACATTACGTACAGCAATACATTGTTCTTCAAAATCACGGTAAAACTGGAACATATTACCTAACTCAATAGCGCCGGGAAACCCAAAACTTCTGTATACATCAGGACTCACATCATTATACCGCACTTCTTCTCCCAATGCTTTAGATAAAGAAGCAGCCATTTGTGTACAGGTTGGTTCTTCACCCGCTACCCCAATATGTTTGCCCACCAGTGATGAACCTCTTTTAAAAATACCATAAGCACATTTACCAATATCTTCAGCACCTATACCCGACATTCTTTTATCTCCCATTGGAAAAGTGATAGCCAGTTTCCCATCACTGCCTCTTTTGGGGCCTGCACCAAAATAAATAAGGTTTTCCCAATAAAAGGAGGCCAGTAAAAAAGTAGTGGGTACACCTGCTTCAATAAAATATTTATCCGCTTCACCCTTTGCATCAAAATGCGGTATCTTATATTTTTCATTGATGGTTGGCATTCGGTCATCATGCAGCGGTACCAATTCCCTGGTATCTTCCAGGGTTGACCATATTACATGTTTTAACCCGGCTGCTTTTGCTGCTGCGGCCATCAGCCTTGCTTCAGCATCTTCCTGTTCAGGTGAATAATGTGCCCAGAAAAAAGTAACACAATAGGCACCGTAAGCACCTTCCATTGCTCTATACACCGATTGAGGATGACCAAGATCGGCCTGTACTACTTCGGCCCCCAATGCTGCCAGTGCTTTTGCTTTATCAGAATTGGGATCTCTAGTAACAGCACGAACGGCAAACTCACTGTTTTTATCATTTAATATAGCTCTTGCCAATCCGCCCCCCTGGGCACCGGTAGCACCAAAAATGGTAATGATCTTTTTTTGTGACATATTTCCTGGTTTGAGAAATTTTAAAAATAGAACGTATAATAATTCAGAGTAAGGTAAACATTTTTTAATTCACGCATCGTTAATGATCAATATAATGGTATTGATTTTAATGATAATTTGTATGAACTTTTTGTTAAGGAGTACACTAACAGTGGGGGGTAATTCCACCATGTTGAAAAAATAATTTCAGTCTGCCAGATTAATTTCTCTATATTTAAAAATAATTCGAAACCAACCGTATTCCTTCCTTTTATATAATGGACAAATACATTAGCTATCCTTTGTAAAACGATAAGGATATTTATTTTTTAAACATGTATTGCTTTACCGTGAAAATAGCTTATTGTTTATAGTTATATATTTTAATAATTATAAGCAGGAAACCATAACCAAAACTATTTCTATGCCCAACCAACCATTAGCCCGGTCAGCATTATTGATGCTGGTCATTGTTCTTGTTTCTGTTACCAGCTGGGAGCTTTATTTGCGAAGTAACGGTTTTGAAAATGATTATTATGATGATCCTGCTTTATGGGCTCATACCCGTGCAAAAGCAGATGGACCCGCTGACAAAACCACTGTTTTCATCGGATCTTCCCGTATTAAATTTGACACCGACATCCCCACCTGGGAAAAAATTACAGGCGAACAGGCCGTGCAGTTAGCCTGTGTGGGAAGTACACCTGTTCCCGTTTTACATCATCTTGCTAACGACGAAAAGTTTAAAGGCAAATTAATAGTGGATGTTGTGGAAGGACTGTTTTTTTCTTTACATGGCAGCGACCGCAGACCAGTAGAAAACATGAAGTATTATAAAGAAGAAACGCCGGCACAATGGGCAAGCTTTTATATCAACCATTTACTGGAATCCAAACTTGTCTTTCTGGATAAGGAGTGGCATTCCTTAGGCGCCCAGTTAAAACAATTACCATTAAAAGACCGCCCGGGGATACGAAATTTCAAAGGGTTCCCTTCTGACTTTGGCAGGGTTAAATTCTCCCGTCAGGAATATATGACCAATAAAATGGCCAGTGATACTTCCATTTCCAATATAGTAACTCATATATGGCAGATATTTGCCGGTGGTGATGATGAAAAACCCCTTGCCGGAAAACAACTGGATTCATTTTTAACCACTGTAAAAATTTCTGTGGATAAAATTAGAGCAAGAGGGGGCCAGGTGATCTTTGTACGTCCACCGTCATCCGGAACGTACCTGGAAAGGGAACTAAAAAAATATCCAAGACAGGGCTACTGGGATAAATTATTAAAGGCAACCAATACAGATGGTATCCATTATACTGATGATCCGGTAATGGCAGCACTTAAATGTCCCGAAGAATCACATTTGAGTTTGAGTGATGCTGCTGTATTCACCAAAGAGCTCATCCAAATTTTAGAACAAAAAAACTGGTTCCCTAAAAAAAATTAACCAACCACATTACTTACCGCTTAACTAAATATTTATGGTTTTTAATTCTTATACATTCGTCGTTTTTTTTATTATTGTTCTTATCCTGCACAACCTTCCTTTTAGCTGGAAGACAAAAAAAGTAAACCTGCTGCTGGCGAGTTATATTTTTTATGCTGCCTGGAATCCCCCCTTTATCCTGTTACTGTGGATGTCAACAGTGATCGATTATTTTGTAGGCCGTGCTTTATACACACAAACCAATGTATCTAAAAAACGGTTATTGCTGGTAGTGAGTTTAATTGGTAATCTTGGTATGCTTTGCTTTTTTAAATATGGTACATTCCTGCTCGATAATTTTGTTACCATTGTAAATGCCATTGGCTGGAACTTTCATCCTGCCAAACCCAATATTATTCTTCCGGCTGGTATTTCCTTCTACACCTTTACAACCCTTTGTTATACCATAGATATGTATGAAAAGAAGAGTGAACCGGTAAAAAAATTACTGGACTTTTCTTTGTTTGTAACATTCTTCCCGCACCTGGTAGCAGGTCCTATTGTTCGGCCACCGCAATTAGTGCCGCAGTTTGAAACGGAAAGAAAAGCCACACAAAAAATGCTGCTCGAAGGATTGTTCCTTATTTCCATTGGTTTGTTCATGAAAGTAGTGCTGGCAGATAGTATGCTGGCAGCTCCTGCCAATGATGTATTTGGGCAGCCGGGTAAATTACCTGTACTGGATGCATGGATGGGTGTGCTTGCTTTTTCAGGACAAATATTTTTTGACTTTGCCGGTTACTCCACCTGTGCCGTGGGTGCAGCCATGTGTTTAGGGTTTATTTTGCCACAAAATTTTTTATATCCATACGCCGCCGTTGGTTTCTCCGATTTCTGGAAACGATGGCATATCACCTTATCAGCATGGCTGAGGGATTATTTATACATACCGATGGGCGGTAACCGAAAAGGTAAATTCAGGACCTATATCAATTTAATGGTAACCATGTTGCTCGGTGGTTTATGGCATGGCGCTAACTGGACTTTTGTGGTATGGGGCGGATTGCATGGGTTTTATTTGTGGGTGGAAAAAGCCATTGCAGATTTTAGGCATGATAAAGTGGCCGCCATTGCAGCTACACCTGCAGGTGAAGTGGGTGTATTAGGACCCGTACCGGAAATATTAAAACCAAAGATCTTCCGCAATTTTATGATCGCCATGTTTACGTTCTTTCTTATTAATGTAACATGGGTATTCTTCCGGGCTACCAATTTTCACGATGCATGGTCTGTTTTAACCTCTATGTTTAGTATGAAGAAAGGAGCAGAACCCATCTTAACTACACTGGCTATTCTTAAAGTTATTGTTATCGTTACGGGAATGGTTATTGTACATTGGTTCATGCGGGATAAAAAAGTACTGGAAGTAGCGGCCAATAAACCATGGTGGGTAGTGGGGCTTTTTTGGGCCATCATTTTATTGCTGCTCATATGGAGCCAGGAAAGCAGCAGCTCCTTTATTTATTTCCAATTTTAAAAAACTACCGGCAATAAAAATTTAGCAGGATGACAACACAACCACTGGCAAAAGCAGGCTTATTAATGCTGGTACTCGTTACGCTTTCCGTAGCCGCATGGGAATATTACTGGCGGAGCCATAATTATAAATTAGCCTATAATGATGACGAGGCGCTTTGGGCAAAGAACAGGGCACGGGTGTATAAACCAATAGATAAAGCCACTGTTTTTATCGGCTCATCAAGAATTGAATTTGATCTGGATATACCTACATGGGAACAAACTACCGGTGCGGAAGCTGTACAGTTAGCGTTGCATGGCTCTAACCCGAGGCAGGCTTTAGTTAATTTAAGTAACGATGAAAACTTTAAAGGCAAATTAATTATTGATGTAACAGAAGGTTTATTCTTTGGTACCTGGGAAGACCAGGGCATGACCAAGCGGATAAAATACTGGAAGGAAGCTACCCCCGCACAAAAACTAAGTGCACAGCTTGGGTTTGCACTGGAATCTCAATTTGTTTTTTTGGATAAGGATATGTTTTCATTAAATGCAATACTCATTGACACACGAATAACTGACAGAAAAGGTATCGGTGGTGAAGGTATCTTTCCTAAAAAATTCTCCTATGTAAATTTCAGGCGGCAGGAAATAATGACGGATGAGTTTCCCAACGATACTGCTATGCAACGCCAGGTTACTGATTTATGGACAAGATGGGGTGCCCTTGACAAACACCACGGTGTAACCGGCGATACCCTGCAAAAGATATTTGATGAAGTAAAAACAGCAGTAGCTAAAATAAAAGCAAGGGGCGGTAAAGTAATATTTGTCCGTACTCCTTCCAGCGGGGGATACTGGGATAATGAACCCATACAACACCCAAGGGCGGAATACTTTGATAAATTATTATCCACAACCGGGTGTGCGGGTATCCATTTTAAAGATTACCCCGTAATGAAAGATATGATTTGCCCCGAATGGTCGCACTTAAAAAAATCAGATGCTGTTTTGTACACACAGGAATTAATAAAAGCATTGAAGCAGCAAAACTGGTTTGCCGTAAAATAGGCGTAAGTAATGCCAATTTTTAAGTACACCATCCCTTCTTACTCATCTTTTTCTTATTTTCGGTTATAAACCATTACCAACCGATGCCGAGCAAAGAAGCTGCTTATAAAGAAATTGAAAACCTTGTTATCCGTTTTGGCGAACAGCTACTTTCTTATAAAAAAACAGACTATAACGAAACCCTCACCCGTAAAGATTTTATTGACCCCTTTTTTAAAGCCCTTGGCTGGGATATGGATAACTCCAACGGTTATGCCGAAGCCTACCGGGAAGTAATACACGAAGACAAAATAAAAATTGGCGGGGCCACCAAAGCACCCGATTACTCCTTTAAATTACCCGGTGGTAAACGCCTGTTTTTTGTAGAAGCCAAAAAGCCCAGTGTGCTGGTAAAAGAAGAAGTGCTGCCTGCTTACCAGGTGCGCCGTTATGCGTGGAGTGCTAAAATGCCCATCTCCATCCTTACGATTTTGAAGAGCTGGCTATATACGATTGCAATAAAAAACCAAGTGTTACCGATAAAGCTTCTGCCGGTCGTATTAAATACCTTACCTATAAAGATTACTTGCCCGAGTTTGATTTTATCTGGGACACCTTCTCCAAAGAAAGGGTACTCAAAGGCAGCTTCGACAAATTTGTAGCCGCCGATAAAAACAAGAAAGGAACTGCCACCGTAGATAAAGAGTTTTTAGCCTCCTTAGATGAATGGCGCAAACAGTTAGCCCTCAACATAGCGTTGCGTAACGAGGCCTTAAATGAAGATGAACTCAACTTTTTAGTACAGCAAACACTCGACCGCATCATCTTCCTGCGCATTGCAGAGGACAGGAGTGTGGAAGAATATGGCCGTCTTAAAAGCCTGCTGAAAGCAGACGAATCATCTCCCCTCCAGGGAGGGGCTGGGGGTGGGTACTACCAAAACCTCTTTACCTATTTTAAAGAAGCCGATGAAAAATACAATAGCGGTCTGTTTGATTTTACCAAAGACAAGCTGAGCAAAAACATAGTGGTGGATAATAAAATAATTAAATCCATCATTAACGAACTCTATTACCCTGTAAGCCCCTATGAGTTTAGTGTGCTGAGTGTGGAAATACTGGGCAGCGCTTACGAGCAGTTCCTTGGCAAGCAAATAAAGCTTACCGCCGGGCACCGTGCCGTAATAGAAGAAAAGCCGGAGGTACGCAAAGCCGGTGGTGTGTATTATACCCCGCAGTATATAGTAGATTATATAGTAGCCAGTACCATAGGTAAATTATGCCGGGATAAAACACCGGAGCAAATTACCAAACTTAACATAGTGGACCCGGCCTGCGGCAGTGGTAGTTTTTTATTAGGTGCGTACCAGTACCTGCTTAACTGGCATACACAGTATTATAAACCCGGGTTTGAAGAACTAACCGCCATTGCACAAAACAATAAAACCTATAATGAAAAACAGCGCAATGAAGCTATAAAAAAACGTAACAAGCTACCCTTAACGCCGGACGGTAACCTTACCACCGCCCTTAAAAAACAAATACTGCTCAATAATATTTACGGGGTGGATATTGACACCCAGGCCGTGGAAGTAACCAAACTAACTGCCTACGCTGGACAATAATATTAAATGCGGTAACAGTTTAGTAGATACTGATTTTTATGACGGGCAAATAGATTTTGAACCCACATTAGAAAAGAAAATAAAACCTTTTAGCTGGCAGCAGGCTTTCCCTGCGGTGTTTAAAGATGGTGGAGCATTTGATTGTGTGATTGGGAACCCTCCATATGGTGCAATTTTATCCCCTCAGGAAGATAAATATTTTAGAAGCAAATACGGTGTTGCTAATTATCAACTTGATACCTACATTTTTTTTTTGAAAGAGGTAATAACTTGTTAAAGAAAAATGGTAAGCTTGGATTTATTGTGCCATCAGCCTGGACTGCCTCTGTGTATGATATAAAGTTCAGAAAGTATTTAATTGAACACACAGCTGTTGAAAATGTTGTTATAGCACCAAAACAAACATTCAAAGATGTATCAGTTGAAACATGTATCGTTATTTTCTCAAAAGCAAAACCTGTAGAAAGGTTTAAAGTTGAGAGATGGGACAATGAGAATTCTGAATCGTATCAAGTTGATACAACCATCATAACTAATAATGAAAATTATAATTTCCCCGTTTATTCTAATCCTGCTTCAATAGAATTGGTAAATACAGTACGAGTACATAAATTAAAACTATCAGATTTTGCCGATGTTGTTTGGGGAGTTAAAATATACGAAAAAGGGAAGGGCACACCTCCTCAAAAAGCTGATGATTCCAAGAATAAAATCTTTCATAGTACTTTAAAGGTAAAAGCTACTCACAGACCATTAATTGGAGGTGGCGAAATTGAACGATATTATTTAAAATGGGAAGGTGGTTATGTTGATTATGGCAAGTTGGCTGCACCAAGAAATCCTGAATGGTTTAATGGGCCGAGATTAATTATTAGAGAAGTTACATCAAATGGCATCATACAAGCGACCTTAATAAAAGAAGACTATGTGTTTTCAAATTCTGTTGATGGAGTAAAGTTGATTACTGATAAAATAAAATTAGAATTTTTACTGGGAGTGCTAAATTCAAAACTCATTTCATTTTATCATACCAATACTTCTCCTAATGCATTTAAAGGAACATTTCCTAAGATACTATTACAAGATTTAAGAGATTTGCCTATCCCTGATGTGGCAGTAAAAGCAAATCAAAGCCTGCATGATGAAATCGTAAAACTGGTAAACACCATGCTCCAGTTACAGCAGCAAAAGCAACAAACAACCTTACCCCAGCAGTTAGAGCAATTAGAACAACGCATCCTCCATACCGATAAAACCATTAATCAAAAAGTGTA
>JACPOD010000106.1 GCA_016185185.1 Sphingobacteriales bacterium | reverse complement strand
ACGCATTGCTTTGCCCATTACCGCTCTTCTTACATCGTTATGCCCAATGAGTGCGGCTACATTAATGGATAATTTCAAACTATCGATGAAGTGGAGATAGGTATCAATATCAACTTTTGATAAACCACAGTTACCGGTAATAACGGTAGTTACACCATCGTAAATAAAATTACCGGCAGTTGGATTTTTTATTTCATCATCTTCAATATGGGTATGTACATCAATAAAACCCGGCGCCACAATTAAACCATTGGCATCAATAATTTTTATAGCTTCTTCAGTAATATGTTTTTGTATGAGAGCTATCTTTCCATCCTTAACAGCCATGTCAGCATAATACCAGTTGTTTCCACTGCCATCTAATACCTTTCCGTTGCGGATGATTATATCGTATTTTATTTGCGCAGCTGCTGAAACGGAAAAAAGAAGGAAGATAAAAAAACATTTCATCCTTAAATATCCTTAAAAAAAGGATCAATTTTTAAATTGATCCTTGCTTTTGTCAAATTTTTGTGATAGGGAGCATCAATCCACTACAGTATAAATTTTTACAGGGATAGATTTATTTTTTAAGGTTAGTTCACCCAATGGCTCACAGTTAAACGATTCCTTTACTTTTTGATAAGCTTCTTCGCTGATCATAATTTGGTTTTCTTTAGCTACAGACTGAAGCCGCTGGGCTGTGTTAACAGTATCTCCAATAACGGTATAATCAAGCCGTTTTAAAGTAACGGAACCTATATTGCCCGAGATCATTTCACCGCTGTTGATACCTATAGAAACTTTTGGCGAAAAATTATTGGCTACGCTGGGCAGCGCTGCTACTTTGCTGCGAACACTCAGTGCAGCATCAATGGCACGGTCTAAATGATAGTTACCACGAAATACCGCCATCACGGCATCGCCAATAAATTTATCTACATATCCATTTTGTGCAATGATCTCTTTTACCATTACATCAAAATAATTATTCAAAAGTTTTACTACTTCATCAGCCGGGGTGGTTTCGCTGATGGATGTAAAGCTGCAGATATCAATAAACATAACGGTGGCCTCAACGGATTCGTTTTCCATTAAAGAACTTTCATATTCACGGCTTCCCATAAAATTGAGCACTGTTTCATCCACATACATTTTAAGGATATTGTTTTCCTTAATGGCCCGCAGCGTTTCTTTTATTTGTTTCACATGCTGCAGTGTTTTTTCCATGGTGATAGTAAGGTCTTCAAAATTGATAGGTTTTGTTATAAAATCAAAAGCGCCACGGTTCATGGCTGTACGGATATTATCCATATCGCCATAAGCAGAAACAATAACTGATTTTATAAGCGGGTTCGATTCTCCAAGCCTGCTCAATAATGTTAAGCCATCCATTTCGGGCATATTGATATCGCTCAGCAACATATCAATATCAGTGTGCTGCTGCATTTTTTCTAAAGCATCTACACCGTTAATTGCAAATACAAACTCATATTGGTGTTCCCTTATTTTTTGTCGGAACTTTTGTTTGATAAGGACTTCCAGGTCCTGTTCATCATCTGCTACAAGAATTTTGGCCATTACTGAATTGTTTTTAATTTTTCTTTCAGCGAGATAAAATCCACTGGTTTGGTTAAAAAATCATCTGCTCCTAATTGTTTGGCTGTATTAAAATTTTCAGCATCACCGTATGCCGTAATCATCATAACCGTTGGAGGTGGTTTATAATATTTTGTTTTAATTACTTCCAGCAGCTGAAGGCCGCTCATTCCGGGCATATTAATATCGCTAAGGATGAGTACCGCCTCGTGTTCATGTTTATTTAAATATTCCAGCGCCTCTTCTCCCGAAAAAGCAAAAACAAAAACAAAGTCGCCGTTTTTTATTTCTTTTCGGAACCGCTGTTCAAACAGAATCTGAACATCCTGCTCGTCGTCAACTACTAAAATTTTCATATGCCGTTTGTAATTTTATAATGGTAATTGAATAATAAATTCAGCGCCTTCCCCTTCTTTTGTTTCTACAGTTAATTCCCCGCCATGTGCTTTTATGATGTCATAACTTAACGATAATCCCAAACCTGTTCCCTGCCCAACTGGTTTTGTTGTAAAGAACGGCTGAAAAATTTTATCCAACACTCTTTGAGGAACACCCATGCCGTTGTCTTTAACACGTATTTCAACCCCCCAAGCCCCCGAAGGGAACTTTATAGTCTTAGTGCTGACAAGAACTGTTGGCTCGTAAACTCCCCCTTCAGGGGGTTGGGGGGCTTTCTTTTTTTCCGTAACGGAATAAAAGGCATTGGTAATTAAATTGAGAATTACTCTTCCCACATCCTGCGATACAACATTGATGGCGGGAAGATTTTCATCGAAATCCGTTTTCATGGTGGCATTAAAGGATTTGTCTTTTGCCCGCAGGCCATGATAACTCAGGCGCAAATATTCATCAGCAAGGATATTAATATTGGTAGGTTCTTTTACACCACTGCTGCTGCGGCTGTGCTGCAACATCCCTTTTACAATCGTATCGGCCCGTTTGCCGTGGAAATTTATTTTTTGCTGGTTTTGCACCAGGTCATTGATAATGGTTTCCAGTTCTGATTTTTTATCCGCATCAATTGAGATGTTGCTAATCTCAGTTTTTAACTCATCAGCCAGTTCCACACTTACTTCGGAAAAATTATTGACAAAGTTCAACGGGTTTTGAATTTCGTGGGCAATACCGGCAGTAAGTTCACCAAGGCTTGCCATTTTTTCCGATTGTATTAATTGCGCCTGTGTTTCTTTTAAATCCTCAATTGATTTTTGAAGTTGATTGGTACGCAGTGCAACCTTTTCTTCCAAAACCCTGTTTTCTTTCTTTAGTCTGCGGGAACGGAAAACGATATAAGCCCTTAATAAGCCAATTGCAAAAAGTATATATAAAGTGTAAGCCCACCATGTTTTATACCAGGGTGGGGTGATCGTAAAATCTATTACAGCAGGCTCACTCCATTTTCCGTTTAAATTTTTACTGCGGACTTTAAAAGTATATTTTCCGGATGGAAGATTTAAATAATTTTCTGTATAAGGGTTATTGGTAACAGCACTCCAGTTTTTATCTATCCCTTCCAGTATATAACAATAAGAGGTATTATCCGGCCTGCCTAAGTGTGCCTGGGCAAACTGAAACTGAATATAATTTTGGTTATGAGGCAATTCAAGATTAACTGGTAGGTTATAAGGACCGTTAACGCTATCCCATCTTAATCCATTATCAGCAGAATAACCTGTGTTTACGGTTTTTTTATTTTTTGTATAATAATTGTCACCAAGCCATAAAGTATCATTATTATTCAACAGTGGTTTATCAATAAAATACTGTGGCTTCGTCATCACTGTCATACCGGTTATAAAAGTAGCAGCCGAATCTGTTGCAGGTTTTAGTTCATTAATAACAGTTAACTCTGCATCACCCCACAGGTATTGGCCTTTTGAAGTAATACCATCGCTGGCCCACGAGTTTGTTAGTTTTCTTAAGCCTTCCGAATATTGCAACGGAGCTATTTTCCATTCTCCACCAGGCTCTGAAGGTGGTGTAATGAGTGTTACTTTGTTATTGGTACCTGCTGCAATAGTTCCATTATATTCGAGTAACGATAAAACTTTATTATCTGTTAATCCTTCTTTGGTAGTTATGGTAGTAAGGGTTCCTTTTTTTATATCCGCTACATAAACACCCTGGGCTGTTCCAATCCAAACAAGCCCCCGTTTATCTATTAATAACACTTTGTTGGACGTTTCTTTTAGCCCTGGTTGTTCATTTAAATATTTTACTGTATTATTTATCGGGTCAATTATATCTATACCGTTCTTATTTGTTGCCAGCCATATAAGCCCGTCAGCATCTTGTTTTGAATCCTGTATATTATTATCGCTTAAGCCGCCTTTTGCATCTACATGAAGGATAACCTTTTTGGTTATATCAACCACATCAATTCCATTGCTGGGCCCCGTTAGCCAAATGTTACCTGACTTATCTTTAAACGCATTATAAATAGTGTCATTCACCAGCCCTTCTTTTTTGCCCGTACTCTCAATCGTTTTACGAATGGGATCAATAATATTATAACCCCCGTTTGTTGATACAATTATATTCCCATTTGTATTGGTAAATGATTGTATAAAATTATTACTTAAACCGTTGGCCTGGCTAAAACGTTTAATAGTTCTTTTTTGGAAATTAATGATAGACACGCCTTTTTGCGTGGCCACCCATAAATTTCCTGTTCCATCTTCCATCAGGCTTGTTACCTGTATATTATAAGGATTTACCGACTCAGCATGTTGATCTATAATGTTTAACCCTGTTGTTGTTGCCACCCACATTCGTTTACGATCGTCCATAGTAAAGGAACAAACATAATCTCCGGCTAAACCACGGGTTTGATCAATAAAGCGTATCGTGTTGTTTTCGGGATCTATAATCTCCGCTCCAATATTTTTACCCATCCATATCCTTCCTTTATCATCACAGGAAAGAAAAATAAGAAACGCTGGTGTATTGAATCCTGCTACCCCATAGCGAAGGATAGTGCTGTTTTTTATATCAACGGCATCCAATGTTCCGGGCCTGCGGCCAATCCACACTTTACCCTTTTTATCCTGTGTTACAAACAATGTTGTATCGCTGCTGAGGCCATTTATTTTTTTCAAATATTTTATTTTCCCCATTTTCCGGTTGATGATATGTACACCACCTCTTTGGGTGGTAACCCATATGTTTTTGTCATTATCTTCCAGTACGTCTGAGGCAAAACCGTCTAAAATGGTAAGCCCATTTGTATGGTCAAGGATTTGGAAAGTTTTTGTTTCAGGATTAGCAACTACTACTCCGGTAAAATTTGTCCGGGCAAACCAGAGCAGGCCCGCTTCATCTTTAATTACTTTGCAAACAGTATTTTGTTTTGCGCTGAATTGGGTTGAATAACTGATGGTCCCTTTGCGTGGATCAATCATTCCTATACGACCCACATCTGCGAACCAAATATTACCGTTATTGTCTTCAATCATACACATGGGAGACTGGTTAAAAGGACCCGGAACGATTGTTTTAACATACTCGCCATTATAGCAAAAAATACCCTCAGCACTGCCAATCCATAGTAACCCGTTTTTAGCTTTGAGTAAACTGGTAACAAACTTTGCCGGCAACCCCTGCGATGGCCCAAACTCAAATAAGGAAAGCGGGTTATTTTTACGGATGGCAAATGGCGATGTTTTTATGCTTGCCGGAGGAGGTAAAACAGAAGTTTTAAACTGTAAAGATTTTGAAGGAAGATTAGTCAGGCTAAATATTGTATCGGGAAGCTGATTAAAATCAAAGTGTGTTTCATCAGGCTTTTGTGGTAATGGCATAAACCCGGTTGAATCAAAAACTTCCGAAGGCAAGGCATCAATATCTAATTTTTTTATGACAGGTGTTATTGCTCCATGGGCTGAAGTATCCCATATTAATTTTTTTTCAGCACTGAATTTTAGCGGCACGGTTACTGGTTGTGTATATGAAAGCTCTTTTTCAGGAAAAGGAATATTGGTTGAGTTATTACAGGACGAAAACCCAATCAATATAAAAGCAATTATAAGTAAATGACAATGCAGTTGACGGGTTTTGGTCATATTGTAATTTATTTAAATAGTATCGATTAAAGATAATGAAATAATAAACACCTGACTTTCTCTTTCGTTTCCGCTTTCGGCTTCTGTACGTCGTCTGAATCACGCCTGCCTGCCGAAGCCCAGGCACAGGCAGGGATTGGCACAGATGGATGGATTGCACAGATTTTTGCTAATGTATTTCAATCCGTGTAATTTTTAATCATTACAATCCCCGCCTGAATGACGCAGTCGGGCAGGCGTGATTCAGACAACAGGTAATTTAATAATGAAAGTTGAACCTTCTCTTTCTTTCGTCTCCACTTTCAACTCACCACCATGAGCCTTTACAATATCATAACTCAATGATAAACCCAAACCAGTTCCCTGCCCGGTGGGTTTGGTGGTGAAGAAGGGTTGAAAGATTTTTTCTTTGATGGAGGATGGAATACCCGGCCCGTTATCCCTTATACTAATTAAAACTTTATCACCAACCTTTTTTGTACTTACCCAAATTGTTGGTTCATGAATTTTATCGGACTCTGGGAACCCTCCTTTGGAGGGCAGGGAGGCCGCATAAAAAGCATTGTTGATCAAATTCAAAACTACTCTTCCAATATCCTGGGGGATGATGTTGATGTTTCCAATACTTTCATCAAAATCTGTTTTCATAGTGGCATTGAAAGATTTATCTTTTGCTCTTAAACCATGATAAGCCAAACGTAAATATTCATCACATAAAGCATTAATGTCCGTTGGTTCTTTTTGTCCTGTGCTGCTGCGGCTGTGTTGCAACATTCCTTTTACAATATCTGCAGCCCGTTTACCGTGGTGATTTATTTTTTCAAGATTACTTTTTAAATCTTTAGCAATTGCTTTCACCTCATCTGTATTCCCTTTATCAACCTCATCAACTAATTCCTTTGTCAACTCAGCACTCACTTCACTGAAGTTGTTAACAAAATTCAACGGGTTTTGAATTTCATGGGCAATGCCGGCGGTAAGTTCTCCAAGGCTGGCCATCTTTTCTGATTGAACCAACTGTGATTGAGTGGATTTTAAATTGGCAAGCGTTGATTCTAAAACTGCATTTGCTTTTTGTTTTTGGCGGTTGTTGTGATAAAGAATGAATGCTACTACCAGAATGCCACCCAGCACTGCAAGCAAGCCCATCATTTTCAAATTATTGGCATAGGCTGTTTTTTCTTCATCCATTTTTTTTAAGCGAAGTTGTTCATTGAAAGCAAAGTTTTGATATTTAGTGATATTGGCTAGTCTTATATTGTTGAGACTATCAAATAATTTATGGGCTAATTGCTCATACTTAAAGGCGCTGTCTGTTTTATTGTTTAGCTGGTTTGCGTTGGAAAGGCTTCTGTAAGCCTCTACAAAATGACGTGGAACTCCAGTAACCTCTGCTGTTTCTAATACCTTCTTTGCATAATACAAACAGGAGTCTTTATTATTCTGCCGTGCAAATAATAAGGATACTTCTTTGTAGTGTCCTACTAACCCGTTGAGATTATTATTTGCTTTAGCGTTAGTTATTGCTTTTTGTGCAAAAACAAAAGCTGAATCCCACATCTTCTTATCAGCATAATTTATTGCCAGCCTCAACAATGCACCGCTGATTCTGGGAAAGTTTGATGCTTCTGCAAATTTGAGTGCTTTATTGGTAACAAGAATGGCTGAATCGCTTGGAAACGTGCCGAGAAGATTATTATAACTTAGAAACACTACTTTGCCATTATTGATGGACTCACCCAACTTTGCACCTTCCAGGTAATATGCCTTTTGTTTTTCCCTGTCGCCTAATGCACCCCACAAGTTGCCCATCATTTGATAGTTCATACCCAAAATGGCAATACGGGCTTCATGACTGTTTTTAGAATTCGAGAATGTCCATGGTCGCCAATTATCTGCTTCGCTTTTTTCATCACCCGCCAGCTTCATGGCTTCAGTATGGTATTCATATGCTTTTGTCAAATTACGTGTAAACGTCAAGGTAAAGCCGGTCTGGCTGTATGCATCGGCCAGCCATAATTTCATATTTAATTTCTTAGCTAATGCCAAATGCTTTTCATGAAAATACAAGCCACTGTCTGGTATGGCCTCCTGGTAATAAAAACCCAGGCTACGGTAGGCTGCCATCTTAATCGTATCATTCTTTTCTGTTAGCACAGAACGTTTCAGACTGTCAGCCTGCTTTGCGGTTACATAGCCCCAGGTGCGGTCTATTTGTGCTATTGAGAACGCAGGTAGCAAACAGAGCAGGAATATTTTAATAAAAGATTTCATTATGTTTTTTGTTGCGTGGTAATTGTATAATAAATTTTGAGCTTGCCTGTCCGGCAGGCAAGCCTTCTTCTTCTTTATTTTTCTTGTATAATTGCCTTAATTCTTTTCTGTAACAGCTTTTTATCAGGCAGGTAGAGCTGGTATTTTGATACAAATATTTTATTGGAGATGCCACCCATGGCATACTCCACCATCACTTCATCCTTTTCCGCAGACAGAATAATACCAATTGGCTCACCATCGCCTTCCACATTTTCTTCGGCTTTGAAATAATTAAGGTAGAGGTTCATCTGGCCAATATCACCGTGATTTACTTTTTTTGTTTTTAAATCAATCAGCACAAAACATTTTAAAATGCGGTGATAAAATACAAGGTCAACAGCATAGTGCTTATTGCGCAGTGAAATCCTGAATTGCCGGGCTACAAATGCAAAGCCTTTACCCAGTTCCAGCAAAAACTGCTGCAGGTTATCAATTATTTTTTGCTCAAGATGCTTCTCTGTCATCCGGTGGCTTTGCGGAATTTTCAGAAAGTCCAGCACATAAGGGTCTTTTACCGCTTCGTGAGGTTGTGTAATGATGTGACCCTTTTCAGATAACTGTAATACTCCTTTTTTATCTTTACTCAATGCCAATCTTTCAAACAGAGCAGCATTAATCTGACGGTCTAATTCCCTTACTGATAAGTTTTGATTAATGGCCTGTTTTTCATAAAACTTTCTTTCAACATCATCAGTAATACTGATGAGAGATATATAATGGCTCCAGCTTAATTTGGCAGACACTGTCTGCCATTTTGAAAAGGCCAGGTAAAAACGACGCATATCCAGTATGTTTCGCCTGCCAAATCCTTTACCATATCGTTGCCCAAGATCTTTTGAAAGCCTTGCCAGCAGGTCACTTCCGTACTCTGCCCTTTCCTGTCCCTGCTGCTCAAATTCAACTATGTGTCTGCCAATTTCCCAATTAGCTTTCACCAGTTCGGTGTTGATTGCCTTTACTGCATTTTGCCTGGCAGTCTCAATGGTAAGGCCAATATCTTTCAGCAGTCTGGTATAATTTGTTTTTGCTTTTACTGATTTCATTGCCTGTGAATTTTTATTTTTATTGAGGAAGCATAATAATAAACTCACTCCCTTCTCCCTCTTTTGTCTCTACTATCAATTCTCCCCCATGTGCCTTCACAATATCATAACTCAAACATTTAATATTACCCTACCAATATCCTGCGGAATGATATTGATGTTGCCAATGCTTTCATCAAACTCTGTTTTCATGGTAGCATTGAAAGATTTGTCTTTTGCCCGTAAGCCATGATAGGCCAGGCGTAAATACTCATCACACAATGAATTGATATCTGTTGGCTCTTTTGTGCCACTGCTGCTTCTGCTATGCTGCAGCATTCCTTTTACAATAGCATCGGCTCTTTTGCCGTGATGATTTATCTTTTCTGAGTTTTCTTTCAGGTCATTAATCAATTCATTTACTTCCTCATCTTCAATTTTTAATTTTTCATTTTTCATTTTTAATTCTTCTATCAATTCTTTATTTACTTCGCTAAAATTATTGACGAAGTTCAACGGGTTTTGAATTTCATGGGCAATGCCTGCAGTAAGTTCGCCAAGACTGGCCATTTTTTCTGATTGAATGAGTTGTTTTTGTGTGGCTTTTAAATTAGCCAGCGTGGTTCTTATTTCTGCTGTTTGCCTGTTTACTTCTTCCTGTAAAATTTGTTGCTGGTTTATAGCCTGTTCCTTTTTTTCTTCTGACATCTGCACCACCTGTCTTGCATTTTCCTGCACATCTTTTATGATTTCTTTAAACCGCATGACAACATACACCATCAATGACATGGGAAAAGAAAGAAATACAACCGCAGCTAAAATAGAAAATGTACTTAAGGTGTCTTGGGATACGTATTGAAGTATACCTACGAGGAACAAACCGAATAGTGTAATTAATAAACCTACTACAATGGCCCATTGGGCTCCCCTTAGTTTTTTCCATGATGAAACCACATAATAGACACTAAATACTATGATTAAACAAAGAAGTATAAAATTTAAAGCTGTGAAAATATTTTCATCCATTTCAATTAACCTGATTGTGGAAATTACTTCTATGAATACAAGCAAAAAAACAATGATGTTGTATAGCACAGGAATTTTACGTTCAAAAATCCGGGCAATAATTACAGGTATTGATGAAAAATAAAGGATGGAAGATAATTGGCTAATTTGCGTGCATACCCAGAGCCAGGAATAAGACATACCGACCAAAGAAATACTACTGCTGTTAATCAACGCCCCTACAACTAAAAAAATAGTAAGAAATGTAGAGGCCATAGCAAAAAACAGCAGATTTTTTTCGCTCCGGTTTTGTAAGAACAGCAACCAGAAAAGCAGGCTTAATACGGCGCTGGTTACTGAAAATATGGTAAAGATGTAGATTCCATTGGTAGCCTCGGGTACAACTGTTTCATAATATTTTGGAATCGTAATTCTTATCAAACTTCTCAAACCCAAATCTTTTGCTTTTAACTCATACGGTGGAAAGGGTGATAAATAATCAACAACATGCAATACCAATGTGTATTCATTCCCGGGTTTTAGATTCACAGGCACCGGAAGCAAATTGCTCATATACCTGTTTTCCCGATAAGGTGCACCGTTAATCCCTGTGTTGCCAAACGAAGCAATCCTATTATCATTAATATAAAAATCAGAGGCTGCCCAAGTACTGATTCTTACAGCAAAGGCTGTTTCTCCTAATGTGCTGTCTAATTTTATTTTTAATCTGAACCAGCCTTCTATTCTTCCATTTTTATCGGCCATCTTTTCTGAAAGCTCGGTGGGCATTAATCTTTTCCAACCGGTTAAATCAATATCTTTTTTAGCCCAGGCAGTATCATTCCCCTGTTTAAAAAGCCAGCCTTTCATTTCGCTGATGAAAATTTGCATACTATCCTTATCAAGCATGTTTGGCTTAAGCAGCAATGTTGTATCCTGTGCATGGCAAAAACGAATACCAACAAATAATAACAAGAGGAATGATTTAATTGACTTCATTTGTTTGATTAAATTGGTAATTGAATGATAAATTCTGAACCTTCATTTTCCCCGTCCGATCCGGCACGTCCGCCTGAACCGGAACGGGCAGGGGCGGGCTTTGTCTCCACTTTTAACTCCCCTCCATGTGCTTTTACAATATCATAACTCAAACTCAATCCTAAGCCTGTACTCTGCCCGGTGGGTTTGGTGGTGAAGAAGTCCGCCCGGACTACCCGGTTAGACGGGGGTTGAAAGATTTTAAATAAAAGATTCACAGTTCTATTTTAATTTATTTTGTTTTTTGTATGGTTTGTTTGCTGTGGGCAAACCAGGCTCTTCCAGCTTCTTCCGGTTATTTAAAATACTTGCATGCAATTTTTGTTTTAATAATTTTAAATCGGGCAACTCTGTAAAATAGCTTGCTACTTTAATGCCTGCTTTTTCTAATTGCAATAATTCAATCTGCTCATTACTTCCTTGGCCGCAGAGAATAAGTCCGATGGGTGTTTCTTCTTCTTGCTGCATTTCATGTTTTTCAAGCCAGCGTAAATACAATTCCATCTGTCCTTTATACGCTGCTTTAAATTTGCCCAGTTTAAGCTCCACTGCTACCAGTCTTTTTAATTTCCGGTGAAAGAAGAGCAGGTCAAGATGATGGTCTTCTCCATCAATAATCATTCTTTTTTGCCGCTCTACAAATGCGAAACCAATTCCAAGTTCCAAAATAAACTGTTCCATTTCCCTTAGTATAGCATCTTCCAGCGACTGTTCAGAATAAGTGTCTTTTAATCCGGCAAAATCAAGAAAATAAGGGTCTTTAAAAACAAGGTCGGGGCTAATCCTGCTGGTTTGTGATAACGCTTTCAATTCTTTTTTTATAAGCACCCCGGGCTTTTTGCTGATAGCAGTACGTTCATACAACAGGCCGTCAATTTTTTGACGAAGCGTTTTTATATTCCAGCCTTCTGCCCTGCACATTTGTGTATAAAATTCACGTTGTAATTCATTCTTCAAAGGAATAAGGGCAATAAAATGTGTCCAGCTTAATTGTCGTATCAGCGATACGACAATTTTTTCATCATCGAATATTTGCGCAAACTGCATCATACGGCGCAGGTTCTTTTCTTCATAGCTCTTCCCATACTGAGCGGTTAATTGTCGTGACAGCGATACGACAATCTGTTTGCCATAACCGGCCCTTTTATTATTGAGCACATCAGTATTAATGCGCCTGCCTACACGCCAGTAAGTATAAGTAACAGCCGCATTGGCGGCATAGGAAAGTTGCTGCCTGCCTTCTTCTATAAGCCGGCAAACATCTAACAGCAAATCATTTTTTTCAGCTTGTTTAACTTTTTTCATTTGCTATTACTATTTTTTAAATGGCAGGAATCAATATTTGAAATGTTGACCCTTCTCCCTCTTTTGTCTCTACTATCAATTCTCCCCCATGTGCCTTCACAATATCATAACTCAAACTCAATCCCAATCCTGTTCCTTGCCCTGTTGGTTTGGTAGTGAAGAAGGGTTGAAATATTTTATCCAATACTTT
>JACPOD010000105.1 GCA_016185185.1 Sphingobacteriales bacterium | reverse complement strand
GATAAATAGAGCCCAATAGCCGACCCTATTTCTCCTCCCAAAAAAAGTGAAATTTAAAAAAGCGATTAAGCTAAAATTGATTTTAACTTAATCGCTTTACAAGTTCTATTCTAAAAGGAGAGCTTTTTCAGTGCCCTCCGGGATGTAGAGCCTGTTTTTGCCAACATTAAAAACAACAACCACTTTAAACGCTTTACACTCCGTGGCAAAGAAAAGGTAACCATTGAAGCAGGATTAATATCCCTGGCTCACAATCTTCGTAAAAAATGCTGCCAAAATCTGTAAAAAGCAGCTTGAGAAGGCTGCTTTTTACTTTTTTTTAGAATCACTATCTCCACAGTGTTCCTAAAAAATATACGCAACTGCAAATAAGTAGAAAATGTAGTTATTGAAAAAGCCGCCTCATCTAATTGTGAGACGGCTTCTATTGTGTGATGTAAGAGGTCCCGAGCGGATTCGAACCGCTGTGGGAGCTTTTGCAGAGCTCTGCCTAGCCACTCGGCCACAGGACCTTTTTTGTTGCTTTTAAACAACGCCGTTTCAACCACAGCATTGTTTAACAGGCGAGCAAAAGTAGTATATTCGGCCTAATTTCCATAATGACAACAGCTTTTTTTATGAAACCTATTGCTGATTCAGAACTCATTATCAATTCAAGAGGAGCCATTTATCATCTTGATCTGAGACCGGAAGAAATTGCAACAACAATTATTGTGGTTGGCGATCCTGATCGTGTTAAAAAAGTAAGCAGGTATTTTGATAGTCTTGAATATAAAGCACAACACAGGGAGTTCATTACCCATACAGGTTATGTTGGTAAAAAAAGAATTTCTGTTATCTCCACAGGCATTGGCCCGGATAATATCGATATTGTCTTAAATGAAATTGATGCCCTGCATAATATCGACTTTACCACCAGGTTGATAAAAGAAAAGCTTACATCCGTAAATATTATCCGCATGGGTACTTCCGGTTCGCTTCAAAAAGAAATACCGGTTGATAGCTTAGTGGCATCCACGCATGGATTAGGGGTAGATAACCTGCTGCATTTTTACCGGATGGAAATCAATGAAGAGGAAAAACAATTGATACATGCATTTACTACTCATACCCAAATGCATAACAGCTTATCACAGCCTTATATTTCTTCCGGCAGCGTTTCACTATTAAAAAACTTTGTTGATGGGTTTTACAGGGGTATCACTGTTACCTGCCCTGGTTTTTATGGCCCGCAGGGAAGAATATTAAGATTGGGATTAAACAATCCTGAATTAATTGATCGTTTAACGCAGTTTCAGTTTGGCAATCATAAAATTTCTAATTTTGAAATGGAAACTTCGGCCATTTATGGGCTTGGAAAATTATTGGGGCATCATTGTTTGAGTTTAAATGCCATAGTTGCCAATCGAATCTCCAAAACATTTTCAAAAGATGGAAATGCAGCCGTTGAAAATTTAATTGAAAAAGGACTTGGCATTATTGCCAGCCTTTAATATTTTTTTACGTCAGATGAACATTGATTTTTATAAATACCAGGGAACAGGAAACGATTTTGTGATCTTAGACAACAGGGATCACCAGTATGATTTGCTGACAAAAGAGCAAATAGCCATGCTATGTGACCGCCGTTTTGGAATTGGTGCAGATGGATTAATGCTATTACAATTGAAAGATGAGTATGACTTTGAAATGGTTTACTATAATGCAGATGGTGGCGAAAGCAGCATGTGCGGAAATGGAGGCAGGTGCCTGGTAAGTTTTGCACACAAACTGGGACAAATAAAAAATGAAGCCAGGTTTATTGCTATTGATGGCGAACATGAAGCTACGATTTTGCCCAACGATGAAGTAAAGTTAAAAATGCAGGATGTAAAGGGAATTGAAAAGGGAGAAGATTACCAATTATTGGATACAGGTTCTCCTCACTATATCCTGTTTAAACCCTCTGTAAAAGATCTGGATGTTTATTCGGAAGGGAGAAAAATCAGATATAATAAAAGATTTGCAGATGTGGGTGTAAACATTAATTTTGTTGAAAATATAGGGGTTAATCTCTATGTACGTACTTACGAACGAGGTGTTGAAAATGAGACCTTATCCTGTGGCACAGGCGTTACTGCAGCAGCAATAGCAGCTTCAGGAAATGCTTATAAGACCTACCAAACCAATATCGCTACTCCGGGTGGAAAACTTCGGGTACAATTTGATAAAGTAGATGACAATTCATTTATCAATGTATACCTAATCGGACCGGCCACATTTGTGTATAGTGGTTCGATTGAAATTTGACCAAGACCAAACCAAAACCAATTGACCACTATGAATTTTTTGCTGGACAAATTTCAGATTGTTCATAATTCAGAAACAGCTTTAAACGAAGTTTCTTCGTACTGCAGCAGTATTGATGAAACTATTTTCTTTAAGCGGATAGATACCAAATGGAGTATTGCAGAGAATGTATTACATCTGACTATCGCTACAAAGATGAGCTACCTTGCGCTGAGAGCCCCAAGGTTTCTTTTAAGATTACTTTATGGTAAACCAACCAGGCCCTCCCGGTCTTATGAAGAACTGGCAGCAAAATATAAAAGCAAGCTCGAAACAGGTGGCGCAGCTTCAGGCCGTTATATACCGGGTAAAAAAGAAATCAATAAAGGCAAAAACAGTTTATTAGAAAACTGGAATAAAGCAACTGCCAAATACCTTAACCGTATCAAATATTACTGGGACGAAGAATCACTGGATAAATATATTGTTCCCCACCCACTGCTGGGTAAAATAACTATTCGGGAGCTGGCTTGTTTTACCATATTCCATACCAAACATCATTTAAAAACAATCCGTCAGCGAAACAGGGAAGCATCAGAAATTGCGGCCGCCTGACCAAAAATCGGTAGTACATTTGCCCCGCTATGATTCAGTATTTTAAAAATTATAATGGTGTAACAAGTGCTATAGATAAACCAGAAGATGGTTCCTGGGTAAATGTTTTGCCTCCCTTAAAGCCAGAGGAGTTTAATGCCTTAAGCGAGAAACTGGATATCCCATTAGATTTTCTCAGCGATTCACTGGATATTGATGAAAGAAGCCGCTATGAAGTGGAGGATAATGTTAAACTGATTGTTATTAAAACGCCTACTGAAAACAATTCCTTTAATGAAAGCGACGCCTATTATATTACGATCCCAATTTGCATCATTTTAACCCATAACCAGATCGTTACCGTTAATTCATTTGAAAACGGTGCCATAAAAAAATTTTTAAACACATTTCAAAACAGGCACCCGGATAAAAGAAGTATGATGGTGCTGAAAATTTTTGAAAAGGTAGTTACCAATTTTATGGAATACCTGAAAGAAATTAACCAACGCAGGAATCTTTTGGAACAAAAGCTTTATGATGCCAACCGGAATGAAGAACTCCTGGAACTGGTCCGTATACAAAAAAGCCTGGTGTATTTTGTTACGGCATTAAGAAGTAACGAATTGCTGATGAGTAAAATTGAGCGTACAAACATCCTGCAGCTAAATGAAGAAGAAAGAGAATTTTTACAGGATCTGATTGTAGATAATTCACAGGCACTGGAAATGGCCAATATTTATACCAATATCCTTAGCAGTACATTGGATGCCTTTGCCAGTATTATTGCGAACAATCAAAACGAAGTTTTAAAACGATTAACAACGCTTACATTAGTACTTACGGTGCCCGTTTTAATTGCAAGCATTTATGGAATGAATACACCCATTCCTTATAAAAACTCACCATACACCTTCTGGCTGCCTGTAATCATTTCCTTTATTATTTTACTGGTAGTAAGCTGGAATTATTTTAAACGCATCCGTAAAAGCAAATTAAAATAACTCTTTAGTATGTTCAATCTGCGTGTGTATGGCATCTTAATGAACGACCAAAAGCAAGTATTGGTAAGCGATGAATTTATAAGAGGTAATTATTATACTAAGTTCCCGGGAGGCGGATTAGAGTTTGGTGAAGGAACCAGGGATTGCCTGAAAAGGGAATTTTTAGAGGAGATGAATTTAAAGGTAGAGATCGGAGATCATATTTATACCACCGATTACTTTCAAATGAGTGCCTTTAATCCCAAATTTCAGATCATCTCCATTTATTATTTTGCCCGGGCAATAGAAAATATCACAACCCCGCTACGTACCAAACCTTTTGACTTTGATGAAAATCAACTAATGATTTATGAAGAAAAAAAAGAAATAGAAACATTCAGGTTTATTGACTGGGACTTTTTTTCTTCCGAAAGTGTTACACTTCCTATTGATAAAATAGTTGCTGATTTAATTAAGGAGAAGTATTAACCTGCTGTTGGTATATTCATAAAGGCATCCGGGTCTTCCCCCATCGCCGACCGTTTCATTTTTTTTGCCATATCATGCCCTACATATACTTCAATTCTTTTTTCTACGATATAAATAACCGGAGTTAAGATGATGGCCATAGAGGCTTTGTATATATAATTTACTACTCCTATTGCCAATATTTGCTGCCAGGAAAATATTCCACTAAAAGCAATAAATAAAACAATATAGCTATCTACAAGTTGCGATACCAGTGTTGAACCCGTTGCCCTCAGCCATATTTTTTTATCACCGGTAACTTTTTTTATTTTATGAAATATGTAAACATCTACAAACTGGCTTACAAGAAATGCTACTAAACTTCCTATAATTATACGCATACCCTGTCCAAATATACCGGAAAAAGCATCCTGCATACTGGGGATATTATCTTTTACATGACTTCCTGTCCAAAAATCAGCCGGGGGAACGGCTATGGCCAGAAAGTAAATTAAAAAGGCATACGAAATCAAAATAACAGCTGTATAAGAAATTCTGCGTACAGCTTTTGGACCATAGTATTCGTTGACAATATCTGTCATTACAAATTCAAGTGGCCATAATAACACACCACAGGTAAGGCTAACGGAAATACCCGTTTGGCCAAATATGGTAAAATTGGATGGTGGTAACCCAAATAATTTTTCAAGGGAAAATATTTTTGTTCCTATTGCTTCTGCAATTAGTGCATTACAGCAAAAAAAAGCTGTCATACCCAGAAACAACTTGGTGGGTTTATCTTTCAGAATATTATGTATCATAACATATCCGGGTTAAGAACCAGGTAAACGATTTCAAAAATCATCATAGCAATATTAAAAATTAATACCCAGCCCGGCACTTCTGCCTTTGCATAAGTACCTTTTGACATACCAATGAAACTTGCTATCATTGAAAATACGTTTACGGCGAGCGACATTACCCAGCCAAGTATTATAATAATAGAAATAACTTCTTCGTTTAGTTCCAGGTTTGAATAACGAAGCAGGAAGCAAAATAAAAAACATGCATTGCAGATAAAAGCCAGCTTGGCAAGAAAAGAAATCCATCTCATAATAGCCGAAAATAATATTAATTTGTCATTTAATAATGAAACAAAAAATTTTAAGCGTTGTTTGGTATAAAGTTCTGCCTGCCCATTTCGGGGGCCAGCAGGGCATTGCTATCTTTAATCAATACCTGGGTAAATTGACAGACCTTACTTGTGTATGTTCCTGCAACAACGAAAAAGAGGCAGGGCTTTCCTATAATTTGATTCCCGAATTACCTGTATCCAAAAGTCAATTTATTAACCCACTGGTGCGAAACAAAATAATCAACCTGATAAAAGAAAACAAGTATACTCATATTATTATAGAACACCCCTATCATGCGTGGCTGGCTGATTATAAAAACAAATTGAATTTTAAATTAATTGTACATGCCCATAATATAGAGTACTTACGTATGAAAGAGCGGAGAAAATGGTGGTGGCGATGGGTTAAACATACTGAACAAAAAGCTTTTTCAAAAGCTGATCATATTTTATTTAAAACAGAAAAAGATATAAAGCTTGCTGTATCGTTATTTAATACAGATAGTACCCGTTGTTTGCTGCTGCCCTACGGAATAGCTGAAAAGTCATGGTACTCACCCATACCCGGAGCAAGGGAGATGATTAGGTTAAACCATAATCTTTTACCCGAAGAAAAAATATTTCTTTTTGCAGGAACATTGGATTACGAACCGAACAAAGAGGCAGTTGACAATATCATTCACAACGTATTGCCTGAATTACTCAAAAAAGATGGCTTAAACTTTAAAATTATTATTTGCGGGAAACTGAGTAAAAAAGATATCCAACTTTTAAATAGACATCCAAATATTATTGCCACTGGTTTTGTTTCGTCAATAGAGGAATATTTTTATGCAACAGACGTTTTTTTAAACCCAGTTCTAAGCGGGTCTGGTGTGCAAACAAAAAATTTTGAAGCCGTAGCAAACGGTCTCTCGATTGCCGCAACCAGTTTTGCAGCAGAAGGGCTGCCTGACTATTTAACTGACACTAAAGTTTTAATATCCCCTAATAACAACTGGAAGACATTTGCTGAAAATGCCATTACCCTCTCTCAAAAAAAACAAAAAACACCAGACCAATTTTATTCCGATTTTTATTGGGGTAACCTTATTACTAAAATCTTAACGAAATTAACATAACTATGTTAAGCTTATCCATTTAAAATTACCGGCCTGAACTTAAAAAAAGAAATCCCATCCGCTTAAAAATGCCGTCATTCAGACAAAATACCATTATTTTGCCTCTACGAAAATTGAAAAATCAGTTTTATGAAATTTGATTACAAAAAGTTGATGCCTCATGTGATTGCTTTGCTTATATTTTTAGCAGCTTCTGCATTTTTTGGCCGGCCTTCTTTGCAAGGGAATGTACTGAGCCAGCATGATGTACTGGGATGGAAAGGAATGGCGCAGAATGCATTTGAATACAAAGAAAAAAATGGTCATTTCCCGCTTTGGAATACAGCTTTATTCAGTGGTATGCCTAACTACCAGGTGGCAATGGATAGCAAATCTGTTTTGCCTGACATTAATAAAATAATCACATTGGGTTTACCAAAGCCAATCAATTTCTTCTTTCTTGCCTGTATATGCTTTTATATTTTATGTATTGTATTACGGGCAAATCCATATGTTGGTATTGCTGGTGCTTTAGCGTTTGCCTTTTCAAGTTATAACCCTATTATTATCGGCGCCGGGCATGAAACAAAAATGTATGCCATTGCGTATATGCCTGCGTTATTGGCCGGTGTGTTGCTGATCTATTATAAAAACTATATTACCGGTTTATGCCTGGCTGCCTGGGGTGCTGTGATGGAAGTTGGCGTAAACCATGCCCAGATCACTTATTATTTATTGCTGGTAGTAGCTGCGGTTTCCATTGTTTTTGCTGTAGAATGGATACGCCAAAAACAATGGAAGCATTTGTTTATTTCTTTTTCACTCGCAGCAATTGCTGGAGGAATAGGGATTGCCGGTTCAGCCGTTATTATGTTGCCCACTTATGAATATGCAAAAGCAACAATGCGGGGAGGAAAAGATGTAGAAATAAAAGACAATAAAATTACAAATACTAAAACAACCGGGCTTGATGCCGACTACGCCTTTTCCTACAGCAATGGATTAACTGAACCTTTAACAACTTTAATGCCCAATGCATTTGGTGGAGGCAGTGGTAATCCTTTACCCGAAAATTCCAAGGTTATAGAAAAACTTACTGATAAAGGAATTCCCGAAAGCCAGGCGGCGCAGGCGGCTGCTGGTTTACCTGCATACTGGGGGGGTATTCAACCCAGCACAGCTGGTCCTGTTTACTATGGAGCCTTAATTGTTTTATTAGCATTATTGTCATTTTTCTTTACCAGGAATCCTTTAAAATGGGGTTTATTGGCTGTTACATTATTCGCCATTATGATTTCGTGGGGGAAATACTTTGAAGGGTTCAATACTTTCATATTAAATTATCTCCCATTTTATAACAAATTCCGGGCTCCTTCCATGGCAATGGTGATTGCACAATTTGCTGTACCGGTACTGGCTGTGCTGGCAATGCAATCAATGTTATTTGGTGCAGATAAAACAGAAATCGTAAAAAAGAATTTTAAGAAAATTCTTTTTGTTACCGGCGGGGTTTTTATATTCTGTTTTATAGTGTACTTGTTACAATCTTACACCAGTGAAGTTGACAAACAGATTCTGGCTGCTTATACCGATAAAAGTGGAAGTAATGAATTGGGTAAAGCTATTGTTAGCGGTATGATGGAAGACAGGAAAGCTATGTTTTTTTCCCAACTTATGCGATTAGCCGGGTTTATTATATTGCTGGTTGGATTACTGTTTATCTATTCCCGAAAACTTCTTTCTGGCACCGTAGTAACTATAGCCATAGGATTAATAACACTCATAGATTTGTTTGTTGTTGATGGTGCTTACCTTACTGAAAACTCTTATAAAAGTCCGGATGAAATTGCAACAGAAAATTTTACACCAAATGATGCGGATAAACAAATCAGCAGCGATAAAGATGTACATTTCCGTGTGTTCAATGCAACGGGAGATCGCTTTGCCGAGTCAAGAACATCTTACTTTCATCGTTCTGTAGGCGGGTACCATCCGGCTAAACTGCGTATTTACCAGGATGTAATTGAAACATACCTGGGTGAGAACCCAAGCCAGGAAGTTCTGAATGCATTAGACACAAAATATATTCTCTTCACGGACCAATCGGGCAAACAAATGGCACAACAAAACCCTGGTGCCTTTGGCCCTTGCTGGCTGGTAAAACATATTACTTTTGTTGATAGTGCTGCCAATGAATTGATTGCTCTTGGCAAAACGGGGTTAAAGGATACTGTTATTCTGGATAAAAGTTTAGAAAAAACCATTCAGCAACCCGTGTTTGATTCTGCTGCTTCATTTAAACTGGCAAAATATGATAATGATGCTATTGAGTACAGCTCCTCTGCATCTTCACCACAGTTTGCCGTGATGAGTGAAGTATATTATCCATTTGGATGGAATGCCTATATAGATGGCAAGAAAACAGATTATGTAAAAGCTGATTATTTCCTTCGGGGAATAGCCATCCCATGGGGAAGCCATAAAATAGAATTTAAATTTGAACCGGCCGTATATTATACAGGAAGAAACATCTCTTTTATAATATCCATCATTTTAGTATTACTTCTTGCCGGAACGGTTGTTTGGGAATGGAAGAAAAGCAGTACCAAATCCTGATGAAAAAAATATCAGCTATTGTTCCGTATGCATATTTACCCGGGCAGTCGGGTGGACAAAAATCTTTTGCCGGGTTTTATGAATACTTAGGCAAAGAAGCAGAACTGTATGCATTTGGCCCACCTGAGAATGATGTAGCACTGGCTACCACTTATTCTTTACAGCCTTATTTAAAAAGCAGCCAATTGAGGTATGCAGATGTTTCCTCCTTTTTTCGTTTCAGGAAATTTATTAAACAAAATAATATTGAATACCTCATCATTGAACATCCGTACATGGGATGGCTGGGATGGATGCTGAAGAAAGCATGTAACGTAAAATTGATTGTTCATACACACAACATAGAATATCAACGATTCCGCTCAATAGGAAAATGGTGGTGGCGTATATTAAAATTATATGAAGGCTGGACATTAAGACAAGCTGATTATGTTTTTTGTATTACGGAAGAAGACAGGCAGGGAATGATTAAACATTTGCAGATATGTTCTGAAAGCAGTGTAAATATCCCATATGGAATAAAACAAGAATCTGCACCTGCTGATAAAGCCATTACCAAAGAAAGTGTTTGTATTGAGCAGAAGATTGATAAGGACACAATCATTTTATTCTTTAATGGCTTGCTGAGTTACTATCCAAATAAAGAAGCAGTAGATCTTATATTAAATGAAATTAATCCACTGTTATTACAAAGTGATTTGAAATATGAGATATTGATTGCAGGTAAAAATCTTCCCGAGCAGTACCAGCAATTAAAACCCTGGAACGATAAACATGTACGCTATCTTGGTTTTGTAGATGATATTGACCG
>JACPOD010000104.1 GCA_016185185.1 Sphingobacteriales bacterium | reverse complement strand
GTTTCGTGCAATTCTTTAAAGTTCTGTGTATGTTTTATCGCAATGTCCCTGTACACTGCATCGTCTTCTTCCCAGTAAATCCTGAATTTTAATATAGCCATGTTTTTTCTTTCAATACGTAAACAACAAAAATAATCTTTTTACTTTACCGGCTGAAGTTTTAGCTCACTTGCTTTTCCCAGCATATAACGATACGCAGCCTCATATTCATTGGGAATTATACCATCGAGTATTGCCTCTCGGATTGCATTTTTAATATCCCCTACCGGCCTGGATGGTGAAATTCCAAATGTTTCCATGATCAGTTCTCCGCTAATAGGTGGCTGCCAGTTGCGGAGATGGTCTTTTTCTTCTACTTCTTTACAACGCTGACGCACCATTTCAAAGTTTTCCAAAAACCGCTTAACTTTTTCTTTATTCTTTGAAGTAATATCTGCTTCGCACAATATCATTAACGAGTCAAAGTCATTGCCTGCATCAAATAATAAACGGCGAATGGCAGAATCTGTAATATTTTCTTTTGTTAAACTGATTGGCCGAAGATGGAACTCAACAATTTTCCGTACAAATTTCATTTCTTCATGCAAGGGAAGTTTAAGCTTTCCGAATATTTTTGGCACCATTCTCCCACCCACAACTTCATGCCCGTGAAAGGTCCAGCCATGCCCCTCTTCAAATCGTTTGGTTGCCGGTTTGCCAATATCATGTAATATAGCAGCCCATCTGAGCCACAAATTTTTTGTATTCGCAGAAATATTATCCAATACCTGTAATGTGTGATAAAAATTATCTTTATGCCCCTTCCCGTCAATATATTCTGCACCGGCCAGGTCAACCATTGCCGGAAATATAATTTTCAGCAGCCCGGATTTATACAATAAATCAAAACCAACAGAAGGTTTTGTTGTCAAAATGATTTTATTGATTTCATCTGTTATTCGCTCCTGCGAAATTATTTTGATTCGTTCTGCCCCTTCTTTAATGGCAGCAAATGTTTTTACATCAATCACAAAATTTAATTGTGTGGCAAAGCGTATGGCCCGCATCATACGCAGGGGATCGTCACTAAATGTCTGTAGCGGTGCTAATGGCGTTTGAATGATTTTTTTTTCAATATCATTCATGCCATTGAATGGATCGATCAAATCACCAAAATCTTTTTCGTTTAAACTAATCGCCATAGCATTGATGGTAAAATCACGCCGGTTCTGATCATCTTCTAATGTACCTGCTTCTACTTCCGGTTTACGGCTTTCAAAATGGTAACTTTCTTTCCTGGCGCCTACAAATTCAATATCATAGTCATCTGCTTTAATTTGTGCCGTACCAAAGTTTTTAAAAAAGTTTACCGTTGGTTTCGGGTTAAATAAATTAGCTGCAGCATGTGCTAACACTATTCCATCTCCAATACAAACAATATCCATGTCTTTTACCAGCCGGCCTAAAACTTTATCTCTTACAAAGCCACCCACGAGATAAGCAGGCATATTTAACTGCTTCGCTGCATGAGCAATTTTATTTAGTAAAGCCAGCTCTGTATCGTTACAATGAATAAACATAGAATGACAGCAAAGTTAACGGGTGTGGTACAACTTTACAAAAGGCTTTGACGAACGTTGATGACTACTATCCCATAATTCTTTTGTATTCATTCATTACAGCAGCTGCACAGTTATAAGGAGTAAAATTTTGTGCATGGTTCCATCCTTTTTCTTTTAGTTCATTGGCATAGGTATTGTCCTCATAAATTTTAAGCATCCCTTCTGCCAATTTTATATCATCAAATGGGGAAATATAAAATGCTGCGTTACCCCCTGTTTCGGGCATACAGGATACGTTAGAGGTAATTACCGGCAACCGGCTCCATAATGCTTCCAGCACCGGAATACCAAATCCCTCAAATATGGAAGGATAGATCATGCAAACAGCAGACTGATATATAGCCGGAAAATCGGAAGCCGTTCTGAATCCATCAGATTGTTTTGCTGCATCTTTTTCAGAAAGAAAAATTATTTGTGAAGAAAGTCTATTTTCTTTTACAAATTGCTTCACTTGCTGCATATACTTTCCACCTTCACCAATCACTACCAGGGGAACTGCGTTGCTTATACCAACATGCTTCATTGCCCTGCAAACTGTCAGTAAATTCTTTCTTTCAATTACAGAGCCTACATAAAGAAAATATTTTTCTGGCAAACCATATAAAACCCTAACTCTCTTTTTTTCCTTTTCATCGATTGTTTTAGCAAATGCAGGATTACAGCTTTGATAACAAACAGATATTTTATCCGGATCAGTTTTATAAAATTCTATGATATCAGCTTTTGTTTGCTGACTTATAGCAATTATTTTGTCAGAATATTCACAGGCATATTTAAATTTTTTACGGTAAATTTTTATATCAATTGCATTGTATTGTTCCGGGTAGCGTTCAAATATCAGGTCATGAATGGTTACTACAGATTTGATTCCTGTTTTTTGGATACCAACAGGTATCTCATGACTTAATCCATGATACAATTCAATTTTATACTGTACTAAATCTTTCTTCACCCAGCTGCTTCGCCAGGCTGAAGGAAATAGAGTGGAAGGAAAAGAAGAAGGTGTAACGGTTTGTATATTATCTAATTCACCGGGGTGAAACAAGTTTGTTTCTTTTGGTGCAAAAAGAAAATATTCATGCTCCGGAAAATAACCGGCCAGCGAATAAATCAGGGTGCGGCTGTAATGCCCCAGTCCGGTTGTATTTTGAAAAGCTCTTTTTGCATCAAAAGCAATACGCATGTGCAGATTTATGCTGCAATATATTAAAAGGCTTGGAAGATGACCGTTTTAAAACTTATAATATAATTCCAGTTCAACAAAGAAATGATTCGTGAGATTTTCTTTTGTAAACCCTGTAGCTGTTTCAATAGTGGCGGCATTTACCGGTATGGCATACGTGGGCGTTAATTTAAATTCATACTTACTGGTTTTATATGAAAAAGGAGCACTTAATTCATAATCTAAAATTTTAAACTGCGATGCTTGTACAACTGATGATACAGGAGTAGTACTACCCCCGCCGCTGTTGCCTCTTCCCTTACCCTTACCATTACCTGAATTATTTACACGACCGGTTGTAAAAAACTGGTTGAAATAATTTTGAGAACCCGCATTTAATTTAACGGCAGGAACAAACTCAAGCTGATCTTTAGTGTCTGTAAAACTCTTACTCAAACCCGCTTCAGTTATAATATCTGTTTGAGAACTAAAACTCATACCTAATCCCCCATTTAGTGACAAGGAACCCAAATTATACGATCCATACGCACCAATACCTGTATTCACTTCTGCATTTACAGCATAACTATCCCCACTGTAAAAATATTTTCCGGCATAAAATCCACCATAAAATTTGTCTTTAATACTGAAATCATAACCAGCTTCCACTGTAACCAAATCTATTCGGTTAGCCCCGTTGTTTGGTTGATAAGAAGCGCCTCCTGTTATGTAAAACCCGGATTTATTATAATAACCTATTGTGGGTGTTATATAAGAAATAGTACCAGAATCTTTACGTCCGAGGTACACATTATCTGACAAATATTTAACTCCGGCTTTTATAAAAGATTTTTCCGTCGCAGTGTTAGTCGAATTCTGTGCATTTGCTGAAAAGCAGGCAATTATTATTAAAAGTGAAAAACTAACCTTTATTTGTTTCATAGTGCTGAATTATATCACAAAATTACTCTCTGGCAGTTGTTTTCATAACTTATTTTGTCAATGAAATGTAAAGAACGGCTCTGCTGGTTATTTCCTACATCAGTAAACCGTATTTTTTTCATTTTTACACAATATTGGCCTTCATCATTTATGTTTGCAAAAAAATTGACTAATGGAATTGCAATCATTAATACTGGAAGCCTGGGGTAACCGTGATTTATTAAAAGAAACGAAATACGTTGATGCGGTAAGAGCAGTAATTGAAGAAGCAGATAAAGGAAGATTAAGAACGGCCTCCCCAACTGATAATGGATGGCAGGTGAATGAATGGGTTAAGCAGGCAATTCTTATGTACTTTGGTATTCAGCAAATGCAAACATGGGACCTTGCTCCTTTTGAGTTTTATGATAAAATGTTGCTGAAAAAAAATTATAAAGATCTTGGTGTTCGTGCCGTACCACATGCCGTTGCAAGATATGGTGCTTACCTTGCAAAGAATGTAGTACTGATGCCATCGTATGTAAATATTGGTGCTTATGTAGATGAAGGAACAATGGTAGATACGTGGGCAACAGTTGGTAGTTGTGCCCAAATAGGCAAAGGCGTTCATCTTAGTGGTGGTGTTGGCATCGGTGGTGTGCTGGAACCATTACAGGCAAGTCCCGTAATTATAGAAGATGGATGCTTTATTGGAAGCCGTTGTATTGTTGTAGAAGGAGTGAAAGTAGAAAAAGAGGCAGTGCTGGGCGCAAATGTAGTATTAACGCAATCCACAAAAATTATAGATGTAAGTGGTAACACTCCTGTTGAAATGAAAGGCCGGGTTCCTGCCAGGAGCGTAGTTATACCGGGTTCTTACACAAAAAAATTTCCTGCCGGTGAATATGGTGTTGGTTGTGCATTGATCATTGGTCAGCGAAAACCAAGCACCGATCTTAAGACAAGCTTAAATGATGCATTAAGAGATTTTAATGTAAGTGTATAAGCCGTGATGTATGGTTAATAGCAGTTGTTGAATGGCTGCAAGTCTTCCATCATGTTGGGTAAATTTGTTCCGGATTTATTTTCAGAAGAACTAATAAACGGCATGCATGAAAAAGAAAGGAGCAACACAACTGACTGTGGCTGGATTTATTATTACTTTTTTCGGTTCGCTACTATTCTCCACTAAAGCAATTATTGTAAAAAAGGCTTTTGCCGGAACGCATATCGATCCACTGAGTTTGCTCAGTCTGCGGATGTTGTTTTCACTGCCTTTTTATTTGGGGGCGGTTTACTTTGCTTACCGAAAAGCGGTATATGCAAAATTTACCCAAAAGCAATGGGTTCAAATTATCATATTAGGTTTGTTTGGTTATTATATCAGCAGCCTGTTTGATTTTTTAGGGCTGCAATATATATCGGCTGGTTTAGAAAGGCTGATACTTTTTCTCTATCCAACCTTTTGTGTTTTAATCAATGCTTTTTATTTCCGGCAAAAAGTAATCCGTATTCAACAACTGGCTTTATTGCTTACTTACAGCGGTATTGCCATTGCATATTACGGAGAGATGCAGGTTGATATAAACAATCCGCATTTCATTCTGGGAAGTTTATTAATCTTTCTTTGCTCTATTACATATGCTATTTATATTGTGGGAAGCGGAAGAGTTATACCGCAGGTAGGCGTTACCAAGTTTACTGCTTATGCCATGCTTGCTTCCACAACGGGTGTTTTTGCTCATTACCTGTTAAGGGGAGATTATACCCTACTCTACTCTGCATATACTGGTTTCTGGACTTATGGATTATTGTTGGCCATTATAGCAACTGTGATTCCTTCATTTATGATATCATCCGGTTTAAAACAAATTGGCTCTAATAATGTTGCCATCATCTCCAGTATAGGCCCCGTCTCCACCATTATACAGGCCCATTATATATTAGGTGAAAAAGTGTTTACGGAACAAATTATTGGCACCGTACTGGTGATAGCAGGTGTTTTGCTGATTGGCTGGAAAAGCAGCCAGTTACAGACCTAGATTTTCTTTTTACTTTATACGATTTCTAAACGAATCATTTATATTTGCAGCCCTGAACAAGGAGAAAGTTCAAGAGGTTCAACAGGTTGTTCAAACCCTTTTAAACATATTAAACTTTTGAAACTTTTGAAACCTGTAAAAGCCCAGGTGGCGAAATTGGTAGACGCACTGTGTTCAGGTCGCAGCGTGGGAAACCATGTGCTGGTTCGAATCCAGTCCTGGGCACCAAAAAAAGTCAAACAGATTGTTTGACTTTTTTATTTTATTTACAGCTTAACTAAAAACCCGATCTTCTTTTTCATACTCTTTCTTTATTCCCTGGAGTATATCTGTTTTCGAAAGCACATTACTTTTTTTATTAATTGCCTGCAATGAGGCGTAATGAATGACGCTTACGATAGAGGAACCCGTTAGTTCGTATTTTGACGCAATAAAATAAAGGTCTGTATCATCACATAAAACAGCTGGCTTCGGTATTGTATTTAACCATATTTGTTTTCGCTCATCTGCATTAGGAACAGGGAAATGTACAATAGCATTAAAGCGGCGGACAAAAGCAGCATCAATATTATTTTTATAATTAGAAGCCAGGATAATTAACCCGGAAAAATCTTCCACTCGTTGCAACAAATATGAAACTTCCTGGTTAGCATATTTATCATGGGCACTTTGTACATTAGACCTTTTACCAAACAAAGCATCCGCTTCATCAAAAAATAAAATCCAGCTCTTATAAAATAAGCTTGCATTATAACTAAGGATATTTGTCCGTATCGATTTTTAATAAAAAAATCATTGTTGTCCGACTAAAATCGGGTTTAAAAATGCTGTAGCCCTTTATAGCTAAAGGTTACAGGTTAATAATCTATTGTTTCAATATTGGGGGTAGTTGCCCCTTTTTTTAAGTTGCAAAAGCAAAGGAGGCATTG
>JACPOD010000103.1 GCA_016185185.1 Sphingobacteriales bacterium | reverse complement strand
TGGAAGCGGAAAGAGGAACTATTTATAGTGAAGACGGTCAAATGTTGAGTACCTCATTGCCTAAATACAATATCTATATTGATTTTATGGCCGATGGTTTACGGGAAAAAGCAGGAAAGCGTTTTAAAGATAATGTTGATTCATTATCTATTGGCTTAGCTAATCTGTTTGGTGATCAGAAAGCAGCCGAGTATAAAAAGCAATTGCAAAGAGCTTACGCCATCAAAGACCGTTATTATTTACTCAAAAAGAAAATTTCCTTTCAGCAATTTCAGCAGTTAAGAAATTTACCACTGGTAAAATTGGGCAGGAACAAAAGCGGATTTATATCAGACATAGTTCCACAGCGATTAACTCCATTTGGATTATTAGCAAACAGGACTATTGGATTATCAAGAGACGATTCAACCAAAAATGTTGGATTGGAAAAAACCTATGATACTGTTTTAAGAGGGGAAAGCGGTAAAAGGTTAATTAAATATATAGCCGGCGGTGTTCGTGTGCCGGTTGAAGGAAGTGAAATTGAAGCAGAAAACGGGAAAGATATTGTTACAACCATCGATGTAAACATACAGGACATAGCGGAAAATGCATTAATGGATATGATGGTAAAGAATGAAGCATTACAGGGATCCTGCATTGTGATGGAAGTACAAACAGGGAAAATTAAAGCGATTGCAAATCTTGGCCTGAACAATGGCAATTACTACGAGATAGATAATTATGCAGTAAACCTGAAGTGGTAACAATCAAAGAAGCATTTGCACATAGTTCCAATGTGGCTATGAGTAAACTGGCTTACCAGTACTACGTAAAAAACCCGCAACAGTATTATGAGCATTTTGAAAAATTAGGATTAACTAAAAGAAGTGGGCTGGATTTAAAAGAAGAATTCAGGCCAACAGTAAAAAATCCTGCTAATAAAAAAACCTGGCATTTTCAAACACTGGCATCAATGGGTTTTGGATACGATATCATGCTAAGTCCAATACAATTACTTTCTGTTTACAATGCTGTGGCCAATAATGGTAAAATGATGAAACCATATTTGGTAAGCAGGATTGAAAAAGATGGCCAGGTAGTTCGTGCCATTGAACCGCAGATAATGAATGAAAAAATTTGCAGTGAGGAAACATTACGCCAGTTAAAAGAATGCCTGGAAGAAGTAGTGATAAGTGGAACGGGTAAACCTGTTTTTCAAGGAGTAACGTATAAAGTTGCCGGTAAAACAGGTACGGCTAAAGTAAATGATGGTGTTTATAAATATAATGATGGGGTATACCAGGCAGCCTTTACGGGTTATTTTCCTGCTGATAATCCAAAGTATTCCTGTATTGTGGTGATTAAAAATAAGCCACATGCCGCTAATTATTATGGTGGCGCAGTTGCAGGTACTGTGTTTCGTACCATCTCCGATAAATTGTATGTTCTTAATCTGCAACAACCCAATAATCTCGCTGCACAAAAAAGAGACAGTTCTTTTTACCGTTTTGTTGGATTGAACAACGATGTACAGAAATTAAGTTCTCCATTTAATATTCCTTTTAATAATTCAGGAAATGCATTATGGCTGAATGTGGTAAATGACTCCGTTGATAACAGAATGTGGAGAATGAATGCAATGACAGATGCAGCCCGTATTGTACCGGATGTAAAAGGTTTTGGATTAAAAGATGCCATCAGCATACTGGAAAATAAAGGATTGAAAGTAGTAGTAAAGGGAAGAGGGAAAGTAGTGGCACAATCCATATTGCCGGGAACAACAATTAATAAGGGGCAGCAAATAATTATTCAATTAGTATAATGGCTATACTGCAGGACATATTATATAAAGTAAGCATCCGCTCCGTGCAGGGTAACCTTGCCCTGGAAGTGGGTGACCTGCAAATTGATTCACGTAAAGTGAAACAGAGTTCCTGCTTTATTGCTATTAAAGGTGCTGCTATTGATGGACATCAATATATCAGCAAAGCAATTGAATCAGGTGCAGTGGCGATAGTTTGTGAAGTGTTGCCTGCTGATATAAATACCAACGTTACTTATGTGCAGGTAGAAAATTCCGCTGCTGCTGCGGGATACATTGCCCACAATTATTTTGGTGCTCCTACTGAAAAAATAAAACTAGTGGGTGTAACCGGTACAAATGGTAAAACAACCATCGCCACGTTATTATTCAAATTGTTTAGCGGGTTAGGTTATAAATGTGGCTTACTTTCTACGGTTGAAAATAAAATTGCGGATGAAGTTATTCCGGCAACACATACAACGCCTGACCAAATAACATTAAATGCTTTGCTGGCGCAGATGGTGGAAGCCGGTTGCACACATGTGTTTATGGAAAACAGTTCGCATGCTATACACCAGCACCGCAGCACGGGTTTGCAGTTTGCCGGTGCGTTGTTCAGCAATATCACACACGATCATTTAGATTACCATAAAACTTTTGATGAATATATCCGTGTAAAAAAATCTTTTTTCGATCATCTTTCTTCTGCTGCGTTTGCCATTATTAACCTTGACGATAAACGTGGTTTGGTGATGATTCAAAATACACACGCCAGGAAACTAACCTATAGTTTAAAAACGATGGCAGATTTTAAAGGAAAGATTTTAGAAAATGGATTGAGCGGTTTAATAATGGATGTAAACGGTCAGGAAGTGCATTTTAGACTGATTGGCGAGTTTAATGCATACAACTTACTCGCCGTTTATGGTGCTGCCATTTCCCTGGGAGAAGACAAGGTAAAAGTGTTGCAGGTGCTAAGCAACCTCACCGGTGCAGAAGGAAGATTTGATTACATCGTTTCTACCAACGAGCAAATCATTGGCATTGTGGATTATGCACACACGCCGGATGCCTTATTGAATGTATTAAGCACCATTCAAAAATTACGCAAAGGATATGAGTCTGTAATTACCGTGGTGGGATGTGGTGGCGACAGGGATAAAACCAAACGTCCGGTTATGGGAGAAGTGGCCTGTGAACATAGTGATAAAGTGATTTTTACATCCGATAATCCCAGGAGCGAAGACCCGCAACAGATTTTACGGGATATGGAAGAAGGACTGAATACTGCGGCCAAAAGAAAATATATATCCATTGCTGACAGGAAAGAAGCAATTAAAACAGCGGTATCACTCGCAAAAAAAGAAGACATCATTTTAATAGCAGGCAAAGGACACGAAAAATACCAGGACATAAAAGGGAAGAAATACCCTTTTAATGATAAAGAAGTATTGAAGGAAGTATTTGACGTCTTAAGTAAGTAATAATGAAAAAACAATATCTGAAAAACTAAGAACCAAAAACTAACAACCAATATGTTGTACTCACTTTTTGAATGGCTTAATCAACAGGGGATTCGTTTTCCCGGGGACAGGCTGTTACACTTCATCACCTTCAGGGTGCTGATTGCAGTGATATTATCATTGGTGATCACAACAGTATTTGGCAGACGATTGATTAATTATCTCCGTAAAAAACAAGTTGGCGAAACCGTTCGTGATTTGGGTTTGGCCGGTGAGCAACAAAAGAAAGGTACACCCACAATGGGTGGTCTTATTATAATTTTTGCCATCCTTATCCCAACATTATTACTGGCCGATTTACATAAAGCCTATGTACGCTTAATGATTTTTGCTACTGTCTGGATGGGCATGATTGGTTTCATTGATGATTATCTTAAACTCCGTGCCAAAAGAATGGCGCAACAACAGGGTATAGCTTATAAGAAAGGAGATAAAGATGGTTTAGCGGGTTGGTTTAAAATTTTGGGACAGGTTGTATTGGGTTTAGCAGTAGCTGCTGTAATGTTATTCAACGACAATACAAAAGCCTGGAGAGAATATGCCGGCGAAGGAATGCCAACTGATACAACAGGAATGAAAATAGTTAAGTTTGATGGTAAACAAAAAATATTTGTTGTAGCCAAAGAACCGGTAACAACAATCCCTTTTGTAAAAACACATGAATTTAATTATTCAAAATTATTACCGCAGAGCTGGAGAGAAGGATTTACTTCTATTTTATATATACTGATTGTAATATTTATCATCACAGCAGTATCTAACGGCGCCAATATAACGGATGGATTGGATGGATTAGCCACAGGAACCAGTGCCATCATAGGCGCTTGCCTCGGGGTGTTTGCTTATGCAAGCGGCAATTTCCGTTTTGCAGAATATCTCAACATATTATATGTGCCCAACCTGGCTGAGTTAACTATTTACATCGCAGCATTTATGGGGGCAACTATTGGTTTCCTCTGGTACAATTCTTTCCCTGCACAGGTATTTATGGGCGATACCGGGAGCTTAACACTCGGCGGAATTATTGCAGCGCTTGCCATCATTGTTCGTAAAGAATTATTGATACCCATTTTTTGCGGAGTTTTTTTAATAGAACTTTTAAGTGTGATGATACAGGTTACTTATTTCAAATACACCAAAAGAAAGTATGGCGAAGGGCGAAGGGTGTTTTTAATGAGTCCACTGCATCATCATTATCAAAAACTGGGGTATCATGAAAGTAAGATCGCTGTTCGGTTTTGGATCGTAACCATTTTTTGTGTGGTGTTTTCTATTGTGAGTTTAAAAATTCGCTGATAAGCATAAACGGGCTATTGGAAAGCCGCCAGTTCTTTTTTAATGTTTTTTAGTAGTAGGCCGTATTCTAAGAGAACAATAAACCAATACTAACCCATACTTGTGAAGAACCAATTTTTTATGAAAAACCAAAAGCGCAAAAAGGGTAACAATGAGCAAACGATTCGTCATACTCGGTGGCGGTGAGAGTGGTGCGGGTGCGGCCATATTAGCCAAACTCAAAGGGTATGATGTATTTGTTTCGGACGGAAGTAAGATAGCGGAGAAGTATAAAAAAGAACTGGAGCATTATAAAATTGAATATGAAGAAGAGCAGCATAGCGAAGAAAAAATTTTGAATGCGGATGAAGTGATGAAAAGTCCGGGTATTCCGGAAAAGGCAGAAATAGTAAAAAAGATCAGACAGAAAGGGATTGAGATCATCAGCGAAATGGAACTGGCATACAGGTATAAAGGAAACAGTAAGATCATTGGCATAACGGGCAGCAACGGTAAGAGTACCTGTACATCACTCATCTATCATATGTGCAAAGTGGCAGAAGTGGATTGTGCATTGGTTGGTAATATAGGGATAAGTATAGCAAAGCAGGTGGCGATTGATCCAAAGGAAGTTTATGTGGCAGAGATTAGCAGTTTTCAGTTGGATGACATCAAAACCTTTCGTCCGGATATAGCGGTGCTGCTTAATATAACAGAAGATCATTTGGACCGGTATGATTACAAATTTGAAAATTATATCGCATCCAAGTTTAAGATAGGAATGAATCAACAGCCGGGAGATTATTTTATTTATTGTGAAGACGACCCCGTAACCATGCAAAACTTAACAAAATTCAATATATCATCTAACCCATTACCATTCACTATGAATCAGGAAGTACCAAAAGGCGCATTCATCCGTAACAATGAAATGACAGTCGCCGTTAACGACGACAGGCTCACTATGAGTGTGGATGACTTCGCCATTAAAGGAAAGCATAACCAGTATAATACTATGGCGGCAGGCATTGCAGCATCCACTTTAGGATTGCGAAAGGAAAAGATAAGGGAAGCTATTACCACGTTCGAAAGCCTGGAACATAGAATGGAGGCTGTGGCAACTGTTCGGGGTGTGGAATACATCAACGACAGCAAGGCTACCAACGTAAACTCTACCTGGTATGCATTGGAAAGTATGTCGAAACCAGTGATTTTGATATTGGGCGGTGTGGATAAGGGCAACGACTATTCTGTATTGATGGAGTTAGTAAAAGAAAAAGTAAAAGCGATTGTATGCATGGGTGTTGACAATACCAAGATTCACGAAGCATTTGGAAAAGAAGTTTCGGTTATTGTTAACACTGCCAGTGCACAGGAAGCAGTACAGGCTTCGTTTCATTTAGCAAACAAAGGGGATGTGGTATTGCTGAGCCCGGCCTGCGCCAGTTTTGATTTATTTAAAAATTATGAAGACCGTGGTACACAGTTTAAAAATGCAGTGAAAGATCTCTAGTAGGAATGAAAATATTCAAAGACATAGCAGCATCTGATTATTCTTCCTTTAGTGGAATGAGTAATAATCTTTTGCGCCGCACTAAAGGCGATAAGGTCATTTGGGCAGCAGTTATTATCCTGTCTTTAACAAGTTTGCTGGTGGTGTACAGTGCAACAGGTTCGTTGGCATATAAATTATACAAGGGAAGAACAGAAATTTATTTATTCAAACAATTTGCTTTTATCGCATTGGGCTTTTTGGTAATTTATTTTGCACACCGGGTGAATTACACTTTATACGCAAAAGTGGCAAAGATTTTATTCTTATTATCTATCCCGCTTTTATTGTACACGTTATTTTTTGGTGTTAAGCTGAACGAAGGCAGCCGCTGGATACGGCTCCCGGTTATCAACTTAACGTTTCAAACATCCGACCTGGCCAGGTTATCACTCTTTATGTTTCTGTCATTACTATTAAGCCGTAAACAGGATGTGATCAAAGATTTTAAAAAAGGATTTATTCCTGTAATAACTCCTGTGGCAGTAATATGTATGTTGATTGCGCCGGCTAATTTATCTACCGCTTTATTAATAGGCGCCACCAGTTTACTGTTATTATTTATAGGCCGTGCACAAATGAAACATATACTAATGGTAATTGGCATTGCTCTTATACCAGTATTGTTTTTAATAATGATTGCCGGAATTTATTATGATAAAGAAGAAGGTAAAACAAAAGATTTACCGGCCATACTTTCAGTGGGCCGTTTCCCAACCTGGATAAAGAGGGTTCAGGACTTTAGATATGCAAAGAAAGGCGAAGATGCCTACCAGGTACAACAGGCAAAGATCGCTATTGCTGAAGGGGGAACTTTTGGTAAAGGACCGGGCAACAGTGAACAAAGAAATTTTCTGCCACATCCTTATTCAGATTTTATTTATGCAATAATAATAGAAGAGTATGGTTTGTTTGGTGCCGCATTTATTGTGGTGATATATCTCATATTTCTGTACAGGAGTATCCAGTTATTCCGTAAATGCCCTTATGCATTTGGAGCTTTTCTTGCGTTGGCTTTAAGTTTTACACTGGTGATACAGGCATTAACAAATATGGCGGTAAATGTCAACCTGTTTCCGGTAACAGGTGTTACGTTGCCATTAGTGAGTATGGGCGGAAGTTCTTTTTTGTTTACCTGCCTGGCAATAGGAATCATATTAAGTGTGGCAAGAAACGTGGAGCAATTAGAAGGTAAAGCACAAAATGCAAAAGTGGAAGCGTAATGAGTAACAGGATAATAATTGCAGGCGGTGGAACAGGCGGACATATTTTCCCGGCAATCGCTATAGCGAATGCGATTAAAAAGATGGAACCGCAAACAGAAATTTTATTTGTTGGCGCCAGGGGAAAAATGGAAATGGAAAAAGTACCACAGGCAGGATATAAAATTGAAGGGTTGGATATAGCAGGTTTTAACAGGAGTTCTTTGATAAAAAATATTGGGTTGCCATTTAAACTGGTAAAAAGTTTTTTACAAGTAAAAAAAATCTTCACAGCCTTTAAGCCAACGGCAGCAATTGGTGTGGGTGGCTATTCAAGTTTCCCGGTACTGCGATATGCGCAAAGTAAAGGAATCCCAACTTTCATTCATGAATCCAATTCTTTTGCAGGAAAAAGCAATATTCTATTGGGGAAAAAGGCAACCAGGATTTTTGTGGCAACAGATGGGATGGAGAATTTTTTTCCTGCTGGTAAGATCATTATCAGTGGCAATCCCGTTCGCTCATCTATTACACAAGCAACTGTAAGCAGGGAGGAAGGAATAAAGTTCTTTGGATTAGATACGGCAAAAAAAACAGTGTTTGCTGTTGGTGGTAGTCTTGGTGCAAAAAGTATTAATGAAGCTATTGCAAAACATATTGATGCGTTTGCAAAAAATGATTTGCAACTTATTTGGCAAACAGGAAAAACCTATGCTGAACAGGCCAGAACAATTGCAAAAGGATTACCCAATGTGTGGGTGAATGATTTTATTAACCAGATGGAAAATGCTTATGCAGCAGCAGATATGGTGATCTCAAGAGCCGGTGCAATGGCCATTGCTGAACTCTGCGTAGTGCAAAAGCCCGTTTTGTTCGTGCCCTTTCCTTTTGCTGCGGAAGATCATCAAACTGTAAATGCAATGAACCTTGTTAGGAAAAATGCCGGTATAATGATAAAAGATAATGAAGCGGCAGAAAAATTAGTGAATACAGTAGTGGCATTGATTAAGGATCAACATAAACAGGATGAGCTAAAGCAGAATATAAAAGCATTAGCAATAAAAGACGCAGATATAAGAGTGGCAGGTGAAGTTTTAAAACTAATCAGTAAATAATGTATAAAGAGCATATACAGCAATAATGAACGAAACATTACAACAGATCATTGACAACATAAAAAAATCTTCTGATGAGGGAAATGCTGCTGTAGTGTATTTCGTGGGTATTGGCGGTATTGGCATGAGTGCCCTCGCAAGGTATTTTAATGAACAGGGAGCTAAAGTGTTTGGTTACGATAAAACACCAAGCACTTTAACCGGAGAGTTGGAAAAACAGGGAATGCAGATACATTATGATGAAAACGTAAATGCAATTCCGGATAATGTTCAGTTGGTGGTGTACACACCGGCTATACCAAAACAACAGGCAGAGCTTGTTTATTTTAAACAAAATAATTTCCCGCTGTATAAAAGAAGCGAGGTGCTGGATGCGGTAACTAATAGTTCTTTTAATATTTGCGTAGCAGGTACACATGGTAAAACAACTATTACCACTATGATTGCACACATACTGCGTCATACAGGTTATGGTTGTAATGCATTTTTAGGTGGAATTGCGGTGAACTATAATAGTAATTTCTGGAGCAGTAAAAAAAATGTGTGTGTGGCAGAGGCAGACGAGTACGATCGTTCTTTTTTAAGACTGACACCCAATATTGCCGTGATAACTGCCATGGATGCAGATCATTTGGATATATATGGAACGGCCGAAGCAATGGAAGAAGCATTTATTGAATTTACGGGTAAGATAAAAGAGGATGGATTGCTGATAAGTAAGTTTGGTTTAAAGCGAAGTAAAGAATTAAAAGCATCCACACATCTTACTTACAGTTTGCAAAACAGCAGTGCAGATGTATATGCAACGAATATAAGAATGAAGAATGGCAGTTATGAGTTTGATGTGATGATGAAGGACTGGATGCTGGACAATGTGGAATTAAATATGGGAGGAATGCACAATGTGGAGAATTTGGTAGTGGCGATTGCTGTTGCTCATCATTTGGGAATAGAAAGTAATAAGATTAAAGAGGCAGTAAGAGCTTTTCGTGGAGTGAAGAGAAGGTTTGAATATATCATACCTCCTTCCCCTTTGGGGAAGGCGGGGATGGGGCCGGTTTATGTAGATGATTATGCACATCATCCCGAAGAGCTGAAGGCATTGATAAGCGGAGCGAAAAGTTTGTTTAGTGATAAAAAATGTACAGTGATTTTTCAGCCACACCTGTTCACCAGAACAAGGGACCTGGCAGATGAGTTTGCAGAAAGTTTAGACCTGGCAGATGAAGTAATTCTTTTACCCATTTACCCGGCAAGAGAATTACCCATTGAAGGAGTGAGCAGCGAGATGATTTTACACCGAATGAAAAACCAAAACAAACAAATATTAAATAAATCAGAAGTGCTGGATTGGGTAAAAAATAATAAAACAGCATTATTGATAACGGCAGGAGCAGGAGATATTGATACATTGATAGAACCTATAAAAAATTGTTTAGAAAATTAAAGTATGACTGAAACAAAAAAACGTGGCTGGAAATACTGGATGCAATTATCCTTCTGGATAGTGGCTGCAGTGGGCACAGTAGTGTTGCTGGTTTCAGCCATTCGTTCAAAAGACAATAAAGGATGTAAGGCCGTTGAAATTACGCTTGCCGGTAATGCAAACAATTTCTTTATTGATAAAAAAGATATTAATAACATTCTTACTGCTAATGGTTCAAGAGAATTGATTGGAAAACATATTCCTGATTTTGACCTGGAAAAAATGGAGGAGGTACTGGAGAAAAATATATGGATAAAAAATGCTGAACTGTTTTTCGATAATAACATGGTAATGCAGGTTAAGGTGGAAGAAAAAGAACCAGTAGCAAGAATATTTACAGCCAGTGGTAAATCTTTTTATATCGATAAAGAAGGGGAGAGGCTTCCGCTAAGTGAAAATTTTTCAGCAAGAGTACCCATGTTTACCTCTTTCCCTGTTGATGCAGAACAACTCAATAGGACAGACAGTACTTTTTTGCAACAGGTAAAAGATGTATCTGACTATATTTTGCACGATGCCTTTTGGATGGCACAGATTGAACAGGTTGATATTACAAACGACAGGCAACTGGAAATGATTCCCAAACTGGGTGATCATATTATTCGTTTTGGCGATGCTACTGATGTAGAAAGAAAATTTCACCAGCTCTATGTTTTTTACCAGCAGGTATCCAATCAGCTGGGGTGGAACAAGTATTCCATTATTGATGTACAGTACAACAACCAGGTGGTGGCTACAAAGAAGGGATTTGCCGGAACAGCAAAATTAGACTCTGCACAAATAAAATCTTTAGTAAAGCAAATGATGGAAAGCAACCGGAAAACCATGAACGATACCACATTGGCCGTTGCAATATCCAAACCCTCTGTAACTCCCGTTTTAAAATCAACCAATGAAAATGCAGACCAGGATGCCACCCAGCCTGGAATAAAAACCATTTCAGAACCCTTTGATTTACCACCGAACCCACAACAACCTAAGAGCACACCATCAAGTGTGAAACCCAATCTTACGAAAAACCAAAATCCAACCCCTTCCAAATCCAACCCAGTTGAAAAACCAAAACCAAAAGCAGTGATGACGAAGAAGAGTTGATGATTTTTGTCAGGCTGAGCTTGTCGAAGCCTTGGTGAGCAATTGTACTAATGCCGAACAACACTTCGACAAGCTCAGTGTGACAGCATAGATGAACGGATGAACAGTATTAAAGAACGATGAAGTGAGTGACACAAGGAACGATGCTATGAAAAACAAAAGCTGGTAAACAAAAACAACCAGCAACCAACAACTAACAACAAGTAACCAGTAACTAAAACGCAAACAACTAAAAACAAAATACAACTATGAACTACGAACAACCCATCATTGTCGGCCTCGACATTGGCACCACTAAAATAGCTGCCATTGCCGGACGCAAGAACGAGTATGGTAAACTCGAAATTCTCGGTTTTGGTCGTGCTAACTCCAACGGTGTACAACACGGTATGGTTTTAAACATTGATCAAACTATTAAGGCTATTCAAACAGCTTTGGAAAACTGTTATGCTTCCAATCCTAATTTAGAGATCAACGAAGTGTATGTAGGTATTGCAGGTCATCATATTAAAAGCTTGCAAACACGTGGCGATATTGTTCGCCAGGTTACCGATGATGAAATTTCGCAAAAGGAAATTGATCAGCTGGTAAGCGATCAGTATAAAACATATATTCCTGCAGGCGACCAGATCATTGATGTGATTCCGCAGGAGTTTACTGTTGACAATTTTCAAAATATTCCCAACCCCATTGGATACAGTGGAGTAAAGGTTGGTGCCAACTTTCACATTATCACCGGTGACAAAAATGCTATCCGCAATATTAACCGTGCGGTAGAGAAAAGCGGACTGAATACAAAAGATTTGGTACTGCAACCATTAGCTTCTGCAGCAGCTGTTATGTGCGAACATGATTTAGAAGCCGGTGTTGCCATTGTAGATATTGGTGGTGGTACAACTGACCTGGCTGTTTTTTATGAAGGGATACTGAAACATACAGCAGTAATTCCTTTTGGTGGTGAAAATATTACCAACGATATAAAAACAGGATTAGGTGTTTTAAAAACGCAGGCAGAACAAATGAAAGTTCAGTTTGGCAGCGCCTTGAGCGATGAAGCAAAAAGCAATGCCTTTATTACCATTCCCGGTATCCGTGGTATGGCGCCAAAAGAAATCAGTGTAAAAAATCTTGCAAACATTATACAGGCCCGCATGAGTGAGATCATGGATTTTGTTACCTATCATTTAAAGCAGGTTGGTTTGGATAACCGCATGCTCAATGGTGGGATCGTATTAACTGGTGGCGGCTCTCAACTGAAACATTTAATTCAGCTTACCGAATATGTTACAGGATTAAATGCAAGAATTGGTTTTCCTAATGAGCACCTGGCAGCCGGGCATATTGAGGAACTGGCAAAACCAATGTACTCTACCTGTATTGGTTTAATACTGAAAGGATACAATGTGTATGAAAACACAAATAATAAATTGAATGGCGATGCCAAACCATTACAGGATGTGAAGGAAGAAGAATCAGTGGTAGAAATAACAAATGAAGAAGGAATAAGCACAATAAAAGTTAAGAAAAGGAAAAGCTTAAAAGGATTTATGGATTCCATTAAAGACGGGCTTATTGATCTGTTCAAGGAAGAAGAAGATACAAGAATGCAATAGCAGCCCCACCAACCTCCCCAAAGGGGAGGCTAATGAAGTTCTTTTAAAATTCTAACCCATTTAAATTTATTAATCTCTCATTTCTCCTTCCCCTTTGGGGAAGGCCGGGATGAGGCCAACTTTAAAACTATGATACATTTTGATTTGCCAAAAGAGAAATCCTCCATCATTAAAGTGATAGGAGTTGGCGGAGGGGGGAGCAATGCTGTAAATCACATGTTCAGCCAGAGTATCGAAGGGGTGAACTTTATCATTTGCAATACCGACGCACAGGCCATTGCGCTGAGTAAAGTACCCAATAAAATTCAGCTCGGGCCACATTTAACACAAGGTCTTGGCGCCGGTGCCAACCCGGATATTGGCCGCCAGGCAACAGAAGAAAGTTTAGAAGAAATAAAACGCATACTGGAAGTAAATACCAAGATGGCGTTTATCACTGCCGGTATGGGTGGAGGTACCGGTACAGGTGGGGCGCCTATCATTGCAAAAATTTGTAAGGACTTAGGTATTCTTACTGTTGGTATTGTTACCACACCTTTTGGTTACGAAGGCAAAAGAAGATTACAGCAGGCACAGGATGGAATCAACAGTCTCAAAGGTTATGTAGATACTCTTCTTGTAATCAGTAATGACAAACTGCGTCACCAGTTTGGTAATTTAAAAATGAAAGAGGCATTTGCCAAAGCAGATGATGTACTGGCAACGGCTGCAAAATGTATTACCGATGTAATTAACTCCACCGGTCAGATTAATGTTGACTTTGCGGATGTATGTACGGTGATGAAGAATGGCGGTGTGGCTATTTTAGGTAATGCTGCCGCCAGCGGAGAAAACCGTGCACAACTTGCCATTGAGCAGGCACTCAATTCACCATTGCTCAACGATAATGATATTAAAGGGGCCAAATGGATATTGATCAATATCAATTCCTGCGAAGGGGAACATGAGTTTACCATGGATGAAGTGGAGATCATTCAGAATTATTTACTCAGCCAGGCGGGTGATGATACCGATGTGATACTGGGTATGGGTTATGATAATACGCTTGGTGACCAGTTAGGTATTACATTAATTGCAACAGGCTTTAATCATAAAGATCCTTTTAATAAAACTGAAAAGGTAAAAACAGCAGAAAAGAAGGAAGAAAAAATAGTGATGACACTGGGTGCACCGGTAGCAAAAGAAAAAGAGATCTTTCACCATCAGCCAATGTTATTTGAAGAACCCAAAATGGAGACTTCATCAACTATAGTAAAACAAGAAGTTCCAATTGCAAAAACTGAAGAACCCAAAGTTGAGGTTTCAGCCAGTTCTGTGCAACAAGAACTATCAGAAACATTATTGCCTCAATTGGTGGAAATGCAAACGCAAACTCCGGTCATACAATTTATGCCTGTAGTTGATGAGGTGCCTGTTGTTCCTGAATCAAAAACAGAAGAAAAAAATGAAATTATTCATTTTGAGTTGAGCCCTGTTGAAAATATTACTGCTTTTAAGAAAGAAGAACCAGCTAATAATAAAGAGATAAAAATAACGGAAGAGCCTTCAGTAAAAGTAATCAGCGGAGGATACCTGGCAAGGCCATCAAATATCTATGCTGAAGAAAAAACTGAGGAAGGTAAATCCAATGCGCAAGATCCTGTAGAACCACAACCATTTAAGCTGCACATTGTCAATCAAGAGGAGGAAGCGCCTGTTGACATGCAGCTGGTTATTAAAACAAATCCACAAGCGGCGGAGGAGCCTATGGCCCGTCAAACAATTCAATTGAGTTCTTCGGAAGAGCCTCCGGTAATAACGGATGAGGCAGAAGAGCAAAGGAAGAAAGCAGCTGAACGTTTACAGAAGTTACGTAACCTGTCGTTCAATATTAATGCTGCCGATGCCAATAATGAATTTGACAATGTGCCGGCCTATCTCCGCCGCAACATGGAACTGTACAATACTATTAATACAGTGGAAAATTTTTACAGTAACTACACAGTTAAGACTGATGAAAATAATAAAACTGAAATCAGTACCGTCAATACTTTTTTAGATGGGAAAAAACCTGATTAATATTTGTTGAAGAATAGTGTTTTTAGTTGTAAAGAATCCCTCCAGGTATGGAGGGATTTCTTTTTACTATAAACAGGCGTGAACTTTTACTGAATAAAATACTTAACTGAATGCTGCTGCTACTTTATAGTTGCCTGTTTTGCCATCCTGTTGTTGCCGGGATTATTGCGGAAAGATTAACAGGCTTATTTGCTTTGGTTCATTTTAAGTTGAGTAAATTGAAATGTGTAAAAAATGAATTATATGAAGAGACTGCTTTTATTATTTTTTTTTAATCTTGCTATAACACAGTTTTTATATTCTCAAATATGTGTGGTAACGGTACCGGCATTAAAAGGAAAATATTTTGGTGATTGTAAAAAAGGGAAAGCACACGGTTATGGCACAGCACAGGGTATCGATCATTATGCAGGAGATTTTAAAAAAGGATTTCCCGATGGAAAAGGAAAATATACGTGGAAAAATGGTGACTGGTACGATGGTAGCTGGAAAGATGGATTGTACGATGGAGAAGGTACTTTGAATAAAGCAGATACAACTAAAAAAAACGGTACAATCGTTTTGAAGGGTTTTTGGAAAAAAGGAAAATACATTGGCGAGACCCTGCCTTATAATATTCAATCAACATCCGCCAATATTGCGAAAGTAAAAATCTCAAAACAGGATAGTATAGGTTCACAAATAACCATATCCGTTGAAACAGTACAGGATGGGGCTGCAGCGTTGGGATATACAACTAAGTCAAAACTTATTAGTGTAGAAAACCTGGCAGGGCAATATTTGCAAAAATCGGAGTATGGAAGCACTAACAGAACGATGAACAAATTCGGTTTAACAGGTGTAAAATTTCCCTATAAGGCCATCTTGTCATTTGAAACCCAGGGTACATTAATAAAGCATGTTGATACGATGTGTTTTGGTATCAATGAAAAAGGTAATTGGTTAATCGAAATAACTATTACCAACTAACAATGTTTTTGTTCTGTTAAAAATCAATTCTATACACCGTTTTGTGTGACAAAAGTCATAGGCTGCGTCTTAAAATACGGGCATTTTTGTGTCAAATTATTCATTTATGAAAGTGGAGCAAATCTATACCGGCTGCCTCGCCCATGGCGCATATTATATCCAGAGTGAAAATGAAGCTGCTATTATTGATCCATTGCGGGAAATAAAACCTTATTTGCAAAAAGCACAACAAAACGGTGCAACGATCAAATATGTTTTTGAAACACATTTTCATGCCGACTTTGTAAGTGGCCATTTAGATTTATCAAAAACTACTGGTGCAAAAATTGTTTATGGCCCTACCGCTTTGCCTGCCTTTAGTGCACATGTGGCACAGGATAAGGAAGAATTTAATATTGGGAAAGTAACCATTCAGTTACTGCACACACCAGGACACACATTAGAATCTTCCAGTTATTTATTAAAAGATGAAGCTGGAAAGCCTGTAGCAGTATTTACCGGCGATACGCTGTTCATTGGAGATGTTGGCCGGCCGGATCTGGCTCAAAAAGGAAATATAACTCAGGAAGTATTGGCGGGGTATTTATTTGACTCACTCCGAAATAAAATAATGCCTTTACCTGATGATGTAATTGTGTATCCCGGGCATGGGGCAGGTTCTGCCTGTGGAAAAAAAATGAGTAATGAAACGATTGATACACTTGGTCATCAAAAACAATTCAATTATGCTTTGCGTAAGGATATGAGCAAAGATGAGTTTGTTAAAGAAGTACTGGAAGGATTAGCAACTCCGCCACAATATTTTCCTAAAAATGTACAACTCAATAAACTGGGGTACGAAAGCTTTAATGAAGTATTGAACCGTGGTATGAATGCGTTAAGTGCTAAAGAATTTGAAGCGGTTGCCAATGAAACGGAAGCTTTATTGCTGGATACCCGTAATCCTGATGAATTTGTAAAAGGGTTTATTCCCAATTCTATTAATATTGGTTTAAAGGGAAGTTTTGCACCCTGGGTTGGATCATTGATTCCGGATTTAAAACATCCTATTTTAATTATTGCAGAACCCGGAAAAGAAGAAGAGACGATTACGAGATTATCGAGAGTTGGTTATGATACTTGTATAGGTTATCTGAACGGTGGTTTTGAAATCTGGCAAAAAGAAGGATTGCCATTTGACAGTATACAAAATATCTCTGCAGAAGAATTGAACACAATACTTAAAAAAGATACCACCATCAAAGTGCTGGATGTTCGCAGGCAAAGCGAATATAACAGTGAACATGTAATAGGTTTTGAAAATATGCCGCTGGATTTTATTAATGATTCAATGGAGAAATTAGATCCTAACAAGACATATTACATACACTGCCTGAGTGGTTACAGGAGTGTGATTTTTATTTCGATACTAAAGTCGAGAGGATTCCACAGTTTAATAAATGTGGCTCCTGGTTTTAAGGGCTTAAAAATATCCGGCCTGTTCCCGTTAACGGAATACAGAGAGCCGGTCTCTATGTTATAATAATTGCTGATTGATGACCGATAAGCTGCTGGTGTATTGCGCTGGCAGCTTTCTTTTTATCTTTGTACTTTATGGCAAAAAATAAATTAATTATTGTTTCCTTACTTACTCTACTGGGAGCTGTGGCAGGATATATTTATTACAACAAAGTGGGGTGTATTAATGGTTGTGCCATCTGGAGCCATCCCTGGAGAAGTACAGGCTATGGTGCTTTATTAGGGATGTTATTAGGTTTAGCTATCTTACCTGAAAAGAAATAAACCCCTGACTCTTTTTGTTTTCAAAAGATCATTTCATTAATACATTTAAAATCTTTTGAGAACAAAATCTGTATTTACCTGTTACCATAATTTATAAAATTATACCCGACATTCGCACCATGAATCATCCCAAGGATATTTCTATTAAAGATTTTACTTACCATCTTCCTGATGAGCAGATTGCAAAGTACCCTTTACCGCAACGGGATGAATCAAAATTATTGTTGTATAAGAATGGTGTTATAAGCGAGGATGTTTATAAAAATATTGCTAAACATATACCTGCTGATTCGCTGCTGGTTTTCAATAATACAAAAGTAGTGGAGGCAAGACTGCTGTTTCAAAAACCAACGGGTGGCACTATTGAAATATTTTGTCTTGAACCTTTTGATGATGTTGATATTGCACAGGCACTGATGCAACAGGGAAAAGCAAGATGGAAATGTTTGGTTGGAGGCGCCTCTAAATGGAAAAACGGGTTACTGGAAAAAAGAATAAACAATGGGGATGAAATCATTCAACTTTTTGCAGAAAAGATAGAGCAGTTAAATGATTCATATGTGGTGGAACTTACATGGCATTCACCTGATTTAAGTTTTGTGGAAGTATTGCATGCAGCCGGATTGTTACCAATCCCTCCTTACCTAAACCGGCAGGCGGAGCAAAGTGATTATGAACGTTATCAAACTATTTATGCAAAAAATGAAGGTTCTGTAGCTGCTCCTACAGCCGGTTTACATTTTACCAGCAATGTGATTCAGTTATTAAATGAAAAAGAAATACTTCAGGAGTATGTAACCCTGCATGTAGGGGCGGGAACCTTTAAACCTGTTAAGAGTGACAAGATGGAGGATCATGAAATGCACAGCGAATGGATTGATGTTAGCTGCGTAACTATAGAAAACATTCTTAAACACCTCTCCCGGGAAATAATACCAGTTGGTACAACATCCCTTCGTACCATAGAAACTTTATACTGGATGGGAGTAAAAATATATTTTGATCCTTTAATAAGTTTGGATGCTCTTGAAATTAAGCAATGGGATGCGTATGAACTTGCTGAGAAAACCATTGATGCAAAACAGGCGTTGCAGGCATTACTTTCATGGATGAGCACAAGAGATATGAACCGGATCATTATTCCGACTCAATTATTAATTGCACCTGGCTATAAGGCTATGATTGCAGATGCTATCATTACCAATTTTCATCAGCCTGGCTCCACTTTACTTTTGCTGGTTGCTGCGTTGACAGGGGATGACTGGAGAAAAATTTATTCGTATGCCCTTGAAAACAATTTTCGTTTTTTAAGTTATGGGGATGGTAGTTTACTTTGGGTAAATAAATAAGAAGGCTGGTACAGTTGACCAGCCCTTTTAATATAAACCATGTGGATTGAAACTTATTCGTAATGAGAATACCAGTCCGGCTCTGTAGATAGAATGGTATCCGGTAAATTCATTTTTATTTCTTTAGTAGCATTATTGATGGAAACTATTTTAGTAACGGACCAAAAGGCTGTTTCATTTTCCCTGATAACCGTTGCCGTAGATTTTGTGGCTATAATTTTTAATGGAACTGTATGGGAAACAGTTAATAAGGTTGGGGGTATTATTGCTCTTTTCATTACTGGGGTTTGGATTCATTCATTTAAAAACCGGGATAATTTATGTCAATATACTCTTAAACCGGGCCGACTATTATAGTTAAACGCCGGATTTTTATTTTTCTTATGAACAAGTGCAAAAAATTATATGCCTATTAACTTTCTTTTTTTATTATCAGCTTATTTAAAGGAGATTTTTGCTAGTAAACTTACCTTTTCAGGCAGGTTGATTACGCAGTAGTAAACAGCTATTTTAAATCGTTTCCTGGAAGTATCTTTAATGCAATAAAAGTTAAAGTATTTTTTTATAACCTGCCCGCCTGGTAATTCACATCTGAAAAAAAGTTTGATATTTCCCTACCCGCTAATAAGAATTTTGTGGTCAGGGGAACCGTATGTAATACGGGCCGTCCTGCTTTCCAGTAGGACGGTTTTTTATGATACCTGCGTCTCGTCAGTAACAGTAGTACTTGTTTCCACGGTTTGGGTTTCTTCGTGGTGGTGGTGCCTGAATAATTTCTTTTGAAAAAGGAGTAAAGTTATTACACCAATGGAAATAGAAGCATCGGCAATATTGAATATGGCAGAAAAGAAAGTAAACCGTTCACCACCCCAAAAAGGGACCCAGGAAGGGAAGGTTTTATTTTCGAGGATGGGGAAATACAGCATATCTACCACATTGCCGTGTAAAAAGCTGGTATAACCTTTAGACGAAAAAACGGCTATACCATCATAATTGATCTGCATTTTACTTACACCATCTATAAACATACCCTTATCAAACAGTAAACCATAAAATAAACTATCAATAAGATTTCCCAATGCACCGGCATAAATTAAACCAGCACAGATAATAAACCCTTTGTGGTATCCTTTTTTAATAATGTTTCCTAAATACCATGTACCAAAAATAACGGCACCCAACCTGAAAATGGTTAAAGCCATCTTGCCCCAGTTGCCACCAAATTTCCATCCATAGGCCATGCCTTCGTTTTCAATAAAATAAATACGAAACCAATTCCCTAATATTTTTCTTTCTTCACCATAATAAAAATGAGTTTTAACCCAAAATTTCAGGGCCTGATCACCCAAAACAATAAGTGCAATAAATAGTACAAGATGGCGGAGCTTCACTGTTCTTAAAATTTAGATTGGCAAAGATAGGGGAAGGGAAGCTATTGGCTTCAGGCTATTAGCTTTAAGCTTCAGGCTTTAGTTAAATTTTAATGATTCAGTTTATTCATGAATGCCGAAATCATTTTTTGCTCTTCAGTAACTTCAGTTAATAATTCTTCAATGAGCATGGAATTGCCATAATGCACTTCTTTCGAAATAAGTAATTGGGTTTCCAGTTCAAATGATGAACCGAGGGAAATTTCTGTAAAGCGGTTGTATTCTTTCTCACTTTTTCTGCTGCTTCCTTCAGCAATATTTGATGGTATGGATATGGCTGCCCTGGTTATTTGAGAACAAATTCCATATTTTTCTTCTAAAGGAAAGTTTTTTGTTAGCAGGATTGATTTTACTGCAATATCAAATCCTTTTTGCCAGATGCGGAGCTCTTTAAAATTTCTCATAAAATTTATTTTAAGGTTTAAAAAAGCTTGTCGCTGACAGCTTGTGGCTTGCAGCTTCTTCATCATTCTTCAAAATAAACTCTTTTTACCCGCTGGCTTATGCCGGTCATTATTTCGTATGGAATTGTTTCTGCTGCCTTAGCCACTTCTGTTACAGATAAAGTATTACCAAAAACAATCACCTCATCGCCTTCATTCACATTTTCAATACCGGTAATATCCAGCATCGTCATATCCATGCAGATATTACCAATTACAGGTGCCAGTTTCCCATTTACCAGCATAAAACCTTTCCCGTTTCCAAGCTTTCTTGAATAACCATCCGCATAACCAATACGTACGGTAGCGATAACAGATGGTTTGTCTATTTTTCCCCTGCGTCCATATCCCACTGTTTCACCTGCTTTAATATTTTTAATTTGGGCAATGGTTGTTTTAAGAGAAGAAACTTCCTGAAGCTTGAGCAATGGTGAATGGCTGCTGTTAATACCATATAAGCCAATGCCCAGTCGTACCATATTCATTTGTAAGTGCGGATGACGGAGTATGCCTGCTGAATTATCGATATGTTTAATAACGGAATACCCGATATTATTTTCGATCTGTTTAGCAATGGTACAGAATTCATCGTACTGGGATAAAGTAAAATCATCATGTGCAGGATCTTCACTGGCAGCCAGGTGGCTGAAAACAGTTTCAATTTTAAAATAAGAACTGTGTTTCAGGTAATGGCATAATTCAGGTATCTCATCCTTCATAAAACCAAGCCTGTGCATACCGGTGTCTGCTTTAATATGAATGGGGTAGGATTGTAAACCTTCCCTATGCAAAAAATCAGCAAAGGAATGCAGGATGTTGAAGGAGTATATCTCTGGCTCAAGATCATATTCAGTTAATGCAGCAAAAGTTTCCTCTTCTGCGTTCATTACCATAATGGGTAAAGTAATACCTGCTTTACGCAATTCAATTCCCTCATCCGCAAAAGCAACAGCCAGGTAATCTACTTTATTAAACTGCAGAAGACTGGCAATTTCATAACTTCCGCTTCCATACGAAAAAGCTTTTACCATCGCCATAATTTTGGTAGAAGAATTAATAACCTTTCTGAATTCTTTAAGATTATGGGTTACAGCATTCAGGTTGATCTCCAGTATGGTTTGATGTGTTTTTTGTTCCAGTAACTGACCTATCTTTTCCAGCTCAAATGCCCGGGCGCCTTTTAATAAAATAGCTTCGTCTGAAAAACCGATCTTATTGAATTCCCGGATAAATTCATCTGCAGTTGAAAAAAATAAAGCCGTAGTTTTCTCTTTTTCTTTTAATGTAAAGTAGTGGGGGAGTTGTTTTATTTTTTCACCAATACCGATGATACGGGTTACATTATTGCGATGCAGTTCAAAAGCAATATTGCTGTACAATTCCTTATCCTTTTTTCCACTTTGTAAAAAATCTGTGAGAATTACGGTTCTTTTGGTATGCTGTTTTTGCTGGGTTAAAAAATTCAGCGCAATTTGAAGTGAACTTAAATCAGCACTGTAACTGTCATTGATGAGGGTACAGTTATTAATCGCTTTCTTCATTTCTAGCCGCATGCCAATTGGCTTTAGCTGCATCATTTTATTTTTTATGAAAGAATGCTCTAAACCAAGCTGAAGTAATACGCACCAGCAGGTAATAGCATTTTCAACAGAGGCGTCATCAGTAAAAGAGATGGAGATATCTAAATCTTTTCCCTGGTAAAATGCTGAAATGGTTGTTTCATTATTTGTTTTAACTACGCTGGTAATGTGCAGAATCGCTTCTTTTTTTCTGCTCCAGTTAACAATTTTTGCCGCACAATTTATAATTGCTTTCGTGATAACATCATAGTCGCTGCAATAAATGATCTTACCCGCATGTTCAAACAACAGTATTTTTTCCCTGGCTTTTTCTTCTGCACTTTTAAATCCTTCCTGGTGTGCTTCACCAATATTTGTAAATACGCCAATAGTGGGGTTAATAATGCGGGCCAGGTTTTTCATTTCGCCCGGCTGAGAAATACCTGCTTCAAATATTCCCAGCTCATGTCCTTCATGTATTTGCCAAACAGACAACGGAACCCCTATTTGAGAATTATAGCTTTTAGGACTGCGAACAATATTGAACTTATCTTCCAGTAATTGATTCAACCATTCTTTAACGATGGTTTTTCCATTACTACCTGTTATACCAATAACAGGTAAATTAAATTGCCTCCGGTGATGTGCAGCTATTTGCTGTAATGCAGTTAAAGTATTTTCCACTATAATAAAATTTCCATCCGGGAAAGATGAAAAATCTATTTGCATGCTAATCACAAAATTCTTTACTCCTTTCCTGTAAACTTCATCAATATAGTTGTGCCCGTTTCTGTTACCAGAAGGCAAAGCAAAAAAAAGAGAATTGGCAGGATGCGTTATTTTCCGGCTGTCGATTTGCAAATGTTCTATCAGGCTGTCATCTGCCTGAAGGATTAACCGGCCGCTGACGATATTGTTTAGTGCTGATATGTTATAAGAAGCCATTATTTATTAATAACTAAAATTACAATTCCGGCCGAATCCGGGATAAATCTTTTATTCCTTTCTATCCGGTGGCAGGTTTTGTTTTTTATGATAGAGGGAATAAAGAATTGATCCCCCAATACAAATAACAATAACCAGCAACGATAACCAGGTTGGGATATGAAAATTGAACCCTGCCGCTTCCTCAGCGTAACCCATCAATTTCATATAGAAAGGGATACCTTCCGCAATCATCTTAAGGCCAATAAATGCCAGTACAATGGCAATACCCTGTTGCAGGTAATCAAATTTGCTTACTGCCCCCCGCAGCATAAAATACAGGGAACGCAATCCCAGTACCGCAAAAATATTGGAGGTGTAAATAACAAGCCTGTCTTTTGAAATACCAAAAACAGCCGGTATCGAATCAACGGCAAAAACAATATCAGTTGTAGCCAGTATAACCACTACTACAAAAATGGTGGTATAATATTTTTTTCCATTTTGGATAATGGTATATTTTCCATTGCCATCATCATGCGTTACAGGAAGGATACGCTGCAATAATTTATATACTTTATTTTCCCTTGGATCAAACTCTTCTTCCTGTTCTACAAAAAACAAATGATATCCGGTGTATATTAAAAAAGCACCAAATACATAGATGAGCCAATGGATTCTTTCTACTAATTCAACACCTACTGTAATGAAAATAATCCGGAAAACGATAGCCATTAAAATGCCAATCAGTAAAACACGACCCACAAACTTTTCTTTAACTGAAAAAAAGTTAAAAATAAGTATGAAAACAAAAATATTATCAATACTCAGGCTCCACTCCATTAAATAGGCACTGAGATATTCAACAGCAGGTTTTTGTCCGTATTCAAACCATATAAATGCAAAAAAACCAAAAGCCAGCACAACCCAGAACAGGGTTTGGTATAAGGCTTTCTTTATTGAAATTGATGAACCTTTTTTACTAAGCAAGCCAAGATCAAGTATAATGGCAAGTAATAAAACGATACCGAAGATGAGATATGTCCATTGCTGGGGAGTCATTACCTGTTATTATTTAACTGTATTTCTTTTTACGAAGTTGCTGAAAAATAAAGCCAATCAATATTACCAGTATTATTGGTGCAGCAATATTGATAAATTGCCACATCGTTCTTTGTTCTTCCACTTTTGCTGTATTCAAGAGCCGCAAGGTAATGTCCTTATTACGGGTTTCAATAATACCAGACGGGTTAACTAAAAATTCCAGTGTGTTTTGTAAAAAAATATTATTTGCATACAGCTGTTCCCCGCTATTACTTAACCCCATTGGAGGTGGTGCCTCCTGCTGGTTGGGAAGTTTATTTAAAACAATATCTCCATCGCTTACCACGATCATTTTATTTTCTTCTGCAGTTTGTGTTTTAAACGAACCGTATTGCTGCTGAAATTTATTTTTTTGTTCTTCTGTGGTACGATGGGCATAACTGGAATTGAATTTCCCGCTAAGTAAATAAGCAACCGGTAAAAATTTCTTTGTATATAATTTAGGCTCTTCAATTGTCTTAAGTTCCTGTAAACTTATAATAGCAGGAGTACTTACAAATTTTGAATTTTCGCTGGTAGAAAGTAATACAGTTTTATTAATACCTTCTGCTTTTACAGTATCAATGGAGTTGGCGTACTGACTTAATACGGGTTCCATATTACGGGTAATCGCATGGCTGTTTGAAGGGGTAAGCAAAGGATAGTAATTAAAAGGAACAGGTTGTATTTGCGGTTGTCCGCCTGTCATTCCAATAACAATTGGCACCATATCGCATTGAAGATCCTGAACAAGATCACGGTTAATGCGAACCCCATATTTAAATAACTGGTCATCAAGGTTTAATCCAATATCAAAGGCTACGGTATTTGTTAAACGGGCCAGGCTGTCTTTATTGGCATCCAGGTTATCCAGGAACCACAAAACTTTTCCACCCTGCATGATATACTGATCAATTTTTTGTTTGGTGGAGTCTTCGAATTTCAACGTTGGTTTTACTATAAGTATTGCATCTACAAGCGATGGTATATAGGCAACTTTAGAAAGATCCAATATACCCCAGTTATAATTTTTGGTGAGATTTTGCCCCAGGTTATATACTTCGGGACCTGTTGGTTCACCGTTGCCAACTATATAGGCAACTCTGGGTTTATTCTCCTGCTGAATTTTATCGATGGCATCAGCAATTTTGTATTCCAGTAAAGTTTCAGCAGCATTAATCGTTTTGGCTTCATTAATGCGGCGGGTGCCGTTAATGGCATCAATATCATATTCAATTTTGCCTTTTAATAAATCTATTCCAATTTTTCTTTCGCCCCTGTTTACAATGGCAAAAGGAAATAGCATTACTTTTTCTTCTCCTTTTTTTGTTTGTGCTTCGCGGGAAGTGGGTATTAAATCAAAGGAGGCAAGCATGCTCAGATAAGCAGAGTCTTGCTGAATCGATTGTGGATATATAAAACGAAATATTAATTTTTTCCCGGCATATTCTTTCATTTCATTCAAAAGATCCCTGGTACTGTTTTCCAGTTTTCTGAAATCGGCTGGCAACTCCCCATTAAGTAAAATATCTACTGAAATAGTGGTATCGATTTTTTGTAATAATTTTTTAGTAGGGGAAGAAAGGGAAAATCTTTTTTCTGCTGTCAGATCAATCCGGAATCTGAAATATGAAGCTGAAATATTTAACAACAATAATATCAGCAGGGAAAAAAACCAGCCATATTTTGTGTTCAGTAAAAAAGAAGCCATTTTCTTCATGGATCAGTGTGGTTAATATTTTTTTGCCAGTCTTTTTTGTGTAATGATCAAAAACAAAAAGACAGCAGATATAAAATAAACCACATCCCTGCTGTCAATAACACCTCTTGAAACACTGCGGTAATGAAAATCAATCCCTATCTTTTCAATGTAATAATCAGCGCCTGATTTTAATTGAGATAGCTGGCTAAGAGAGCTAAATCCAAAATACAATACAAAACAAACAAAACCACTTAATAAAAAAGCAACGACTGCATTGTTGGTGAAACTGCTGCAACAAAGTCCAACAGCGGTAAAGGCTGCACAAAGAAAAAATAAACCGATGTAAGAACCCATGATTCCGCCTGCATCCAGGCTGGTTCCTGTAGCGGCCAGTCCATTTAAGGAAAGAACATATATAATTGTTGGCAATACAGCAATTACCACTACAGTTAAGGCGGCAAAGAATTTACCGGTTATTATCTGCCAATTGCTCAGCGGACGTGTTTGTAATAACTCGATGGTACCAGATTTTACTTCATCTGCCACTAATCGCATAGTAACTGCAGGCACCAGTAACAACAAAATCCAGGGAGCCAGTTCAAAAAAACGGTCCATACTGGCATAACCATCATCCAGGATGTTTGATTTATTGAAAACGAAAAGAAATAATCCGTTTAACAAAAGGAAAATAATGATGGCTATGTAACCGGTTAGACTGCTAAAAAATTGGCGGAGTTCTTTTTTACAGATAGACCACATATCGGCAAATTTAACCAAGTGAATGGGAATTGATGTAAAGTAGGAATAGAAACTTGCGATTTTGGGATTATTTTAAAAAAGAAAAGAATGGTGCAGCGTTTTCTAATAGCTTTTTGTCAATATATTTTGCCAACTGCTTATGACCCCTTTTCAGGCCGCTTACCAAACTAACCATTGTTTTTGATGTGGCAATCCCGGAAAAAACGGGCAAATGCTGAGATCGCAAAACAAAAGAACGTACCCAAAACTAACTGCAAAAAATAACCCCGCCAAAAGCAGGGTTATTTTTTTAGCATTGTTTAATTTTAAACAGAAAAACTATCACCACATCCACAAGTTCTGCTGGCATTAGGATTGGTAAAATAAAACCCTTTCCCATTTAGCCCATCACTAAAGTCAAGTGTAGTATTAACGAGATATAAAAAACTTTTTAAATCTGTTACCACCTTTACCCCATTGTCTTCAAAAACCTGGTCCATAGGTTTGGATTCGTTATCAAAGTCCAGCTTATAACTCAAACCTGAACATCCGCCACCAACAACAGATACACGCAGGAAATAAGAAGGGTCTGCACCGATACCTGCATCCGTCATCAGTTTGCTTACTTTTTCTTTCGCTTTATCGCTAACATAAATGGCATTGGCCATTTCAACTGCACTCATAGTAATATAGTGGCGAGTATTTAGCTGTGAGTTACGGGAAAATAAATAGCCCGCAGTTCATAGCTTTTGGCCCGCAGCTTTTTTAGTGAACTACTTTATCGTCTAATTTCAATGCTTCCATACCGTTTTTTACACGGTAGTCGTTGATAGCAGCTTTAATGGCATCTTCTGCCAAAACAGAGCAGTGGATTTTTACAGGAGGAAGATTTAATTCTTCCACGATAGTCATGTTGTCAATTGTTAATGCTTCATCCACTGTTTTTCCTTTTAACCATTCTGTAGCTAAAGACGAAGAAGCTATAGCGCTGCCGCAACCAAATGTTTTGAACCTGGCATCTTTAATTAAACCAGTAGCATCATCCACTTCAATTTGAAGGCGCATAACGTCACCGCATTCAGGGGCACCAACTAAGCCGGTACCAACATTTGATTTGCTTTTATCAAGCGTACCTACGTTTTTTGGATTTTGATAGTGATCAATCACTTTTTCTGAATATGCCATGTTTATTTATTTTAAATTTTAAATGATAAATTTTGAATGAATTTTTAAATGAGGATAATCAACATTTAAAATTCAACATTCAAAATAATTAATGATGTGCCCATTCAATACTGTTAAGGTCAATTCCTTCTTTAAACATTTCCCAAAGCGGACTCATTTCACGCAGCTTTAGTACTGTGTTGCTTACCTGCTCAATCGTGTAATCAATCTGGTCTTCTGTTGTAAAACGTCCTAAACCAAAACGTAATGAGCTATGAGCTAAATCATCACCCAAACCTAAAGCCTTCAATACATATGATGGCTCCAATGATGCAGAAGTACAGGCCGAACCTGAACTTACAGCAATGTTCTTATTAAAGCCCATCATCAATCCTTCACCTTCCACATATTTGAAAGAAATATTGCTTACATGCGGTAAACGGTGTTCTTTACTTCCGTTCACATAAGCTTCTTCCAGTTTCAATAAAGCATTTTCTAATTTATCTCTCATGGCACTGATACGCTTGGTATCTGCTTCCATATCCAGCATACACAACTCACAGGCCTTACCTAATCCTACAATACCGGGAACATTTAATGTACCACTGCGCATTCCTCTTTCATGTCCGCCACCGTCCATTTGAGCAGTAACTTTTACTCTTGGATTTTTACGACGAACATATATGGCACCCACACCTTTTGGTCCATACATTTTATGTCCGCTGAAAGCCATCAGGTCAATACCATCCTTATTTACATCCACAGGAATTTTTCCTACGGCTTGTGTACCATCTGTAAAGAATAAGACCCCATGCCTTTTTGCAATAGCACTGATTTCTTTTACTGGTTGTATCACACCCACTTCATTGTTGGCGTACATAATGGCAATTAAAATAGTAGTTGGCTTGATGGCTGCTTCTAATTGAGCCAAATCAATCAAGCCATCGGGCTTTACCTCTAAGTAAGTAACTTCTCCGCCCAGTTTTTCAATATGCTTGCAGGCATCTAATACGGCTTTATGCTCAGTAGTGGCGGTAATGATGTGATTGCCTTTGCTGGCATACATTTCAAACACACCTTTTATGGCGAGATTATCTCCTTCGGTAGCACCTGATGTAAATATGATTTCTTTTGGATCGGCACCAATCAATTTGGCCACTTGTTCACGGGCATAATCCACGGCTTCTTCACCTTCCCATCCAAAAGGATGGTTGCGGCTGGCAGCGTTACCAAATTTTTCGGTAAAGTACGGGATCATTGCTTCCAGCACCCTTGGGTCCATGGGTGTTGTAGCGTTATTATCTAAGTAAATAGGGAGTTTGAGCATAATTCAGATATGTTTAAAAAGTATTGTCTTTTAATAAACACAAAAATAATCCATAAGGTTCTATAATTTTGGTTGCGAAAGGGTTAACCCGCTCTTTTTCCTCATTTCGTAAACTAACAATGATTAATAAAAACCTGTCTCTGTATGCGAAAGATTGAACATATAGGCGTGGCTGTCAAAAGCTTAGCAGTTTCCATCCCGGTTTTTGAGAAACTATTAAATACGTCCTGCTACAAAACCGAGTCAGTTGAAGCAGAGAAAGTAAACACAGCTTTTTTTAAAAAAGGTGAATCAAAGATTGAATTGCTGGAAAGTAGTGATGAAAATGGGGTGATAGCCAAATTTATTGAAAAGAAAGGGGAGGGCATGCACCATATTGCATTTGATGTGGAAAATATAGAAGCGGAGATGAAGCGCTTGCAGGAAGAAGGTTTTGTATTGCTGAATGAAAAACCAAAGTTGGGTGCCGATAATAAATTGATTTGCTTTCTGCATCCCAAAGGAACAAATGGGGTGCTCGTTGAACTTTGCCAGGAAAGGAAATAATCTATGCTTATAAGAAAAGCAACAGAACAGGATATCCCTGCTATTACACAATTGTTTACGGAAACAATTGAAGCCGTCAATTCCAGAGACTATAATGCAGAACAAGTAAAAGTATGGAGTGAGGGACATACTTACACTGAACGATGGATAAAAAGTTTATCTGCTCAATATTTTATAGTGGCTGTTAACGATGAAATTATCACAGGTATGGGTTCTATTACACCTGAAGGATATTTAGATTTATTGTATGTGCATAAGGATTACCAGGGAAGAGGAGTTGCGTCTGCATTGGTTGATGAGTTGCTTGCCAGGGCTTCCCTTAATAACTTATCGATTGTTACATCAGGTGTAAGTATTACTGCCAAACCCTTTTTTGAAAAAAAAGGATTTACCATTGTAACAACTCAAAGAAAAATGGTGGGTGATATTGAGATTTTGAATTATAAAATGACTATTCAAATAGTATAACATAATTGACAATAGAAATAATCTGAAAACATCATCTTAAAATTATTTTTTCAGCACCTAATTTTTTCCCCCGATCAGTGATATCCAAAATATAGGTGCCCTTTGGAAAAGTACTCATCTCTATTTTTACAAAACCCTGTGTAACCGTAATCGGTTTTTTATAAACCACCTGTCCTTCAAAATTACTAAGTTGTATGGAGCCAGATCTGAAACTATCGCCAAAAGAAACGATAGCATAGTCTTGTGTTGGATTAGGATAAATTGAAATTTTTGATTTTGTTTCATTTTGCCGTACTAACGAAATGGACGAATAAGTGATACCTCCGTCTTTTTGAACCATTTTCAGTCGGAAATATAGATCATGTAACAGAGGATCTGTGTCAACATAATTGTAACTACCTCCATTGTTTTGGTTGAAGGCTTTAATTCTATACACAGTTTCCCAATTATTTTGATTTTGTGAACGCTGCAATTCAAAATAATCAGCATCCTTTTCGGAAGCCGTTTGCCAGTTAATATATGCTTTATTATTAAGTTTTACTGCATCAAAAGATTTTATAGTTACTTCTAATGTTCCAGTTAAAAAACCGGAGCCAGCACCTGAGCCACTTGCGGGAGATAAGGAATTTGCCAGGGCATAACCGCCTATAGTCCCATCATTATTACCTTTATATTTAATTACGCCACCAATAAGAATACGTTCCGAACCGGTGCTGTTTGACAAAATTGTACCGCCGGCCAATAGCTCTACAACACTTGAAATGCCTAAATCCAGCTTTCCATTAGGCTGAAAACTAATTGTGCCTTTTACTTTTAAGTAGAGATTTGGCGCATTTGTATATACATTATTATTCACTACAACTGTTAATCCTGCTGGTATGGTAACAGTATCGCCATTTTGTGGCATCCTGTTTATATTCCAGGAACTTGTATTGTTCCAGTTAACATTGTTTTGTTTGAGGGAAATATTACCGCCCCATATAAGTGGACAATAACTGAGTGATAAAAGCAGACCAGAAATTATTTTTTTCATGGCACTAGAATTTTTGGTTTTACGGATATTGAAGTAATTAGTAAAAATATTAATTCCTTCTTTTTTTTACAAATAAACGTAGATGTATTTACTTATGAATTTTATTGTGTTAATCTTAGATTTATTTTTTATAAAATGACTATTTCCATTTGCATACTTCGGGAGCCTTTTACTAAAAAACAGGTGTTTTCAAAATTTTTTTCCTGAAACCACTTCCTTGCCATAGTAGAATTACTAAAAAATAAAAAGGGATGGGAAATTTTAGCAAAATCACCACCAACTAGTACTACTTTTTCCCAGTCAAATTGTTTTATCAGTGTAACTATATCTTCATGCTCTTTAATACTATCATCGCCTAACTCGGCCATAGCGCCAATCAACAATACTTTTTTATCAGCATGTATTTTGGCAAAATTTTCTATCGCCACTTTCAT
>JACPOD010000076.1 GCA_016185185.1 Sphingobacteriales bacterium | reverse complement strand
ATAAATGGAAGAGTTATTATAATTCTTTCCAGTTTCGTCATTAATGTATATTGAGTGAGTCCAGCTTTTCCTGGTATTTTTTTGCCAGCTTAATATGTTCTTCATATGTAGCTGAAAAGTCATGATACCCGGGTCTTTCTGCACTGGCAACAAAGTACAAATAATTTGTTTTAGCTGGTTGTAAACAGGCGTCTATTGTTAAAACAGATGGGGTGCAGATAGGCCCGGGCGGTAAGCCCGGATATTTATAAGTATTGTAGGGGGAATCATAAAATAAATACTTCTCGTAAATTCTTTTTAAAGCAAAATTTTTTAAAGCAAATTTTACAGTAGGGTCGGCACCTAATTTCATTCCTTTTGAAAGCCTGTTTAAATACACGCTGGCTATAAGTGGTTTGTCATCTTCCTTAACTGTCTCTTCCTCCACAATGGAAGCCAGCGTATATACTTGTGCGGGTGTTAACCCAAGTGATGCTGCTTCTTCTTTTCGCTTGCTGTTCCAGAATTTATTATATTCTGCATAAAGTTTTTGAAACAATTTCGGGAAAGTGATATTCCAGTTGTAGGTATAGGTATTTGGGATAATAGATGATACAACACTATTAGTATCCAGGTTATAGGCTTTAAGCGAATCATTGCTGTTAAAAAAAGTAATCACACTAAGCGAATCACATTCAAACCGTTTTCCAATAAAAGAGGCTATGTCTTCTTTCGTCCTGATTTTATTAATGACCAGGCGTACCGGTGATTGTTTGCCATTACGCAGCATTCTAACCAAATTAAATACACTCATGCCGTCTGTTATTTCATATCGTCCAGGCTTCACCATTCCCGGGTATTTCAACCATTTACTCAATGGGTCAAAAACAAATAACGAGGAGAGAATATGTTTTTCGGTAATTATTTTTTTTACATCCTCATAATTACTGCCAGTCTTAATATATACATATTTGCCTTCAGGAGAGGATGTGGCAGGGCCGAAAATTTTAAACAGCAAAAACAGGATGATTATGCCTGCAACAGCAAGAGAATAAAGTATGGTTTTTCTATTTTTCATAGACAGGAAAATAAAAGCTCCGTGATGTTACTACATTTTACGGAGCTTTTATAAAAGTAAAGAAGGTATTATAATGAGCTTAACAATTTTTGATTTCGGCCTATATAGGCGTCGTCTTTTGCTTTGGTTGCCAGCTCCAGCGATTTTTGCGCAGCAGCTTTTGCCTCAGCTTTTTTGCCCAGCTTAACAAGGCAGTTTGCTTTTTCATGATAGATCCAGTAACCTTCAGGGGTTTGTTCAATTGCTTTATCAAACCAGGCCAATGCCTGATTTAAATCCTTATTATTGTTGGCATAGTAACTTGCCGCATTAAAATAAGGACGGTTATCACTTTTCACCAGTTTATCAATTTGCGCCATTATCTTACTGTCTGCATCTGTACTGATTGGAAGGGCAACAGCCGTAGTACCCCACATCAAATGTAATTCACAGGAAGTGTTGGTAATATTGGCAAACTGCATCGTAAAGTTTTCAATGGACATGCCCATTGATGCTGGTTTTGCTTTTACACGCACCACATCTTTATCCTGTTTGTAATCATTTGGATTGGTAACATCTGTTTGTGTTGTGATGATCAGCGTCCATTCATCTTTACCGGGGATGGTTAGAAATGTGGTAGCGGAATTGGCACCCGTACGCCAAACTTTACCAACAGGCGCCAGTTCTGAATTCTCCTCAAAATATTTTCTTCCTTTTAACGATGGTCTTGAATAAGATAATTCTACGTTCCCAATACCAAAGTCCTGCTTTATTACCTGTGTGGGTGATGGAGCTGGTGTTTTCAGTTGCTGGGCATTACTTAAAACAGTAAAAGTTAATGCAATAAAAAATAAAGATAGTTTCATCATGTCAAACAATTTTAAACGCAAAGATAGGGGAGATGTACAATCTTAAACAGGCAGATTAAAAGCAAATCAAAATTCAAGTACTATTTTGCCCTTTGTATTTTTTTTGCGTGATTTCCATTTAGGGCCTTCTTTAAGCACTTTAATGGCTTGTGAATCCAATTCATTGACAAGCGATTTTTCAACCGTGATGTTGCCGGGGGTACCATTTTTATCTACAGAAAAACTAAGTTCAATAGTGCCGTGTATGTTTAAAAATTTTTCCTTTTCTGGAAGTACGAGGTTATTAGTGATATATGTATCATAGTTACTCCAACCTACAATTGGTTCTGCTAATGCAGAGGTATCGATCTCAGACTGACCGAATGCTTTTCTCCGGTCAATTTTAGGGCCTGTTACTGTTACTTCTGAAAGAGACTGGCTGCTTTCTTTTAAAACAATTTTATTGTCAGTCAGCAAGCCTTGTTGAAGTTTGACCGTATTGTTGAAGTATCCAACAGACATGGCATCCACTTCTAAAACAGAATCAGCTGCCACAAAAGAAAAATTGCCTTTAACATCTGCATAGGTGCCAATATGAAGACTATCATTTTTGATAGCGATCCTGGCAAATGGCAGCGGCTCGTTGTTTTTGTCTACAACACGTCCCTTAAAAATAGTTTGATTGGACCGGTAATCAAATCCCCCTATAATCCCTTTAGCATAGTTATTTTCTGGCTGCTTTGCGGTAACAAAAGCTTTGTTATTTGCCTCTTTATTTAAAGCAGCAGCAGGTTTGCTTTCCATCACCTTATTTTGCAGATCCTTTGTGTTCACATCATCTGCTTTCGTAATAACTTCAGCAAGTTTTGATGTAACCGCATCTCCTGCATTTATAACGATTGAGTCCTTTTGTTTTGGGGTTGTTTCATTAACTGCTAAAGATTTTTGTTCCTTATAATTTTCTGCTGGTATTTGTGCTGCAATGGGAGGTTCAACTTTAAGTTCTTCCTTAGCAGCAGGAGTACTGGCCGCAACGGTTTTATTGCTGTCGGTTAAAACAGTATTTGATTCTTTATCCGTAGAAGATTTGTTTTCGGTTTTTGCAATATCGGCAGGGGAAGCAGCATTATTTGTAAATACATATTTATAAATGATAGCGGCAGAACCAAGCATAATAAATAACACTGCGGCGATGCGGTACCATTGTCTCCAGCCACTTTTCATATCCACCACCTTAGCACCGGTAATTGTTTTTGTAGCTATTTCTTCTTTTAGAAGAGCTAATGCTTTTTGATGATTTTCATCCGGGAACAGGGAATAGCCTTCAATGGCATCAGCCAAAAATTCATCGTCCAGTGATGCTTTTTCCAGCGCATGCATTTCCTGCGGAGTCATCTTCCCGTTTAAATAGCGTTGTATATCTTCAACACTGTAATTAATATGTTTATTGCCGGTTGACATTTATTTCCTTACAAATTTCTTTTTCTTAATTTTTCAATGTTCATTTTCTTCCGCTTTATCCATGCAAAGTTTCAAATTTCTGCGTCCATTTTGAATATAACTTCTCACTTTGTTCCAGGCGTAACCGGTTATGTCAGCAATTTCATTGTAGCATTTGTTTTGGAGATAAAACAGTTCTACACTTTGTTTTTGTTCGGGAGTAAGTGTATCCAGGCATGTCTGCAGACGGTTAAATGTCGCTTCTTTATCCATTACTTCGTCATCCAGATGCAGCATTTCACCGGATTTCATAAAATCAGTCTTTAATTCCTGTGTTTTCAGGTTTTTAGGGGTTCGCAACTGCATCAGGCAATAGTTTTTAGCTACGGTATGCAGCCAGCCTTTAAAATTATCCACTTCGTGTTTTCTCAGTTTGGTAACCAGTTCCTCAAAGATATTCATAACTGCATCCCGGCTTCCTTCCTCATTTTTAAAATATTTAAGACAAACACCATATACCAGGTCCATATATCGCTGGTATAATAAACCCAATACTTCCATATTGCCTTCCTGCTGGTAAAGAGTAACCAGTTCTTTGTCAGACAAAGAAGAATCAGATATGTTTTTTATAAATTCCAGGGGCTGTCAGGTATCGAAAAGGCAATATAAATAAAAAAATGGGGGAATAACTTATGTAATTCTTAAAAGCCTGTCATCTGAAATGAAAACAAATAAAATGGAAAAGATCATTCTTACTATTCCCGAACCATGTCATGAAAACTGGAATAACATGACGGCAGCTGAAAAAGGAAGGTTTTGTGCATCCTGTTTTAAAGAAGTAATGGACTTTAGTTTAAAAACGGATGAGCAAATAATAAGCTATCTGAATAACGCTAATGAAAAAGTATGCGGGCGGTTTGAATCCAATCAAATTAACCGGGTTTTGGAAACACCTAAAAAGGAATATGGATTCGTAAGACATTTATGGACTTTATTGCTACCTGGCTTTTTTTTCTCCACAAAATCTTTTGCTAAAAAATCTGCATCGGGTGATTTGCAAAACAAAGATTCATTGGTTCGTACCAATCCGAAACCGATGATACTGGGAATGGTGGCCCGTAAGATAATTCCGGAAAATAAAAACGAACAAATAATTACTGGTATGGTAGTAGATGAAACAAATTCTCCAATAGCCGGAGCGAGTGTTTATTTGAAGGGTGCGAAAATCGGTACAGTAACAGATCAACTCGGTAATTTCTCCATAAAAATAGCGGCTAAACCTACTGATATGATTCTTTCTGTCAGCAGTGTTGGATTTACTACTCATGAAGTACGTATTGCAAGGACCACGAAGCAAGAACCTCAAATTATTAAGCTGATACTGAAGACACAAGCCATGGGAGAAGTAGTGGTGACAAAAGCACCTGCCCGCAAAAAAGAAAAACCTGATAAAGCAACAACAGTAAAAGAAACGTATCCGGTAGTAAATAATGATGTAAAAATGTTTCCTAATCCTGTAGCTGCCGGTGCTGCCTGTTCATTGTCTTTTGGAAAAATTGAAAGAGGAAATTTTAGTGCAATTGTAACCGATATCAACGGAAAATTAGTACAGCAATCCACCTTTTATGTACCAATGGAAAATTATTTATTTCATTTTGATCTCGATAAAAATATAGTTGCAGGAGCATACCTGTTGCGTGTAATAAATGCAAACGGTAAACTTTTTTATAATGGTAAAATAGTAGTGGAATAATTATTTAATGGGTTTGATTAGTCTAAGGCATTACTCAGGTAATGCTTTTTTACTTAAACCCCGGATGATATTTTTCCAGCGTTCGGCGCAGGTATTCTCTGTCAAGATGTGTGTATATCTCTGTGGTGGTAATGCTTTCATGCCCCAGCATTTCCTGTACAGCCCTCAGGTCAGCACCACCTTCTACCAAATGGGTGGCAAAGGAATGGCGGAACGTATGCGGTGAAATATTTTTTTTAATACCTGCTTTTAAGGTTAATTCTTTTATAAGGATAAAAATCATTACCCGGCTGAGTAAACTTCCCCGTCTGTTTAAAAATAAAATATCTTCATTGCCCGGCTGTATCACCTGGTGAATACGAATACTGTCTTTGTAGATGGATATATATTTAATAGCATCGCTGCCAATCGGTACCAGCCTTTCTTTATCTCCTTTACCAATCACCCTTATAAAACCCACATCTAAATACAGGCAGGATATTTTAAGATTAACTACTTCACTCACTCTAAGTCCGCAACTGTACATGGTTTCTAAAATGGCTTTGTTTCGCCCGCCTTCGGGTTTACTTAGATCTATTTGACTGATGATGTTTTCAATCTCTTCATAACTTAATACATCCGGTAAACTTCTTTTCAGCTTTGGCACTTCAAGGAGGGTAGTGGGGTCTTTACTGGTAATATTTTCCATCAGGCAATATTTATAGAAACCACGAAGCCCTGAAATGATTCTTGCCTGTGAAGTTGCCGTCATGCCTAACTCCGCTATCCATTTTACAAATTGCTGCAGATCTTTCAAAGTAAGTGCCTCCGGAGTGGTTAACTGGCGGGAGGTTTGCAGGTAGTCGGTAAGTTTATCTACATCCCTTATATAAGCCTCTACTGAATTTTCAGATAGAGACCTTTCGAGTTGCAAATAAGCTTTAAATCCTTTTTTATACGCTTCCCACATAATTAGAGTTCAATTTACAAACCAATAACGAATATGTAACCATTAACCATTATTTTCGCACCTCATTTTAAGCAACGTACTAATATTATGGCATCGGCATTATTAACCACATTCAGAAAAAAAGTAAAGAAATACCGTAACTCTTACCGTCGGTTTCTTACCCGTATCGAAAAAAAAACTCCAAGAGGATTAGACAAGATTGTTGCTCCGCTGGACAAAGAAGTCTGGAAAGAAACAAACTGCTTGCAATGTGCCAACTGCTGTAAGACCATGACCCCAACCTATACAGCATCTGATATAAAAAGGATCTCTGCACATTTAAAAATGACAACGGATGCTTTTAAAGAAAAATGGTTGTATAAAGAACGCAGCACAGGTGACTGGATGAATAAGAAAACACCCTGCCAGTTTTTAGATCTAAAAACCAATATGTGCAATATTTATGAAGTTCGTCCGGCTGATTGTGCCGGTTTCCCGCATCATACCAAAAAACATTTTAAGGAGTGGGTACATATTTATAAACAAAATGTAGAGTATTGCCCTGCCACTTTTAAATTGGTGGAGAAGATGAAGGCAAAGATGGATAACTTATAATGCTTTTTTCATTATAACCATGCCCCGCAGTTCTTCTTTCATTTGTTCAAAGGTAAGATGGCATGTGCCGCATAATTCAAAACCCATTTGTATATAAAAAGCAATGGGCCCATTACTCGTATCCATTGCTTTAAGCCAGATGATTTCTTTATGATGTTTTTTGGCAATGGCAACACTCATTTCTACTAATTGCCTTCCAATACCTTTACCCGAAGCGGCTTTGGTAAGATAGATCCGTTCCAGTTCGAGTGCATTTTTTTTGGGTGTGATTTCTATTGGTGCATCAATCCTCAACTTTAAAAAACCAACCGGTTCATTTTCTGTATAGGCTAAATAAAATAAATTATTTGTATCGGTTAATTCTGATGCTAATATCTCTTTACTAAAGCTCTTTTTTCTGTACCATTCCCCATTATCATACCAAAGATGCAGGTAATGATC
>JACPOD010000101.1 GCA_016185185.1 Sphingobacteriales bacterium | reverse complement strand
GCTGGCTTCGTCAAATTTATAAGTACACTGTGTATATAAAATTTTAAATGCACCCTCTTTTATTACTGCTTTTCCTATTAAATCAGGACTGGCACTGTTACCCACTAATTTTACATTGCCTGTAGCTTTACCTTTAATATTACCAAACAAAGTTCCAAGGTACTTTTCTAACCAGTGTATAGCCGAGTTATTAAGGTTGAAGTTGATATTCATATTATTCCGCACAGAATCTTTTGTTTGAAACAAACCATCTACTGTAAAACGATATTCCTCATTATCAGAAAACACTTTGAAAATAATATCGCCGGTTTTTTTGCTGTAGCTAATTTCTGTTTTTAATAACCCAAGCGAATCGTCTTCAAAACGGGCTTGTTCAATAACCGGATTGCCATCTACCTGAAGGTTATTAAAAGGATCCGTTATCCGTATATCGCCACTTATCCTTCCTTCAATTTGCGGTTGTTTCAAAAAAAGTGGGAGGAAATCATCTACCGTTACTTTTTTCAAACTTACTACTACATCATTACTGCTGCCAATGGAGGATGGTTCTGTTGAAATAATAATTTCCTGTTCACCGGAAGATAGTTTTACCTGGCTGGCATCCAGTTTTGTTTTACTTAAAATAAGTTCTCCATTTTTTTCGATCGTCCATCGCTTATCATTAAAAACCAGAGACGAAGGATTAAAATTGATTTTAAAACCATCCTTTCTTGTTTCAACCCGTGCCGATAGTTCAGCAGCATTTACTGCTTTACTGGCACTTGTTTTTATACTTACCTCTGAAATATTGTTTGCAGATTTAATACTGATTTCGGAATTAGGTAAATGCAAACTGTCGTTAATGGCTACATCGCCTACCGTTCCTGTTAAGTTTAATTTTTGAAGGTCACCTTTACCGGATAATGCAATATCTGTGAAAACGGTGTTTTTATAGCTAAAGGAAGGAACATTCACTTCAATATTCAATTGATTTTGTGCAAGGTTAAGGTTGCCATTGATGGTGGTATTATCCAGGCCTTTTATATATTCATCAAAAAGATTAAGAAAGGGGCTGATGTTGCCAGTTTTAATATGGAACTGAAAATTTTCGTTCTGATGAATGTGCCCCGGAATATTAATATAGGAAGGATAATATTTGTTAAGAAATACCTGGAAGGTAACAGGAAGGTCGGCAATATTATAATCACCATCCAGTGATATATCCGCTTCGTTACTCCTTACAACCATTGATTTTTTGTTGTTGACCATGGTGGAGTAAACTGATAAAGAATCTATAGGAAGACGATCGTCTTTGTGAAATAACTCAGCATTAAAAATATGTGCTTCACCTAAAAAGTTATCAATAGTACTGCCTGTAAAATTGGTGGATATATTACCGGCAAAACGGAGGTTTTGTTTCGTTAAACCAAGTTCTTTTAAATTCAATTTATTAACTACAGCATCAAAAATAAAGGAAGGAATTTTCTGGTTCAGTTTGATCTTACCATCAAGTACTGCTTCAATATTCGGGTCAGCTATTTTCACATTCCCTTCAAATTGTTTTTTATCAATGGTGCAGGCAGCGGTAATATTCTGGTAGTTATAATTTCTGAGTTCAATTTGGTTTAAATGGCCGGTTAATTCAGCATATAATTTATCGGGGTTAAAACCACTTCCTTTTATTTTCACATCACCAGAAACCTTACCAACATCGGCAATATCTAAAAACTGACCAAGAAGAAAATTATCTGTTTTAATATTACCGGAATAGGCCGGAGCTTTTCCTCCCGGTAATTTCATATTAAGATCACTGTAAACAGTACCAAGATTAGTTTGTAGTGTACCAAAGGTTACAAAATCATGTATAAACCCGGTAAAGCTCCCTTTAAAATTCAGGTATTGTAATTTGTCAATGCGTGGTTGAGTAATTTTTTTCAGTGAGGGTATGAAGGTGACCGCATCTGTATAGGTTGTTTTGAAATCGTTGGCTTTAAAATCAATAAAGGTCTCATTGATATTTGGTAAACCAACCAGTTTAAAATCACCATTCAGCAACGTGTTCTTTCCTGCCTGCGCTATAACGTTTTTGCCAGCCAGGTCATCTACTGCTCCTTTGATATTACCCGTTATAGATATTTCTTTTTTCCAGCTTTTCAGATCGGGGGCAAAAAAAGCAATATCATCACTGCTGATGGTACTATTGCTAAAATGGCCATCCATGGTTACCTTCTTTATAAAATCAGCCATGTCGTCATTAAAGTGTTTGTACCGCATGGCAAAATAGTTGCGCAGATGGCTTTTATTGGTTAGCAGGTCCAGGCTGTGGAATTCCATTGCTTCCGGGTGAAATTTTATACCGGCACTTAGTTTTTTTACAATCAACCCGCTTCTTTCATTGGTAGAAATATTCGCCAGTGCTGAAATAGTATCTTTCAGCCATTGAAGATTTTTAAATGAAGCATTGATATTTTCAAAGGAAATATGTTTACCGTCAAAATAATCAAGGGGGGATCTTTCTGTCTGCCGGTCGCTTTTAAATGTTCCGTTCTTTATACTAATATCGTTCACCTGTATTTCCCACCCGGCAGCATTCCAGCGAAGTAATGTATCCGGCAAAGCTATTGGATCAGCATTATTACTGGCTGCTTTTGGTTTTGGCGGACGATTACCGTCATAATTATAAATGAAAAAAAAAGGATCTTTTAAATCAATTGTATTGAGTTGTATTTTCTTATTGGTGAGATCTATTTTGCGGGCATCCAGTTCAAGGCTTCCTATTTTTCCTGTAAGGTCTTCTCCCCGCCAATGATCCAGTTGGCGTACCTGGATATTTTTAAGGGCTACATTTTCTAATTCCCATTCAATCCCTTTTTTCGTTTTCTTACTGCTGCCGGGCCCCGAAAAATAATCCACTAAAAACTGGTAATTCCAAACCGAATCTGCTCGCTGCAGTTGAATACTGGCATCCTGCAAACCCACATAATGCAGCACCGCTTTGTCTTTAAAGAAAAACCAATCGGTAATAGTTACTTTGGCAATACCTGCATATAGCAAAGTGTCTTTCCGGTGATCTTCCACTAAAACACCTTTAAGTAACATACTATTGAACAGGGAAAACTGTACTTCTTTGATCTCAACTTTAGTATTTAATTCCTTTGATAAACGTTGTGTGGCTTGCCTTACGAGCCAGTTTTGTACAGGCTTTGTTTGAATGAGCAACCATACGGTTATTAGTAATAAAACCAGTATAATAACAGTGCGGAGTAATATTTTCCAGAATCTTTTCAAAACTAAGTGGTTGTAAAAATACGGATTGGATGAGTTTAATCAAATTCAATATCAATAAGAAAACCTTAAATTCTCTTTTCTCAGTGAAAGCAGTTGGTTAGGCAGCCGGGCATGCTGTATTTAAAACTCAGCAGAAATAATCTCTTAATTCAAATACCAGGCAATCCCAAATGAGAGGGTATGATATTTTATTTTGGGCCCTGTATAAAACTCCGAATTATCTCCATTATACGTATTAGACAAACCACGGTTATACATTAGCTGGGCCTGCCATTTGTTTGTTTCATATCCAATGCCAATATGTGCCCCGGCTTCAAACCGGTCGTAAGCTGTTTTACTAAACCGCATATTGCTTTTCACTTTTGAGCCGTTTGTTTTAGTAATTGTTTCCTTGCCGTTAATGGCTGCATATAAGGAAAGGCTGCCATTAAGGAAAAGACCAGGCTCACCGGGTTTATGAAAATCATATTGCAAAAAGGGGGCTAACTGAATTTGATTTAACTCCAGTCTTAGGTTACTCGTATCTGTTCCGTTATTGATCTTAAATTCTGCACCCTTGTGCAGTAGGTTTATCTGTGGCGAAAAATAAACAGGGGGTTCAAAAAAAACTTTAAACTGAAAACCCACAAAACCACCCGGCAAATAAGAAGAACTTCCTTTATAATCCCCGATAGAGATCGTTCCATTGGTAGCGTTTACACCTGCCCTTATTAAAGTGCGAACGTTTTGAGCGTTTGCTATAACAGCACTCAAATAAATAACAGTGAACAAAAAAAACTTCTTTGTCATACTACAATGTTTGCAAATAAATAATAAAGGAAATTGGTGTTTAATATAGCTTCCGGATGCAATTGGCCACTACGGATATATCTTCTTCTGTATGCAGGGCACTCAGCACTACCCGGTTGTTTTTATCATAGTCAGGGTTCGGGTAACCAAAAGATGAAATAGCAATCTTATAAGGTCTAAAAACATCTTCGGTCAGCGAATCATGAAGGACAAATATAGGCAAGCAATGGTGATTTACATAGGGAAGCCCCTTTATTTTTTCAGCAAGGCTGTTTATGTTGTTCAATAATTTTTCTCTTTGTAGCTGGTATAGTTTTTCGGCCTGTAAAAAACTATGCATAAAGGCAGGTATAATAGCCGTACTGCCGGTATAAGCATGCTGTTGTTTTATGTCAGCCACCCTGGCCGAAGAACAGGCAATAAATCCTCCTTCGAGGTGAAAAGCTTTTGATAAAGAGCAGGAGAGTATATACTCAATATTTTCCTGTTGGGGTAACCGGGAGCGTATTCCTTCGCCCTTAAGGCCTAAAATACCTATGCCATGTGAATCATCCACCAAACAAATTATTTTAACAGAAGCCGGAACTTCTGTAAGAAAAGAAAAATCATTGATCTTTCCTTTACCCGTGTTAACGGAATCAGCGATAATAGCGATTTCACCTGGTTTTTCTTTGTGTACAAAATCAAGCATTGAGTCTTTCCATGCAACAAAACTTTTATCGGTATTAAATCCGGCAGGTGTTACGGCAGGATGTGCTTCAGGCGAAACAAATAAATATGGGTGCGATGATAAATAAGCCGCAGCAACTTGCCCGGAAAGATAGCCGGAAGAAAAACTGATGCTGTCATCCATGCCGGTGAAACGGGCAAGATAATTTTCAAAGTCCCTGTATAAGGACAAACGGGTATTGGATATTCTTGATGATGGGAATACCACACCATATTTATCAATACCTTCTTTTACCAATTGAATAAATGCAGGGACGTAAGACATGCCCAGATAGGAATAGCCGGAAAAAAATAAATATTCTTCTCCGTCAATTGTAATTGTTCTGCCCGGTTGCTGTTTAAAAAGAAACATCGTTTATCGCTTTCCGTATTTTGATTTTTGCTAAACTATACAATTTTAAACATCTTGTTTCAATAAAAACATACACTTTCATTTGATTCTACAACTTATGTGCAAAACAAAGTGTTGCTCATCCGTGGTAAAGTATATTTTTTTTGTAATTTGAATAACCAGCCGTTAGCTGGTAGCATATCAAAGCGTAAATAATGAAAAAAACGTTAGTCACTTTTATTGCGTTTATTTTTTTTCTTAATGTATATTCTCAATTCAGCAGTAGCAGCACTACAAATACTGTTGTAACGAATGCCGGATGTCTTGATGACAGTTTGACCAATCCAAGAGCAGTGGTGATAACAGATATCTCAGGTAATTTTTTTGTGACCTGGAGTGATAACCGTTCCGGCAAAAAAAATGTGTACGTTCAAAAATTTAATGCTACCGGGGTAGCACAATGGACAGTAAACGGTGTAAGAATTGCCGCTTCTACCAATTACCAGGTTACACCACAGGTTGCTGCTGATGATGTCGGCGGATGTGTGGTTGTATGGGCTGATACTGCTGTGGGTTCTACTACCAGTTATGATATTAAAGTACAAAAGTTCAACAGCACCGGAGCCCCGCAATGGACCTCTGGTGGTATTACTATTTGCAATGCCATCAGGCACCAGGCTAATCCTAAGATCATACCCGATGGTGGCGGTGGCTACTATATATCCTGGTATGATGACAGGGCTTCGGCAGGAACAGGTTCTATATATCTGCAACGTATTAATAGCAGTGGAACGGCGCAGTATGCTGCCAATGGTATTATCGTAAACGGTTCTGTGATACAATATCCGGAGCAGCAATTTTTATTAAAAGAAGGTACCAATGCCATTATAGTTTACAGCCAGTTTAACGGTGTTGATTATGATATTAAAGCACAGAAATACAATACTGCCGGTACCGCACAATGGGGTGTATCGGGTATAAATGTAATTGCCACTACCAATGAGGAAGCTTATTTTGATGCGGCCATAGATAATAGTGGAAATGTGTTTGTGGCCTGGGAAAGTTATGTGCCACCCAGTTTTGCAGAAGCAAATGTATTTGTACAAAAAGTAAACAGTGCCGGTGTATTGCAATGGACAACCACAGGAGTAGTGGCAAGTGCTGCTGTCAGTGATCAGTTTTGGCCGGCAGTAGCCCCCGATAATGCAGGAGGTGTTATTGTAACATGGGAAGATTATTCACAGGACATTGGAAATACTTTTTCTGATATCTATGCACAAAAATTTAATACAGCAGGTACCGCTGCCTTTGCGGCAAATGGTATTGCGGTTTGTAATGCTACGGATAGCCAGAATACACCCCGTGTTGTTTCGGATGGCGGGGGTGGAGCTGTAGTGGTATGGCCCGATCTCAGAACAGACGGAACAACATCTGATCTTTATGGTCAGCGTATCAACAATACAGGAACACCACAATGGACGGCTAATGGTGTGTTAGTGGCCAATGCCGCTAATTACCAGGCGGGGCAGGACCTTGTGGTTTCTAATAGCGGAGTGATCGCCGGTTTTTATGATGACAGGGCTACCAGTTTGTGTTTTAATCTTTATTTGCAACGTATCAACTTTGATGGTACACAGGGTAACCTGCCAACTTCGGTACCGGATATTATTCCTGTAAAGGATAAAATAAAAGTGTATCCCACTTTGATGCATGATGTACTGATTATTGAAAATAATAACAGTTATGTAGTTGAGATGCGTATGATCGATATCTCCGGTAAAGAAGTGCTGCGCAGATCAATTGCAGCAGGAAGTAAAATATCTGTTGCAGTAGATGGGTTACCTGCCGGTGTGTATTTAAGTGATTATTTACTGAAAGACGGAAGAAGGGTTAAACTTCCATTAATGAAACAATGACATTAGTGTTGCGTTGTTTTATAAAATAGTTCTTTGAAACACCTGACAGTTCTATGTTTGCGCCGTTTTTAAGTCGGCGTTGATTTGAAAATAATTCTGTTCGTTCTTTGTACAAACTATTGAGAATGAACAAAGGACGTATGGCTTTTACACAAATAATAGATTTTGCATCTCAGGATCTTTTCAAAGTTTGCGTTAACCGTTACAATGGCAACTACAAAGCAAAAGACTTTACTTGTTGGAAACAATTTCTTTGCCTGGCTTTTGGTCAATTAACCCATCGTCAAAGCATGAGTGATACGCTTCTTTGCCTGAAGCTAAATTCCGACAAACTTTATCATCTTGGCATTGGAAAGGCCATTAATAAATCAACTTTATCCCGTGCAAATGAAAGTAGAGATTGGAGAATTTATCAGGACTATGCGCTAAAATTAATTGAGCAAGCCAAAAAAATGTACGAGGGCGATAATCAGTTAGAAGTAAATCTTAAAGGCCGTGTGTTTGCATTGGACTCAACTACAGTAGACCTTTGTTTGGAAGTTTTTTTATGGGCTCCTTTCCGGTCAACAAAAGCTGCCGTAAAAATTCATACGCTGCTTGACTTAAAAACTTCCATTCCAGAATTTATTTTTATATCAGCGGGTAATGTTCACGATGTGAAAGCGATGGATTTAATCCCAGTTCAAAAAGGCAGCTATTACATAATGGACAAAGCTTACGTTGATTTTGAACGTCTTTATACAATCAAACAAGAGAAAGCGTACTTCGTTGTAAGAGCAAAAGAAAATCTGCAATTTAAACGTATAAAATCCAGAGCGCCTGACAAGAAAATAGGCATCCTTTGCGATCAGGATATTTTACTTACAGGAATCAACAGTAGTAACAGATACCCAGAATATTTAAGACGCATCAAATTTTATGATGCTGAATTCGAAAGAACATTTGTGTTTTTAACCAATAACTTTAAAATAAAAGCACAAACAGTAACTCAACTTTATAAGCACCGATGGGGCATTGAGTTGTTCTTCAAATGGATTAAGCAAAATCTGAAAGTTCAATCCTTTTGGGGTTTTAGTGAGAACGCAGTAAAAACTCAAATCTGGATTGCTATATCAGTTTATGTGCTGGTATTAATAGCAAGAAAGAAACTGAAGCTAACAAATTCTCCTTATGAAATTATACAATACATCAGTCTTGCTCCTTTCGAAAAAAGATCATTACAACGTGTGTTTTTAAACATAGAAAATCAAGATGTCAAAGAACTAAAATATATTCAATTGAAAATCATTTAACTAAGACGCAACGCTAGTGAAACAATGATTTTAAGTTATCATTTTTTTATTGGCAAACAGTAATGGTTGCCCAATTCTTTTTAATATCCTTCAGCATCATCATCACCCCGGTTATCACCTGCTGCTTCAATTTTTTTAGGCAGAATTTTTATCAGTTCTACTCTGCCCAGCCCTTCTCTTGATTTTACCATATGCCCTAGGGCTTCCAGTTCTTTTTGTACTTGTAGCGGAAACCCTTCCTCTACAAAAATGATATCAGGCTGCCACTGGTGGTGAAACCGTAAATTATTTATTGCATCTTCTGTACTCAGTCCAAACTCCATTACGTTAAGCATCACCTGGAAAACGGAAGTTGGTATAGTGGTACCTCCCGGGGTACCTAAAATGAGAAACGGTTTTTTATTTTTTAAAACAATGGTCGGACTCATGGAACTAAGCATTCTTTTGCGGGGGGCAATGGCATTGGCTTCTCCGCCAATGGCACCAAACATATTAGGCACTCCCGGCTGTATGCTAAAATCATCCATACCATTGTTCATTAAAATACCGGTACCATTAATAACCACACCACTTCCATATCCTGCATTAAGTGTTGTGGTAGCAGCAATACAATTACCTTCTTTATCAATAATACTAAGATGTGTTGTTTCTTCGCTTTCTTTTTTTACAGACCCGGGTTTTACAGCACTGCTTTTTGTTGCTACAAGCGGATCAAAATCTTTCATCCTATCCTCAATATATTTATCATCGGTCAGCGCTTTAACCGGAACTTTTACAAAATCAGGGTCACCCATATATTCTGCACGGTCAGCAAAAGCTCTTCGTTCTGCTTCTGCCATCAGGTGCATGGAGGCAGCTGTATGAAATCCCAACTTGCCAATATTTCTTTTCTCCACCATCTTCATCATCTGTGTTAATAAGATACCGCCACTGCTGGGTAAACCCATGGTAGCAACAGTATAATCTTTATACGTAAAGAGTGTGGGCTCCCTGAATTTTACACGATAATTTTTAAGATCTTCTTTTGTAATTAAACCACCCGTCTTTTTCATTTCTTCTTCTATTGCCGCTGCAGTCTTCCCTTCATAAAAACCTTTGCTGCCGGATAGTTTTATTCTTTTTAAAGTTTCTGCCAGTTCTTTTTGTACCAGTATATCTCCTTCTTCCCAGCCGCCTTCTTTAACAAACAAGGGAGTAACAAGATTATTGGTTACAAAGTCAGGTTTCTTTTTATTGAGGCGGTTTGCTTCCATCAGGGTTATTGCAAATCCATTTTCTGCCATATCTATAGCAGGTTGTATCAACACACTCATGGGCAGCTTTGCATATTTATGTGCGGCAAACAAACCGGCTACAATAGAAGGAACAGAACAGGCAATAGAACCATTTTGCGAAAGATGTGTATCTCCTTTACCGTTTTTATCAATATACATATCCCTTGTTGCAGCGGCTGGGGCAACATCTCTGAAATCAAGTGTAATGATCTTTCCATTACTGAGCCGGGCAACCATAAAACCACCACCACCTACAGTACCTGCCCATGGATAAACTACGCCAAGCATCCATTGTGTGGCAATAAATGCATCAAAGGCATTGCCACCTTTTTTTAATATCTGCAAACCTGTATAGCTGGCTAAGGGATGAGCAGAAACAACCGTGCCGTTACTGCATTCAATTTTCTTTTGAACGGTATAATGACTGGCAGTGAGTATTCTTTTCTGCGCAATTAAACCGGTAATAAATAAACAGGCAACCGTAGTGAGTAACAGAATTCTTTTCATACAGAAGTTTAAATAAAATATTCTTTTATAAAAATATGCTAATTCAAACAGATTCTTTGCAGGGCATTGTTTATTTTCGGTGCTACTAATTTTTAACCGATGAGAAAAATATTGCTCTTTGTTTTTTTAGGATTGTCTGCCACTCTCTTTGCACAAGTACAGTCACCCGAAGAATTTTTAGGCTATAAAGTTGGCACAAGATTTACACCACACTGGAAAATTGTAAGCTATTTTCAGCAGGTGGCTGCAGCGGTACCGTCGATGGTTAAAATAGAAAAGTATGGCGAAACAAATGAAGGCCGCCCGTTGCTGCTTACTTTTATTGCCCTGCCGCAAAACCTTTCCCGGTTAGAGGATATCCGAAAAAACAATCTCCGTCTTTCCGGAACGCTTACCGATAAACCGGCAGATGAAAATACACCTGCCATTGTTTGGTTAAGTTTTAATGTACACGGTAACGAACCCTCTTCTTCCGAAGCGTCCATGCTTACTTTATATGCATTGGTAAATCCGGCGGAAGCAAAAACAAAAGAATGGTTAAAGAATACCGTTGTGGTTATTGACCCCTGTATCAACCCCGATGGCCGTGACCGTTATGTTAACTGGTATAATTCTGTAGTGGGAAAAAATATGAATGTGAACCCTCTTTCCCGGGAACATGCAGAACCCTGGCCACAGGGCAGAACCAATCATTATAATTTTGACCTGAACCGTGACTGGGCATGGCAAACACAAATTGAAACACAGCAACGGATGAAAGTTTACAATCAATGGATGCCGCAGGTGCATGTGGATTTTCATGAGCAGGGATATAATGAACCCTATTATTTTGCCCCTGCAGCAGAACCATTTCACGAAGTGATCACCAAATGGCAACGGGATTTTCAGCAACTCATTGGTAAGAACAATGCAAAATATTTTGATCAGAACGGATGGTTGTATTTTACCAAAGAACGGTTTGATCTTTTTTATCCAAGCTATGGCGATACGTACCCAACATACACCGGTGCTATTGGTATGACCTTTGAACAGGGTGGTATCCGTGCAGGCCTCGGCATTATTACAGAAGACGGAGATACACTTACTCTTGTTGACCGTGCCGCACATCATTTCTCCAATGCCTTAAGTACAGTGGAAGTAAGTGCCCAAAATGCTTCCCGTTTACTAAAAGAATATAAAAAGTTTTTTAGTGATGCTAAAACAAATGGAGTAGGTGAGTATAAAGCCTATGTGATAAAAAACAGCGATCATTCTACGTTCTCTTCTTTGATAAACCTGCTTGATAAAAATAAAATTGAGTATGGATTTGCTGCAAAAGCAAATACAAACGGGTATAATTATTTCAGCGGTAAGGAAGAAAGTTTTGCAGTAAATGAAAATGACTTGGTAGTTTCTTCATTACAGCCCCGCTCTGCATTGGTAAAAGTATTGTTTGAACCAAGATCCAAATACAGCGATTCGGCTACTTACGATATTACCGCATGGTCACTACCGTATGCATTTGGATTACAGGCCTACGGTACTAAATCATCTTTAAACACTATACAGCCCTCCGTAAAATCTCCATCTGTAATACCTGCTGCTGAATCTTATGCTTATGCTATAAAATGGAATGGGGTAGCAGCTGTAAAAATGCTGGCAGCAATGCTGAAAGAAGGGATACGGGTAAGGTTTACCGAAAATGCTTTTGAATTAAATGGAAAAATTTTTGATAAAGGAACCCTGCTTGTTACCCGTGCTGCCAATAGTGCTTTTGAAGGACGACTGGGTGCGGTACTCAGTAAACTGGCAGCCAAACAGGATGTGGAACTAACTGCTTTATCAACCGGCTTTGTAGATAAAGGATTGGATTTTGGAAGCCCCGCTGTGCGGATGATTAAAAAACCAAATATTGTTTTACTAACAGGCGCAGGTGTTGCTTCATTAGCAGCAGGGGAAGTGTGGAACTTTTTTGAACAGCAGCTTGATTACCCTATCACTCTTGTTAATGCTGATGATGTTAACCGGATGAATTTAAATGATGTGGATGTTATTATATTGCCCGATGGGAATTATAAATTTTTAAATGATAAAACAGCTACAGACAAGTTAAAGGAGTGGATCAGCCGGGGTGGAAAATTAATTGCCATTGAAGGTGCCGTTACACAAATGGCGGGTGGCGACTGGGGAATAAAAATGCGTAAAGCAGAAGAAGAAAAGAAAGACGGTTATACCGCCGTAAAGAAATATGAAGACAGGGAAAAAGATTTTTTAAAAGGTAATATACCCGGCTCAGTTTATCGTATCGAATTAGATAACAGTCACCCGCTGGCATTTGGGTATCCTGATTTTTATTATACACTGAAACAGGATGATAATATTGCGGAATTTATAAAAGATGGCGGATGGAATGTAGGGGTTATAAAAAAAGAAGGACCTGTTGCCGGTTTTGTAGGTACAAAAGTAAAAGAGAAATTAAAAGACGGTTTATTGCTGGG
>JACPOD010000100.1 GCA_016185185.1 Sphingobacteriales bacterium | reverse complement strand
GAAGCCAATGCTAAAGAAGGAATAGGTACTGACTGGCCTGTTCGTTACGATGATATTGCGCCATGGTACAGCTATGCAGAAAAATTTGCCGGTATACAGGGAACCAAAGAAGGGTTAGATGTATTACCTGATGGAGAATTTCTTCCCGGTATGGAAATGAACTGTGTGGAGAAAGATGTGGCTGCAAAAATTAAAGATCATTACCAGGGTAAGCGTCATATGTTTATTGGCCGCAGTGCAAATATCACTCAGCCAAAACCTGAACAAAACCGGGTAAACTGTCAATACCGCAACCGTTGCTGGTATGGTTGCCCTTTTGGTGCTTATTTTAGCAGCAACGCTGCTACTTTACCCGTTGCCATGAAAACTGGTAACCTCACTATTGAAGCAGATAAGATCGCTACCCAGGTATTATATGATAAAGACAAGAAGAAAGCTACCGGAGTGGAAGCACTGGATGCTAATACCAATAAAACCTATACCTACAACGCCAAGATAGTTTTCCTCTGTGCCTCTACATTTAACAGCACATGGATATTGATGAATAGTGCTACTAATATTTGGCCTGATGGTTTAGGTAGCAGTAGTGGTGAGTTGGGTCATAATGTAATGGATCATCATTTAAAAGTAGGAGCCAGTGGCACAGTAGATGGATATGAAGATAAATACATTTTTGGAAGAAGACCAACCGGTATTTATATTCCACGTTTCAGAAATATTTATGATGATAAAAGAGACTACCTGCGGGGCTTTGGTTACCAGGGTGGGGCAAGCCGTGGCCGTGGTGTTGAAATTGCCGAAGGAACAATGGGTGCTGAATTAAAAGAAGCATTGAGTGAACCTGGTAAATGGAGCATGGGCATTATGGGCTTTGGTGAAATACTTCCGGACCATAGTAATAAGATCAGCCTTGATAAAAACAAAAAAGATAAATGGGGATTACCGGTACTGGCTTTTGATGTGGAATTGAAAGAAAATGAATTAAAGATGCGTAAGGATATGGCAGATGATGCGGCAGAAATGTTAGAAGCATCCGGTGTTAAGAATATCCGTAAATACGATACTGGCTATGCACATGGTATGGGTATCCACGAAATGGGTACAGCCCGTATGGGTCGTGATCCAAAAAGCTCTGTACTCAATGGATTTAACCAGGTATGGGATGCGCCAAATGTATTTGTAACCGATGGTGCATTTATGGCCAGCTCCAGTTGTGTTAATCCATCATTGAGTTATATGGCATTTACTGCAAGAGCAGCAGATCATGCCGTGAGTGAGTTAAAGAAAGGAAACCTTTAAAATTATGATGAATGTTAAATGATAAATTTTGAATGATTTCAAACTTTTCATTTAACATTTAAAATTCAACATTCAAAATAATCAGATATGGAACGTCGTGAACTTTTAAAAATGATTGCTTTAGCTACCGGTGGTGCACTGGTTGGCGGTGAATTATTTTTCTCAGGATGTAAATCAGCCGGAGGTACAGTAACCTTTACACCTGAAACCATTGCTTTTTTAGATGAGGTGGCAGAAACAATCATACCAGCAACTTCTACTCCGGGAGCTAAAGCGGCACAGGTAGGTGAGTTTATGAAAGTATATGTAACCGATTGTTATGATGCAGATGATCAGAAAGTTTTTTTAGAAGGGGTAAGCAAACTGGATGAAGCCTGTAATAAAATGCACGGACATGATTTCATGAAGGCTCCCGCCGAACACCGCAAAGAATTACTGGTTTCGTTAGATAAAGAAGCAAAGACGGTACAGGATCAACGCAATAAAGCCTATACTGAATTTGAAAAAGCAGAACGGGCCAAAGGAAATAATTTACCCATCATGGATTTTAAAAACCCGGTGGCTCCACATTACTTCACCCTGATGAAGCAATTAACGCTGTTAGGTTTCTTTACTTCTAAAACAGGAGCTACAGAAACATTGCGTCATATACAGGTGCCCGGCAAATATGATGGGGCATTACCATATAAAAAAGGAGATAAGGCCTGGGCTGATTCTATTTAGATTATTCATCTATTCAATATTTTTTCCGGATTGAGAGTCTTTTCAACAAATGATAGCTATCGCAAAAAATCTTCATTGAAAGACAATCGATCCTTTTTTATTTTTCTATCATCAGTTAAAAATCATTTTTAAAACAACAGGATAAACCAACAATGTTATGGCAGAGAATATTTATGATGCGATTGTAATTGGCTCAGGTATCAGCGGCGGATGGGCAGCAAAAGAATTGTGTGAGAAAGGGCTCAAAACAATTATGCTGGAAAGAGGTAAAAACATTGAACACATTAAAGATTACACCGAAGCAAATAAAGAAGCATGGGATCATCCTCATCGTGGCGGAAGAACCCAGGAAATGATCAAAGAGTATCCTGTATTAAAAAGAGATTATCCATTAAATGAACGCAACCTCGACTGGTGGGCCAGCGATAAGGATTCACCTTATACAGAAGTAAAACGATTTGACTGGTTCAGGGGATACCATGTAGGTGGCCGTTCATTGCTATGGGGTCGTCAAAGCTATCGGTGGAGTGATCTGTATTTTGAAGAAAATGCAAAAGATGGTATTGCTGTTGACTGGCCAGTTCGTTATAAAGATCTTGAAGACTGGTACACTTATGTTGAAAAATTTGCCGGAGTAAGTGGATCTGCAGAAGGGTTACCTGAGTTGCCCGATAGTCATTTTCTGCCGGCAATGGAAATGAATTGTGTGGAGAAAGAGGTAGCGGCAAGAGTGAAAGAACATTATAAGAATACCCGTAAGGTAATCATTGGTCGTTGTGCACACGCCACAGTTCCTTTGAATAACAGGCAATGTCAGTTCAGAGATAAATGCTGGTTTGGTTGCCCTTATGGTGGTTACTTCAGTACACAATCAGCTACTTTACCTGCAGCCATGAAAACGGGTAATCTTACCTTAAGACCATGGTCCATTGTTACAAAAATTTTATACGATAAAGATTCAAAGAAAGCAACCGGCGTGGAAGTACTGGATGCAGAAACGATGAAGACTTATGAATATAAAGCAAAGATCATCTTCTTAAATGCTTCTACGCTAAACAGTGCATGGATATTAATGAACTCTGCTACTGACATCTGGCCTGACGGTTTAGGCAGCAGCAGCGGTGAATTAGGTCATAACTTAATGGATCATCATTTAGGCGTAGGTGCACAAGGTACAGTAGAAGGTTTTGAAGATAAATATGTATTCGGCAGAAGAGCAAATGGAATTTATATTCCCCGTTACCGCAATTTCTTTGGTGATAAAAGAGATTACCTGCGTGGCTTTGGTTACCAGGGTGGTGGTTCAAGAGATGGATGGAGCCGTGAGATACCTGAGTTAGCGATAGGTGGTGGATTTAAAGATGCATTAACTGAACCCGGTCAATGGGTATTTGGTATGGGAGGTTTTGGTGAAATACTTCCTTACCACGAAAACAAAGCAACACTGGATAAAACCAAAAAAGATAAATGGGGATTGAATGTATTAGCCATCGATTGTGAATTGAAGGAAAATGAAAAGAAGATGCGCAAGGATATGATGAATGATGCAAAAGAAATGCTG
>JACPOD010000040.1 GCA_016185185.1 Sphingobacteriales bacterium | reverse complement strand
TGGAAGAAAATGCTGCCTTTTGCCATCTTTATTTTTGCCGGCACACTGATCAGCACTATTGCCGCTTCATTTGACAGCTTGATCATCTCATCAAAACTTCCCAATGCACAGGCCATGGTGGGCATATTTACTTTTTCTACTTATATCAGCAATATTATACAAGTGCCTCAAAGAAGTGTGATTGCCATTTCTATACCCTTCTTATCTGAAGCCTGGAGAAAAAAAGACCATCAGCGAATTCAAACCATTTACCAGCGGAGCAGCATTAATCTTTTATTAATTGCTTTATTTCTCTTCGGCAATATCTGGCTCAATTATGAAAATGCGATCAATACATTGCACCTTAATCCTGTTTATCTGCAGGGTAAGTACGTGGTATTATTGATGGGAATAAAAATTTTGATTGATATGGGTACCGGTGTAAACGGGCAAATCATTGGTACTTCCAACTACTGGCGGGTTGAATTTTTTACCGGCATATTTTTATTACTGTTGCTGATACCAATGAACTTTATTTTGGTTCCGCGGATTGGTATTACCGGTGCTGCTATCTCCAGCCTTGCAGCATATACCTGTTATAATATTGTAAGGCTCGGCTTTCTTTGGTTTAAATTCAGGATGCAACCATTCAATATAAAAACCTTGCTGGCTTTAGCATTGGGAATAATAGCTTACATAATCGTTTTCTATTTGACTCCCGGATTAACTGGCTGGTTGGCATTAAAAGCAAGACTTAGTTGAAGGAATTTTTTCAGCGCCTTCTTTTTATCATCATCCAAAAAATAACGAATGTGCTGAGTATAATACTGCTTCAGGTTAATACCCTGTTTATTTTCAATGGTCGCAATCACTTCATCAATATGATTGACTCCATATTCGTTCGCAACATTAAATTCATTGATAAAATCAGCCGGTAATTTTTTATTGCTTATCCAGGCCGCAAAGATGAATGGCAGCCCGGTCATTTGCTTCCATGCTCCTGCTAAGTCATAGCAATAAATTGAGTTTTTCTTTTGCTCAAAAGCCCGGTCGCCAATAACAACGGCAGCAGTTGTTCCCTTGATTTCCTGGCGGTATTCTTTCTGACTGTAAATAATATCCGGACTTATTTTCCAGTAATCTCTCAGTAAAACCCTCGCCAGTTCATTTGATGTGCGGGACTGGTAATCGAGAATAACCTTTTTAATTTCATTAACCGGCACTTCACTAAAAAGACATACAGAGGCCACTTCCCCATCAGCGCCAATTCCGTAATCGCTTACAATATAGCTTTCCTTCAGGTGCGGAATAGTAGCCACGGGCACTAATGCCAGATCCACCTCTCCATCAATCAGCCATTGGGCTATTTTAGACGGGTAATCCACTTTCAGTTCAATCTTATTCATTACAGGAGAATGCTCAATCCCGTATAACAGCGGCAGGGTATTCAGATAACTTACGGCTGCAATCCTTATTTTACTATCCAATTTTACTTTAGTTTTGCGGGGCAAATTTACGCCACCAAATTTTAATAATGGAATTACAAAATCTTACCGCCATTTCCCCCATTGATGGTCGTTATCGTAACCAGTTACAGTTTTTAGCTGATTATTTTTCTGAATATGCCCTTATCCGTTTCCGCATTTTTGTGGAAATTGAGTATTTCATCGCTTTATCAGAAGAAAAATTCTTTGCCCTAAATACTTCCCATAAAAAAACATTACGTAGTATTTATGAAAATTTCAGCCTTGAGAAGGCCACAGAAATAAAAAACCTGGAAAGTGTAACCAACCACGATGTAAAAGCGGTGGAATATTTCATTAAGAAAGAACTGGACTTTTTGCATCTGGATTCATTGAAAGAATGGGTTCATTTTGGTTTAACCTCCCAGGATATCAATAACACCGCTGTTCCTTTATTATGGAAAGAAGCGGTAGAGAATGAATATTATCCATCTTTATCCAACTTCGTACTGCAATTAAAAAAATTAGCGAAAGAATGGTCTGGCGTTTCCATGCTGGCCCGTACACATGGTCAGCCGGCCTCTCCCACCTCATTAGGTAAGGAAATAATGGTGTATGTGGAAAGATTAGAAAACCAGTTAAACAATCTTGCACAAATTCCTTTTACTGCCAAGTTTGGCGGCGCTACGGGAAATTTCAATGCCCACATGGTAGCTTATCCTAAAAAAGACTGGGTGAAATTTGGCAATAGTTTTTTAGAAAAGAAATTAGGATTGCAACGCCAGCAGTTTACTACACAAATTGAACACTACGATAATTTAGCAGCACAGTTTGATGCCATCAAACGAATCAACACCATTTTAATTGATTTTGCCCGTGATATATGGACCTATGTTTCCATGGATTACTTTAAACAAAAAGTAAAGAAAGGTGAAGTGGGCAGCAGTGCTATGCCGCATAAAGTAAACCCGATTGATTTTGAAAATGCAGAAGGGAATTTAGGTATTGCGAATGCATTATTTGAACATCTTTCATCCAAACTTCCTGTTTCAAGATTACAAAGGGATTTAACTGACTCTACAGTATTACGCAATATTGGTGTTCCATTTGCCCACACCATTCTTTCGTTGAAATCACTGGACAAAGGATTGAACAAATTAGTGCTGAATGAAGCTAAAATAAAAGCTGATTTGGAAGACAACTGGGCGGTAGTTGCAGAGGCCATTCAAACCATTTTAAGGAGAGAAAACTATCCATCACCTTACGAAGCACTAAAAGACTTAACCAGAGGTGCTGCGAAAATTGATAAAGCAACCATTCACAAATTTATCAATGGATTGAAAGTTTCTGCTGCGGTTAAGAAGGAACTGAGAGCGATTACTCCGCATAATTATATAGGGGTAATGAGCAAGTTTTAAAGCTCCAATCTGACCAAGTTGAGATATCGAATATTGTTCTTACTTTTAAAGGACAGTTTTGCTCTATGATAAAAAATCTTTTCGTATTAATATTGTTATTTGCTTTTACTTCAATAAATGCACAAGTAAACCTCAATTCGGGACTCGTTGCTTATTTTCCTTTTTCTGGAAATGCCAATGATATAAGCGGTAATAATATTAACGGTTCTGTTACAGGGGCGTCTTTAACAACTGACAGATTTAATACAAACGGTAATGCTTATTACTTTGATGGCAATTCGTATATCGGGTTACCCTATTCAAATCTTTATAATTTTTCTCCCCAAGGTGAATTTAGCATTTCTGTTTGGGTTTTACCTGACCAAGGGTACAGCTGGCCAGCACAGGCAGTAGTAGTTAAATCACCACCAAACCCAAATTTCCTCGCTTCAAACTGGAACTATGGTACATACATTCTTAATTACCATGCTATGGCTGGATTTGCCGGTGTGAATTTTTTGAATGGCACTACAACATTTACCAGTACACAATGTTGGTATAATATTATTCAAACTTACAAAAATGGTATTTGGAATCTCTACGTAAATGGCAATCTTGAAGCATCTGATGCCAGCCAAACTAAGTTTATTTTACAAGATGGGCCGGCATCTAAAATTTTTTTAGGCAAAAAGGGCGAGTCCAATGGAGATTATTACAAAGGAAAGATGGACGATGTAAGGATTTATAACAGAGTTCTAACTACCGATGAAATCGCATCAATTTATAATGAAAACAACGCCACTTGTCAAACAAACAATTGCAACAACTGGCTTTCCACACCACTCCAACCCTCATATGTTACTGTAGGTGACCTGGATGTTCCCGGAAACCAAATAACAGTGGAAGCTGTTTTCAATCGCACAACTCCTTATACAGGCGGAATATTATATGCTGGTGACCTTGTTTCAAAACATAAAGATCCTACTGATGCAAACTATTTATTAAGACCTAATACTGCGGAGATCACCACAACAAACGGATATTATCGTACACCGGATATTTGCGAAATAGAATTAAACAAGACATACCACGTAGCAATGGTTTATGACGGATCAACATTAAAATTTTACAGAAATGGATTTTTAATGAGCCAGGTTACCGCTACAGGTAACTTGTTTCAAAATAACTGGCAAACCAACATTGGCTTTTATCAAAGTCAATTATTCCCCACAAATTTTATTGGTTTTATCAACGAAGTAAGAATATGGAACGTAGCCAGAAGTCAGACCCAGATACAAACTTACATGAACAGTTCGCTACCATCACCCGGTACGCAAACAGGCTTATTAGCTTACTATATCTTTAATGACCTTTTTAACAAACAAGGAAATCCAACCTGGAATGGCACCTTAGCTGACAATGCTACTATTAATGCAACCAATCCAAACTGTGCTTTTGTAGCGGATAGTTGTGACAAGATAATTGACACAGTAATCATCAACAATTATACTCCCGTTCTTGCATTGGATCCATGTAAAAACATACTGACAGTTGAGGATGCCAGCAAATTTAATGTGGGCGATACCGTGCTGATGATTCAGATGAAAGGCGCTGTTATTGATTCATCCAATACCGCTGCTTTTGGAAATGTTACCAATTATAAAAGTGCAGGTAATTATGAGTTCAATTATATAAAATCAAAAACTGGTAATAATATTGAACTGCTAAATACTATTACCAGAACATATGAAATACCGGCTGGTAAAGTACAACTGATCAGAGTCCCTTATTATGGTGATGTAACATTTAATTCTGTACTTACCTGTTTACCTTGGGATGGAAGTAAGGGAGGAATATTAGTGTTTAATTCTTCCGGAACTGTTACCTTAAATGAAGATATTGATGTAAGTGGCAGGGGCTTTAATGGAGGAAATTATGAACAAATGCCTTCCGCTTGCGATGCTACTGATTATTTTTATCCATCATCATCTACCAGTGCTGCTTTAAAGGGCGAAGGCATTGTTCAACTTGGTAATAACATGACCCGTGGCAGAGGTAAAGCAGCTAATGGAGGCGGTAGTGGTAATGATCATAATTCAGGTGGTGCCGGAGGAAGTAATTATGGTGCAGGTGGCAATGGAGGAAAAGAATTTGGCAGTGGGTTCTGTGCAGGAATTGCTAATGGCGGTATAGGAGGTTCTTCTTTAACCTATTCAAATCTATCTAATAAAATATTCCCTGGTGGAGGCGGTGGCGCAGGTGACATCAATGGAGTTCTCGGCGGTTTTAAAGGCGGTAATGGCGGTGGCATAGTGATTATTAATTCCAATTCAATAAATGGTAACAGCAATAGTATAAACAGTGTTGGAGAAGATGCTGCTGATTGTACAACCAATGATTGCTGGGAAAGCGGAAGTGGCGGCGGATCGGGTGGTACTGTTCTCATTAACACAAATTCTTTTTCAACCAATATAAACGTAAATACTTCGGGAGGCAGAGGTGGCAGCTTAAGTAATACTAATGCAGCAGGGTACAGTGCTCCCGGCGGAGGTGGCGGAGGTGGGATGTTATGGTTAAACAGTGCTTCTATACCTGTTACTATAAACTATACTACCAATGGTGGTAATAATGGTTTGTTTACTGCATTAAATGAAACAGGTGGTGCAACAAGTGGGCAGGCTGGCAGCAGTCTTACAAATCTTAAAATGCCATTTACAACAATTCCTTTTAAACCCAATATAGATTCTGTTCGTATTAAAGACAATATCTTCAATTGTTCTTCTTTTGATTTTAAAGGGTTGGGTTATGTAAACACCAATCCTATCAATAGCTGGCAATGGAATTTTGGTAATGGAGCTACAGCTTCCACTCAAAACACAAACTACTCTTATAATAGCGATGGAACTTTCCCGGTTAAATTGACCATTACTGATATTAATGGATGTAAAGACAGTACAACTAAAAATGTAATAGTTCAAAGTTTAATTGTTGATGCGGGAAAAGATACCACGATTTGTAAGAACTCAGCTTATCAACTTAGTTCATCAGTATTGAATGCAATTAGTTTTAACTGGACTCCATCACAGTATGTGAATAATAGCAGTATTCAAAACCCAATAGCTACGGTAAGTGATACTCAAAAATTATACGTTACTGCTACTAACAACATTGGATGTATAGCCACAGATTCAGTCACAATTTCAGTATATCCCAATCCGCAATTCGGTATTTCACCTGATCAATCAGTTTGTAAAAACGAAACAATTCAATTAACTGCATCCGGTGGCAATACTTATCAATGGCTGAATGATGGTTCTTTATCAGCCACAAATATTCCTAATCCGTCCGCATCACCTGATGTAACTACAACTTATGCGGTTAAAATAACCGATCAATGCAATATTTCCGACAGCCTGTTTACGACAGTTACAGTTAACGATCTACCTATTATTGCACTTAGCAAATCAAATGATATTGATTGTTCTAATGATAAAGCAACACTCACAGCAACTGGTGCAGCGGAATATATTTGGTCGCCAGTAACCGGTCTCGATAACCCAAATTCACCCAAACCAATTGCATCACCCGCCACCACAACCGAATACACTGTTAAAGCAACAGATGATAACGGATGTATTGCAGAAGGAAAAATTACCGTAGAAGTAAGCACTAACAATAAATCAGGTTATAATATACCAAATGCATTTACTCCTAATGGAGATGGCAGGAATGATTGTGTACACGTTAAGTATTGGGGGCCAACCACAGAATTTGAATTTAACATCTATAATCGCTGGGGCGAAAAGGTCTTTACTTCAAAAAATACTGATTCCTGCTGGGATGGGACTTATAAAGGTGTTCAACAACCACTGGGAGTATATGTTTATTATATAAAAGCGAAAACTGCCTGTGGCGATGTGTTTAAGAAAGGAACGATCACCCTGATACGATAATAGTATCAATACAAATAAACATCTTCAAACAAAAAATATTCCGGCGACCCTTGTTTCAGAAAAGTGATGGACAATACATCATATTGAATTTTCTTCCATCCGGCATTTTGAAAAAGGAACTCCTCTCCTGCTTTCATCAGGTTTTCCAGCTTTTTACGGTCAACTGATTCTTCAGGATGACCATATTTGGTACTGGTTCTTGTTTTTACCTCAATAAAATGGAGTTTATCATCCTTATAAGCAATAATATCTATTTCATATCGGGAATGCCGCCAGTTAGTATGTAAAATTGTATAGCCCTTATCCTTGAAATACTGTACAGCTAAGGTTTCACCATCTTTTCCGGTTTTATTATGACGGGCCATATTACAAATTAGCGATAATAACCATTTAATAAACCAAAATCCTTTTCCACAGCCTGTAGAAAAGTGCTTTTATAAAAAATTGAACGGGAACTTTAATTGGCTATTTTTGCAGGCACAAACATTATTGAGATGAAGTTTAATAAATCTGTAGTTTATTCTTTCTTATTGCTGGTTATTGTGGCTGCTGTTTACCGTATTTTACCAAGACCGGAAAGTTTATGGGGATTTGCCCCTCAGATTGCTATGGCAATATTTGGAGGCTCTGTTATAAAGGATAAAAAGATGGCCTTTCTTTTACCACTTTTATCGATGTTTATTTCTGATGCGTTATTCCAGGTACTTTATGCTACTGGAATTGGTAATACTCCCGGTTTCTATTCTGGTCAGTTCATTAACTATATTTTGTTTGGTTTATTAACAGTGGTTGGTTTCTTTATTAACCAGCGTAATGTTTTACAAATTGGAGCAGGCGCTGTTGCCGCTCCTGTTTTATACTTTTTAATCTCCAATTTCCAGGTATGGATTGGCGGTGGCGGCTGGCAAAGACCAAAAACCTTCAGCGGTTTAATGATGTGTTACAATGATGGTTTACCTTTCTTCAAAGGAAGCCTGATTGCTACATTATTTTTCTCCTTAGTGTTATTTGGTGGATATTACCTGCTCACTAAAAAAGATGCAGTTGCTGCCAAAGTAAAAGCTTAATAAAATTTTCTTTTATAAACGAAAAGTCCTGTTAACAAACAGGACTTTTTTATTTCAGGAAAATATTCATCATAAATCCATGCGATAAAAGAAATCCGTTTCTCTCACCCAACCATTTTTTTCATAAACAGATTGAGCGGTGGTATTATCAGCGCCGGTTTGTAATAACAACCATCGGCTGCCGGTTTCTTTTCCCAGTTGTTTAGCTTCTTCCAATAATAATTTACCAATACCAAGTTTACGGGCATTGGCTGTAACATATAAATCGTTCAGCAACCAGGCTCTTCTTAATCCTACTGATGAAAAGATGGGATATAATTGCATGAAACCAACCGGTGCATCATCGGTATAAGCAATGAAGACTACCGATTCATTCCTGTTCAGCCGTTCTTTTAAAAAAGAAGCAGCCGCACTAATATCTGTGGGCTGCTTATAAAATTGCCGGTATTCATCAAAAAGAAAAGCAATGGAATCAACATCCGGCTCACTAATCTTTTTAATGAAAATACGCATGTTTATTTCATTATTTTAAAGTAGCATCCATAGTAATAGTCATATTCAATGCTTTACTAACGGGACAATTTACTTTAGCCTCTTCTGCACATTTTTGAAATTGTTCCTCTGTAATTCCCGGAACAGATGCTTTAACCACCAAATGCGAAGATGTAATAACACCTGCATCTAATGTTACAGTTGATGTTGTTTCAATGGAATCAGCTGTTAAACCATCTGCATTTAAAACAAAAGCCAGCTTCATGGAAAAACAGCCTGCATGTGCTGCAGCAATCAGTTCTTCAGGATTGGTTCCTATTCCCTGTTCAAATCTTGACAAATAAGAGTATTGATTCTTGTTTAATACGGTGCTTTGTGTGGTCAGGTTACCGTTTCCTTCTTTACCAGAGCCGTTCCATACGGCAGTAGCTGTACGCTTCATGTGTTATGATTTTAATTTTATTAAATTCGGTTTATAAATAAGACTGCAATATATGATAACATGGGATGATTTTGAAAAAGTTGATATGCGGGCCGGAACAATTATTGAGGTAAATGATTTCCCTAATGCCCGCAAACCGGCTTACCAATTGACGGTTGACTTTGGTGAGCTTGGTCTTAAGAAATCTTCGGCACAAATTTGTGCATTATACTCCAAAGAAGAATTGATAGGGAAGCAGGTAATAGCTGTGGTTAATTTCCCTGTAAAACAAATCGCTAATTTTTTCAGTGAATGTTTGGTAATGGGGGTTTATGACGAAAATAAGAATGTAATACTCTTACAGCCTGATAAAAAGGTTTATAATGGTGGCAAGGTAGGCTGATTCATATAGTAATGTTTTAAGTATCTTTGGGCAACCCATTAAAATGCAAATGCTTTTTTGTACTTACTACCATTCCCCACTGGGTATTATTCGTATTTGTGGTACGGATCGCTTTGTCAGCGAGGTACATTTCATGCGGGAAGAAGAAATTGCATTATCAGATATGACACCCTCTCCTGTTTTACCAGATGTGATAAATGAATGCGTGGAGCAGCTCATAGAATATTTCCAGGGCAGAAGAAAAAACTTTACCATCCCGGTATACCAGGATGGCACCGACTTTCAGCAAATTGTTTGGAATGAATTATTGGGGATTCCCTATGGTAAAACCGTAAGTTATATGACAGTTTCCAAACGAATTGGAGATACCAAAGCTATACGGGCAGTTGGTTCTACTAATGGAAGAAATAAAATTGCTGTTATAGTTCCCTGCCACAGGGTAATTGGTTCGCATGGCGATTTAACAGGATATGCAGGAGGGTTGTGGCGGAAGAAATGGTTGCTGGACCATGAAATGAAAATTGCCCATGGCGTTCAAACATTGTTTTGAAAAACCATAAAAATTTCTCTCCTTGATTTTATCTTTTCAAATCTTCCCCTGTAAATGATAAGGGAAGTAAATTATCAGCATTGGGAATAACATATACTTTTCCATGCATGCCTCCTAAAATCAGTCGTACCGGCTGATTCATTCTTTGCTCAAATTCTTTTATTGATTGCCTGCAAATACCGCATGGAGTAATGGGTTGATCACTTTCGCCATTGGCATTATTATAGCTGATGGCCATGGTATCAATGGGCTGTTTTGGGAACAGTGAAGAAACTACTGAAAGTAAAACTCTTTCGGCACAAATACCAACCGGGTAAGATGCATTTTCCTGGTTGGTGCCTGATACAATTTCACCATTTGCGAGTTTGGCTACCGCACCTACTTTAAATTTTGAATACGGTGCATAGGCATTTTGAGTTACTTCCCTGGCCTGATCCAGTAGCCACGCATCCTCTTTTGCCAGTTCTTCCATTGATTCGTACACTTCAAATTCAAAGTGATATTCCTGCCGTTTCATAATTGTATTTTAAAAAGATAAAAATCCCCCCGACGATTCTGTCGGGGGGACCCACCAATTAACGGCTGACTAAATTAAGTTATTTTATTGAACGGAACAAGCGGTTCCATCGTGGGCCTTTATCCCAGCTCATCCATATTAATGAAGCAGAACCTACCACATGCGTTTCCGGTACAAAACCCCAAAAACGGCTGTCTTGTGAACCATGGCGGTTATCACCCATCATCCAGTAGTAATTGTATTTAAAAGTATATTGATTTGTTTCTTTTCCGTTGATGAAATACTTTCCATCTTTCTCCTCCATAGTATTTCCCTCATATACACGGATGGCTCTTTCATAAATATTAAAATTCTCTTTAGATAATGTCAGCGTCATCCCTTTTTTGGGTATAGTAATTGGCCCATAATTATCTAATGCCCATTTATGTAAAGTGTCAAAAGGGAAAAGCAAGCCGTTACTGCCTGTATTTGGGTATATGTGTATATAAGGTTTAATAGTAACTCCCGGCACTTTACTTAAATTTTCTTTTGCTTTTGCTGTTAACCATACATAAGATGCTTTTGAATCAGGATCAAAACCCTGCAAGTCATTTCTGCCTGCATCCTCGTAACCAACATTGCAACCAGCATCTTTTAAAACATCATCTGAAATTTGTCCTCCCACATTTGTGGTAACGAGATAGGTTGACTGGCTATTTTCAGGTCTTTCCTGTTTAACACCATTGTTATATAATTCTCCGTTCTTTATTTCAAGCACATCCCCTGAAATTCCAACACAACGTTTAATATAATTATCTGTTTTATCAACCGGGTGTACAAGTATATCATATCGTTCCCGTAAAGCTTCCCTGTTACCATTAAATTGTCCCCGTAATACATCATAATAGGGATTTACTGTTGTTAATTCAGGTATCACAGTATCTCCCGCAGGAAAATTAAAAACCACAATATCCCCTCTTTTTATATCTGCATAACCCTTCATTCGGGTATAAGGAATTTTAACCCAGGTGAGATAAGAAGGAACTTTATTATCCGTAAAGGGAAGAAAATTATGGACAAATGGAAATGACAACGGAGTCATTGGTAAACGGGGGCCGTATTTAATCTTGTTCACAAACAAAAAATCGTTTACCAGCAATGTTTTTTCCATAGAACCTGACGGAATAGTATAAGCTTCAAAAACAAATGTGCGGATAATGGTTGCCGCCACCACTGCAAATACGGCTGCATCAATCCATTCCCTGGCACCAGATTTACGATATCTTTTTAAGGCTTCCACACCACCCCATTTTTCGTTTTTAGAAAACCCCAGGTAAGGAAAATATATAAACGGTAAAAAAACGGCAGCTGCATGATGTAATAAAGAAAACCTGCTGAAATGCTCCACAAACTTTATAAGTATCCAGATAGTGATAAACTGACCCGCTATTGGTATAAACTGAAGCCAGAACCAGCGTTTTTTTAATTGCATTTTATCCAGCATCCACCAGCTGTTTACAATGGGGATTAATGCTTTCCACGGTTCAATACCAGCTTTTTTAAAGCAGCCGTATAACCCGGCTAACGTAAGTACGGATGCAAGTATAAAGATGATTAATCCCATATAGAATCTGTTGTTTTAAAGTGGGCAAAAATAAGGTTTTTCCTATTGGTAGGGAGTTAGATGGTTTTGTTACAGTTCAATTAACAAAAAATTGTTAAAGGCCATCATTGATATAAGCGTTTATTATTGTACTGATCTCATCTGCTTTATTGTACACCATGAAATGTGTGCCCCCCATAATTATTTGATCCGGGTGAGCCTTCTTTACAGAAAAGAATTTATCCCTGTCCCCAATTAAATGGAGGAGATTGGGAGGAATAAAAGTGTTTTTCCAAGTAAGGATTTTATCAATGGCCCATGTTAAAAATTCTTTCGTAACGGATTTCCGGAAATGATCAATTAATTGTTTTTCTTCCTTGTTTTTAGGGCCAAGAAAATAATTTTCAACCGGAATAAAAATTGGATTTTTCCTGGGTGGAACAAGAACCCGGTTAATTTTCAGATACCCGCATAATTTCATCCATAAAGGCAACTCCTGTGAAGTTTTAATGCTGGAAATAAGAATTATTTTTTTGCAGCAAATATGTTTTGCGATTTCTACAGCCATTATGCCTCCAAAAGAAACACCAATTAAAATGGGTTGCTTTTCCGTTATTTGCCCGCATAAACGGTTAGCATATACTTCAATAGTTTCTTTTTTGAAAGGTTGAATCCATTGAACAAAATTTATATTGCAACCACTTAATTGTAATTTGGAGAAAACCCTTTCATCTGCACCCAAACCACTGATGCAATATACCGGCAGCATATTAATTATTTTCTTGGCAATACAAAATTGGTGACATCATCTGCTGAGATAGTTTTTCCCGATAAAATTACCAGTCTCTCCACTACATTTCTTAATTCACGGATATTACCTGTCCAGTTATGAATTTTTAATAACTCAACTGCTTTTGCATCGATTGATTTAACAGGCTGGCCGTAATCTGCAGCAATGTCTTCCAAAAATTTATCTACCAGGAGGGGGATATCATCTCTTCTTTCGTTAAGAGATGGTACATGTATAAGTATAACACTAAGCCGGTGGTATAAATCCAGCCTGAATTTCTTTTCTTCCACTTCTTTTAATAAATCCTTGTTGGTTGCAGCAATCACCCTTACATCTACATTAATATCTTTATCAGCACCAACCCTTGTTATTTTTCCTTCCTGTAATGCTCTTAATACTTTGGCCTGCGCCTCAAGGCTCATATCCCCTATTTCATCAAGAAACAATGTGCCTGAATTGGCCGACTCAAACTTACCAATCCGTTGTTTTATGGCTGATGTAAAAGATCCTTTTTCGTGACCAAACAGTTCACTTTCTATCAGTTCCCCTGGTATAGCAGCGCAATTTACTTCTACTAATGGCCCGGCGGAACGGTTACTTTTTTCATGAATCCATCTTGCTACTAATTCTTTCCCGGCACCATTTTCACCTGTGATCATTACCCTTGCTTCTGTGGGTGCTACCTTATCAATGGTATCTTTTATTCGCTTTATGGGGTCTGATTCACCAATCATCTCCTGTACCTTGCTTACTTTTCTCCGTAACACTTTTGTCTCAGTAACGAGGGAGTTTTTATCCATTGCATTACGGATGGTAATGAGTAAACGGTTTAAATCGGGGGGTTTTGACACATAATCAAAAGCACCCTTTTTAACTGCTTCTACAGCTGTTTCAATAGTGCCATGGCCTGAAATCATTATAACAGGAACATCCGGTCTTGCTTCCCTGGCTTTTTCCAAAAACTCTATCCCATCCATTTTAGGCATCTTAATATCGCAAAGGATCACATCGTAAGTTTTTTCCTTTATTCTTTTTAAAGCCTCTTCTCCGTTTTCGGCATCATCTATTTTATATCCTTCATAAGAAAGTATTTCCGAAAGTGTTTTCCGGATTGCTTTTTCATCATCAATTATTAAAATGTTGGACATAGTTCTTTTTTAAATGTTTTTTAACGGGGGTCAACTTATGGAATTACGTTAACCGGAAATCATATGTCAGCCAAAAATAAGGAATAATGAAAACCCGGCTGTTTATACTTTATTTTCTGCCCATTGTTTCCTGCGGGCAACCCATAAAAACAAATATCGTTCCTAATAGTCAGAAGGATACTCTTGAAAAAAAATATCCGGCTATCGGCAGCATCCCTGTTCCGGATGGTTATAAAAGACTGGAAACAATTCCCGGTTCATTCACGGCATATTTAAGAGAGCTGAAACTTAAAAAAGATAAAACAGTTTACCTGTATAATGGTCAGCCAAAAATAAATCAATCGGCACAATTTGCAGTACTTGATTTGCCCACCGGAAAAGAAGATCTGCAGCAATGTGCAGATGGAGTAATGCGCATACGGGCAACTTATTTATTTATGAACAAACGGTATGACGAAATCACATTTAAAGATAATAATGACAGGCGCTATCAATTTACAGAACCTTTTACAAAAGATCATTTTGAAAAGTATTTAAAACAAGTTTACAGTAATTGCGGCACAGCATCTTTATCAAAGCAATTAAAAAGAATACCTATTAAAGAAATGCAGCCTGGCGATGTGCTGATAAAAGGAGGTTTTCCGGGTCATGCTGTTATTGTAACAGATATGGCCATAAATACAGAGGGCGAAAAGATATTTATGCTGGCACAAAGCTATATGCCGGCACAGGATATTCATTTACTCAGAAATCCCCTTTTAAAAAATGATACTCCCTGGTATTTCCTGAATCTGGTATTTCCTGAATAATGAAAAAACAATTTTAACGCCTGAATGGACTTTTTATAACACGCAGTTAATGAGATGGTGAAGCCAGTATTTTTACGGAAAAAAGGGTTGGGTGTTTTTGCTCTTGTTCTTAAGGCTGCCAGATAGTTATTTTGAACTGTATCTGTGAAAAACTAACCGTACCTAAAAAACACATTCTATGAACACACAAGCACCTTCGCCTTTGTGGCAGATCCTGTTAAAAGTTGGCGCCTTAGCTGGTTTTATGTTAATGACGATGTACATGTTTATTTATGTTTTAATCGCCGCCTTAAAATTATTTATTAATTAAACCACATAAGCCTCCTGATAAAAGGGGGCTTTTTTATTTTATTTTTTCCTTTAGAAATTTTTTTTCGGCCTCATTTAAAGTAAGTTCAATTGCTTTGGAAAAATACTCATTGGCAAGTATCCTATTACCTGCTTTCAAATACAGATCGCCCAAAATTGCCGGTAAGAGATAATAGTTTTGCAACGATGTAATGCTGCCAATCTCCATTATTGCCTTTATGCCGGCTTTAGCACCATAAATTTCGGCAACAACCACTGCCCTGTTAAGCGCTACCACTGCTGAAGGTTTTTGCTGGTAAAGTAAATTATAATATCCAAGAATGGCCTGCCAGTTGATAGTTGAATATTGGTTTGTCAAAACATATTCACATGCAATCAGTGCCTCTAAATGATAAGTAGTTAGCACATCTCCTTCAGCTGATAATTCCATATACCGAAGTCCCTTTTGTATTTTTTCAGCATTCCATAAATTTCTGTTTTGTTGCTTAAGCAGTAAGATATTTCCTGCATGATCGATCCGGGCATCATTTCTTGCCGAGGTCACATACATCAATGCAAGCAAAGCAAATACGGCAGGTTTTTTTGTATGTGGATTTTGTATAAGTAATTCACAAAGACGCATCGCTTCTTCCTGTACATCTGTTCGTATAACCGACGCATGGTTGGCTGAGTTATATCCTTCGTTAAACAACAAATAAACAGCTGTCAGTACATTATCCAAACGCTTTTCTAATTCTGTACCTGAGGGAATTTCATACTCAATTCTTCTTTCCCTGAACTGCTGTTTTGCCCGGTACAATCTTTTTTCAATAGTATCGTCTGAACAGATAAATGTTTTTGCAATTTCAGCTACATTGAATCCGCAAAGTGTTTTTAAAATTAACGCCACCTGGCTTTCAGGAGTAAGGGTTGGGTGACAGCAAGTAAACATCATTCTTAGCTGGTCATCAGTAATATCGTTTGATGAAACCAATTCATTTATGGTAGAGGAGAGTGTATATTCCGATTTCAGAAGATAGGAAATATCTGTTGCCAGCTCTTTGTATCTTTTCCCTTTGCGAATGATATCAATAGCTTTATTTTTTGCTACTGTAAAAAGCCATGCCGTTGGATTATCAGGGATGGTTTTCATCTTCCAGCTATGCATGGCCTGCAGCAATGTATCCTGTACCACATCTTCGGCAAGTTCCAGGTTATGTGTTCCAAAAACCTTTGTTAACGACGCTATAAGTTTGCCTGATTCATGGCGAAAAAGGTGTTCTATGGTTTTATTAATATCTGTACCGGAACCCAAGCAAATTATTTTTATTCGATATTATGGATATGCAACCGGCTCCATTTCCAGCAGTGCATGTAAATGGTGCAACAGGTGTTTATTGTAATCAGCCGCCAGCCATTCAATAGTATGCGGTTCCCCGGTAACACATGTTCTGCTGTACAATTCAGGATTCATATTGGTAAGAATGGAACAGATATGTTTATTCAGCAACGACCACAGATTGATTAAATCAGCAGTATCATAATGCTGATATCCCGATGCAGTTACCCATGTATTTTGAGCATAAACAATATGTGGCGACTCTTCATACTGTGCCACTACAAACCGCCTTGCATTGGTTAATGCAGAATCGGCCAAATGCCCGAGGATCTCTTTTTTACTCCATTTAGCAGGATTGGGTTTAGCTGTTAACTGCTCCTCCTTTAACTGAAGCAACATAGGTTCGTACCGTGCAATTATATCCTGTAACTGGCTGATGGTTTCTTTCATTTTTTTAAAGCAAGTTAGTGATCACTGCTCATACATATTGTCCTAAACAATACAAAGACGTACTCATCGGCTGCGCCTTTGTATTGTATTGCCAAATTTTAAAATTGCCAAATTAACTAATTACATCTTCATCACCTGTCTTACCTGTACACTTCCCCCATACTCAAAATCAGGGCAATCTTTACTTATTTCAACAGCCTCATTCATATCAGCAGCATTAATAATAAAGAAACCTCCTACCAATTCTTTTCCTTCAGTGTACGGCCCATCAACCACTTTTTTATCTTTTCCTGAAACAAGTTTTCCTCCGGGAATTAAAGGCTCGCCGGAAACATATTTACCAGCTTTAGCTAATTTATCAATCCACGCCATCCATTTGCCCATTTCGGCCTGCATTTCTTCTGGTGTGGGGTTTTTACCTTCGGCACCCATCCCGCCGTGAAAAATCAACATGAACTTTTCCATTTGAATTGTTTTTTTTAATTGAAAAATAAGTTACGGTATATTGACGAAGCAGGGAAAGAAAACCGGACAAGTAGAGGGAAGAATTTTTTAATACCAGCGTTCTGTTCTTTATAGCATTCCCGAATGCTTCCGGGATTGCATCGCAATCTCTTTTACTGCAACAATCCTGCTCAGCAAATTTTTGAAAAATCAATGTTTTATTCTAAGTTTATACCGCACCAAAACTAAATCATATGTCTTCATTTAAAAATATTAGTACTTCCGCCATCAACATCCAAAAAATAAAAAGGCCCTACCTAAGCAGGGCCAAAGGTTTTTAACCTGCGGCATATAGCCTTATTGTGTTAAGATTGAGAAAAGAGTTAATCTCTTTCCACTAAATAAAACAAAATTTCAGAATTATCCAATTATAAATTTCAGCAAACCTTCTAAATTTTTATATATGAGTAAAATACTTGGTCTTGATTTAGGTACAAATAGCATTGGCTGGGCTGTTAGGGACACCACTATTGGAGAAGGCATAAAACAGATAACAAATAAAGGTGCCGTTGTCTTTGAAAAAGGAGTTGGAGAAAATAAAAGCGGCGAATTTTCATTGGCAGCAGAAAGAACAAAAGCAAGGGCTTCAAGAAAAAAGAACCTGAGAAGAAGATGGAGAAAAATAGATTTGTTAACCCTATTAATACAAGCAGGCATGTGCCCACTGCCCCTTGAGGAACTAAATGAATGGAGTAACCCCAAAAGAAAAAGCGAAAGAAAATATCCGGTAAATGAATTATTTAAGAATTGGTTAAGACTTGATTTTAATAATGATGGCACAGAAGATTATACAAATCCTTTTGAATTAAGAAAACAGGCATTAGAAAGAAAATTAAATACTGAAGAAGTTGGAAGAATATTTTACCACCTTACACAACGCAGAGGATATCTCAGTAACAGAAGTGAAAAAGCTAAAGAGGCAGAGGAATCAGGAGAAAATGAAACAGAGGAACCAGAAAGGATACAAAAAAAGAAATTGGGCAAAGTAGCCACAGCCATACACGAACTGGAAGATAAACTTGAGGGGAAAACAATTGGTCAGAAGTTATATGACGAAATTCAAAATGGTGGCAGGGCAAGAAGACGAAAAGAAGAAAGTACAAATATTTACAGGCTAACACTACAGGCTGAATATTTAAGAATTGCAGAATATCAGGGCCTGGATAGTACCTTGACTGAAAGAATAAGAAAAATCATCTTCGAACAGCGTCCTCTAAAATCACAAAAGGGAACAATAGGAAAATGTATTTACGAAAAAGATAAGAGCCGTTGCCCAATCTCCCACCCCGAATTTGAATTATACAGGATGTGGCAGGTCGTAAACAATATAAAATATTCAGATGACGCAAAGAAAACCTGGCAACTCTTAAATGGCGACGAAAGAAAAGCAGTTCAGGAAAAATTCTTTAGAAAATCAAGCCCCACCTTTCCGTTTGCTGATATAAAAAAACTTTTTGCTAAAACATACCCCAATAGGACTTTTAATTACAAAGACAATCAAACTATTGCCGGTTGCCCAACATTAGCAGGCTTAATAAATGTTTTGGGTGAAGAAAGAATTTGGCAAATGCGAGATAAAGCCATTGAAAGAATAGAATGGGAAGAACATAAAAAGAAATCAAATAAAGAAAAATATCCCGGTAAGCAGATTGACCTGTATGATATTTGGCATTGGCTTTTTGCGATGGATAATGACAAAGACGAACAAATAGTAAAACAAAAAGCGATTGATAAACTTGGTTTAAATGATAAAGAAGCAAAATCTTTTGTAAGCACAGCCATTAAACAAGGTTATGGGAGCCTTAGTTTAAATGCTATCCGTAAAATTAATAAGTGGCTTGAAGCAGGTGAAAAATATGA
>JACPOD010000054.1 GCA_016185185.1 Sphingobacteriales bacterium | reverse complement strand
GGGGCTTACGGAAAAACTCAAAATCAATATGACTGCCAAGACGCTCTAATGGGTCTTGTTTTTTACTCAACTTCTCTAATCGGATTTGTTCATCAAATAGTCCTCTTATTTTTGACATGGTTACTGGTTTTATATAAGACAACTGGTTTTATTAAAACATTGCTTCGTATTTTAGGTTTTTAGAGATGCCCTTATGCGTGATTTTAAACGGCATACTTCTGAAAAGCTGCATTTATTAATAAAGAAGAATAGTAAAGAAAGCAGACGGGAGTGCCTGCCCGGATGACCGGTTGACGGGGATGCTGGAATTAATGGAACTGGCAGGAAAAGAAAACAGTAATAATGGCAATTTTCAATTATGGCAGCAACACAATCATCCCATTGCATTAACAACACCACAAATAACACATCAAAAATTGGATTACCTGCATTTGAACCCGGTAGCATCGGGTTTTGTGGAAAAACCGGAAGACTGGTTATACAGCAGCGCTAAAGATTATTATACTGGTAAAAAAGGAATGCTGGATATAATATTGATTGAACCATTGATTGTAACAGTTTAGTGTTAGATGGTGATTGGGTTTTCTTCGTAACAGTTGAAATTTCGTTAGGGTCCAAGTACGCCACCCGCATAACCAACCCTGCATACTTGAAACAGGGTTACGTTTCTTTATTGGCTTACATTCTTGCGCCAGAGTGGGAAATATTTTTAGTTTGATTATTAGTTAAACTAAATAATAATTCAGTTCCTTTTGAAGGTTTGCCATTTTCATCGAGCCACCTTTTTTTTATTGCTGCCTGTTCCATGGACAAAATATGCCTCTAAGCCATCTAGGTCAATAGCTTGTAAAGGTGTATTTGAGGCAAATTGGTATGGTGTAAGCCATGTATATTTTTTCATTAATGGATCTCACTCAAAAATTTACCTAATCCCGGGCTATATATCCTAAACCCATAATCATATGTTGTTGTTCCAGCAACTTCATTATCCTTCTCCTTCCCATTAAACCCATACCTATAACCACTATTTGGTTGGCTGTACTTCCTTCCGGGCATGGTCATACCGCCGCTATACATGTCGTTAGCAGTAATCACATCCGCAGTATAGTAGTCAACTGTTCCATCACTGTTATTATCAACCCCTATCTTCTTATCAGAGATAGTAACCGATACATTCCCTAAATCGTTATTGAGTTCAAAACTGCGGCTGCCGTATAATAAACTGTCGTAAATATTTCCGTTGTCGCGTGCATTGGGGGCTGTGGTGGGTATGGCTGCTCCCCATTTCCACATACCAAGGCGGCTGCTTCCGTATAAATGCTGTTCATCCCAGATTAGCCCTGCCTGGTATTTATATACAGCCAGTGTGTTACCCTGTGCATCCCGTATATAATAAGTAAGGGTGTCCGCAGTGCCGCTTATTTTTTTAACATATTAACCTATTCACCCGCCAAATAATCCCTTCACCTTATCCATCAACCCACCAATACCACTTCCACCGCCACCGGTTAAAGAACCAATGATTCCCTGCAAATCAAAACTATTGTCATTGGGGTCGTTGGTTTTGTGAATAAGGTTTTGAAGCACATTGGGAATTAAACTGCTGGCAATACCAGAAGCCTGGCCCTGGTTTAAATTGAATTTGTTCATCAGGTTTTCAATTACACCACCATTAATATTTTGTGCCAGTGGATTGGAGTTTATATCTCCGCCCTGTCCGCCAAGCAAACTGGTAACATCACTTAACTGGCCGTTTCCAATGGCATTCTTCAACGTATCCATTATTGAACTGCTCACTGTACCTACCGCAGCATCATTATGTTCATTGGGAATGTCGGGATTGTTGATGATGCTGTCACCAGCAAAGTTTTTTACTAGATCCATTAAATTTTCTAACATAGCTGTTACGTTTTGCCCCAAACCCCCGTCTGCCAAAGCCTTGTACTGCGAGCAGGACTGAAGGGGCTTAAGTGATTAATAATTTAGTTAGCGTAGAGAAGTAAAAGGTAGGTAAAAGGTTGCTCTCTTAAAAGAAAAAATATTTACCTGATTATTAATTCCCCCTTCAGGGAGTTAGGGGGGCTTAATTCTGAGTAGCCATCTTCTCCGCATTCTCAGCAAACTGCAACGCATCAATAAACTCCTGTAAATTTCCATTAAGCACACTGTCTAAATTATAAACCGTTAATCCTATCCGATGGTCAGTAACACGTCCCTGCGGAAAATTATAAGTGCGGATTTTAGCGGAGCGATCACCTGTGCTCACCAGGCTTTTCCGGTGACGGGCAATTTCATCTTCCTGTTTTCGCACCTGCTCTTCGTATAATTTGGTACGCAGCATACCCATTGCTTTTTCCCGGTTGCCCAACTGTGATCTTTCTGTTTGGCAGATCACCACCGTTCCGGTAGGGATATGCGTAAGCTGTACTTTTGTTTCCACTTTGTTTACATTCTGTCCGCCGGCACCACCACTTCTTGAAGTTTCCATTTTTACATCCGCAGGGTTTAATTCAAAGTCCACTTCTTCTGCTTCCGGCATTACGGCTACAGTGGCAGCACTGGTATGCACCCTTCCGCTGGTTTCAGTATCCGGCACCCTTTGTACCCGGTGCACTCCACTTTCAAATTTTAATGTGCCATATACATCATCGCCCGCCACTTCTACCTGCACTTCCTTATAACCACCTACCGTTCCTTCACTTTCACTAAGGATCGATGTCTTCCATCCTTTGCTGCTGCAATAACGCAAATACATTCCGAGTAAATCTCCGGCAAACAAACTTGCTTCATCACCACCGGTGCCGGCACGAATCTCAAGGATCGCATTCTTTTCATCCTGCGGGTCTTTTGGTTTACTATTTTTTCCAGGCTGCGGTATTCTTTACTCGTTTGTGCAAACTTCTTGTTATCACTCACAATCTCCGGATTGGTAAGTGCCACACCCAAATCTTCAAACCTTGCTTTTATCGCTTCTAATTTGTCTAACATCTTTCATTTAATTTTATGTCCTCAACGGCATTACTACTATGGAACTGCTGTTGTGTCACTCACTTCATCGTTCTGTTCGCTACGGGGCCTGACGGGGTGCAAAAATAAAAGAATTCAACGGCATGGAATTAAGAAAATTCAAAGCGTCTCAACTCTTTAACGGCTACCACTTACTGGATAAAAATCATGTATTGGTAACCAATAGTGACGGCGTAGTACGAGACATTGTAAAAGAAGAAGAGGCAGGCGATGATATTGAAACCTTTGAAGGCATTTTAACACCGGGCTTAATCAATTGCCATTGCCATTTGGAATTAAGTCATTTGAAAGATGTTATTCCACCGCATACTGGTTTAATTGAATTTCTCTGTTCTGTAGTTACCAAAAGAGGCTTTTCTCCTAACGTCATTCAGCAAAGAATCATAGAAGCAGAAAAAGAAATGTATGCGAATGGAATTGTAGCCGTAGGCGATATTGGCAATACAGCTGATACTGCAACAGTAAAAAGCAACAGCAAAATATACTGGCAAAATTTTGTGGAAGTACTTAGCTTCACCGATGCAAGAGCTGATGAGAACATTGCACACTACAAAAAAGTCGCAGCTGAATTAGAATCATCTCTTCGTACATCGTACACCGTACATCGTACATCGCTTGTTCCCCATGCACCTTACAGCATCAGTCCTAAAACTTTTGAATTAATTAATGCAAATACAGCTAATCAAATTATCTCCTTCCATAACCAGGAACATCCTGCAGAAGATGAATTATATAAAACAGGTGGCGGTGACTATTTGAAGCTGTTTAAAATATTTGGTATTGAGCAATCACCTTTCCCGGTAACGGGTAAAAGCAGTATCTGTTCGGTATTACCGCATTTCAATAACGGGCAAACCATTTTTTTAATTCACAACACCTGCATGCCCGAAGAAGATGTGCAATGGGCTAATGAATATGCAGCCAGCAATAACATCAAACTGGTATATTGTTTTTGTATCAACGCAAATCTTTATATTGAAAACAAAGTGCCGCCTGTTGAAATGCTGATGAAGAATAATGTTCAACCTACATTGGGGACAGACAGCTACAGCAGTAACTGGCAGTTGAGTATTGCTAAAGAAATACAATCCATGCAAAAGCATTTTCCATCTCTTTCATTAGAAACTATTTTACAATGGGCAACGATTAATGGCGCCAAAGCTTTGCAATGGGATGATGCATTAGGAAGTTTTAAAAAAGGTAAAAAACCGGGAGTTGTTTTATTGGCGAATGACTTAAGTAATTCAAAAAGGTTGTTGTAATTACCCGACAGACTCCTGCTACCGCAGGATTCAGACGGATATCCTCTAACCGTCTGAATCCCGCCTTGGGCGGGAGTCTGCCGGTTAATTAAGTACCTCCTGTAAAACCATTAAAGTTTTTAATTGTCCAAAATCCTGAATATGCAACCCGTAAAATAATTGAAGATTATTCAACAAGCTTCTTCTTATTTCATGATTCAGTAATAATTGTTCCAGCTCATCCGGTTGCATTACCTTTAGCAGTTCACTCATTACCTCACTTAATTTTCCTTCTATGGAATACGGATGTTCGGTTTTTTCCGTAACAAAAAACCCTTCTTTTAAATCAAATACCGTATGCGTGGGAGAATAATTATCTGTTACCTGGAATCCAAAAAACGCTGCTAAATGGACAGCAAAGTACAAGGGAAAATTCGCCGCCACTTTTTCATTGCTGCTATCCACCTGTATCAGCGATTCTTCAATAAAATTGTATAAATCAGCGTTGCTTTCAGGCTGCTTAATACATTTCAGTATCATTTCCACCATAAATAATACAATGGAATTTTTCACCACATCACTTAAAACCGTTTTATACAGATATGCCCACTTAAATTCTTTGATCCGTTGCAGGTTTTTAAACTCATTGTGATAAACGATCAGTTCCAGTATCGAGCCTGGCTGAAACAGATTAGCCCGTCCGCTACCTTTCTTTGAAGAAGAACGAACGCCATTGATTAAATAAGTTTGAAGACCAAACAATTCAGTGTATGCAGTAACAACCAAACTGGTTTCGCCATATTTAACCGTACGTAAAATGATCGCTTTGGTAGTTTGTATCTGGCTCACAATGCTGCTTATCGGATGAATACAATTTTGGCTACTGTCTTTTCCTGGTTGGTATCATCAGCTATTAATACAAGATATACACCGGTTGAAATTTTTCTTCCTTTATAATCTTTACCATTCCAGATGGCTTGTCCGCCCAATGCTCTTGCCTGGTATATTAATCTGCCGTCCATTTCTGTAATTTTTACAATGGCATTATTTACTACTCCTCTTATGGCAATGGTACCGGCATAATTTGGAGGCACGGGATTGGGAAATACAAGTACATTTTCATTTACTTCACTTCCCTCAGTAGCGGTGCTCCTGAAAGAACATAAACCATTGAAGGTAGAAATAAACACTTCTCCGGTTTTTGGATCAATGGCAATACGTTTTATTTCATTGCCCAATAACGGACTGTTGTCTGTTGTAAACCGGTAAATTACTTTTTCTCCATCTGCACTAATTAACCATACACCATTTCTTGTTCCCACCCATTTACGGTTAGCTCCATCAACTGCAATGGTTCTAACATCTTCGTTGCCGAATAAATAGCCGGCAAATCTATCCTGCTGAACAACTGGTATCAATGCTTCGCAACCATTCCCACTGAATACATCCTGTGTACATTGAACAATAGCGATTCCTTTATCCGTCCCCACCCATATAAAACCATCTTTATCTTTTGCAATACAGTTAACCTGGTTACTGGGTAAATTGCCGTTTCCTTTTCCCAATAAATATCTTCTCCAGCGGTCATCACCGGTATTATCAATGCTGGCTCCATGATTAAAACAAATAAGTCCGTTTCCTTTAGGCGAAACAATCCATTTTTGATTGGCATCATCAATAACAATATCTGCCACTGCATTTTCCGGGATCAGGAATGGTGTTGTAAATGATTTAAATGATCCGTCGGCTTTTTTTACCACCACATTTTGTGCCGAACCAAAATTGCTGATCCATAAATTATTTTCTGCATCAAATTTTAACCCGCTGATGCGATAGGCCAATGGATCACCAATCGTTGGACCAATTGCTGAATTCTGTTTATAAATTTTAAAACTGTTATCTTTTTTTATTGCTGCCAATCCCCTGCCATAAGAGCCTGCATATATTGTTTCATCTCCTGGATCAATCGCTACCGTTATGATATCGTAAACAGAGTCCATCCATTGAAATTTTTGAATGTTTTGATTATACGGAGTCCATACATCTTCTTTAAACTGAAAAAAACCACTTCGGTTAAACTGGTAATTCCAGGCATCGTTTACAGAACCCCCGCAAACCCATAGCGCATCATCGGCTGCAATCATATCACCATCTAACGGTCCATAGGGAGAGTTGGGTATAAAACTGGTAGCAGAAGTGCCCGATTTTCGTATCAGTACATTATATAAATCAGCTGACCATATATCATTGCCATCGGTAACAGCCTGAAGAGGACGGTTCAGTCCTTCAAAACGCTGAATCATTTTTTCTACTGTTCCGGTTGAATTAATAACGAGGATTCTTGCTTCGTTATAATCTCCTTTCTTTTCGGTAAGTACTAGTTTATTATTACTTACCGTAAGATTTATAAATTCAAAATCGTCGTTATAAAATAAATCCCAGTTGCCATTATTATTATAAAAGAGTGAATCGTTTTTAGAAACGATGATTTTACCATTCACATTTACCACATCCGTACAAGGGCCGGCACTTAATTTATTTGTTCCGCTTACCGTATTCCAGTTCCTGTAGTCGGTAAGATTGGCGGCAGATTGCAAAGCAGTCTTTAATCCTTCTTCCGTTGCAGCATAAAAAATGGTGTTATCAGCAGTAAACCCATTAACTTTTATATTGTTGCCTCTATTCCCGATCAGCCAGGTTTCTTTTATCTCGTATTTATCCAGGTCTGCCACAATAACTCCCAGTCCCGTTGACAGATACGCTTTGTTTGATTTAAAGAAAACATTATAAATACTCTTGTCACCAACAATATCTTTTCGTTTGATGTCGGGGATATTAATAAAATCTGTTTTATACTTGATATCAATATTGCTGTTGGAGTAAGCGATCAGCAGTTTACTGGTTGCCGGGTCATAATGGATTATATTTACCCCGATATCATTCATGCCTGAAACTTTATCATAACGGGTTATCACAAAGTCTGATTTATCTACACTGAAGAAACTATAGGGTGTGGCACAGTAAACCAGTTTATCATCCTGTGTTACAGAACGGCCATTGGTATAATCAAGGTGCAGTCTCCACTCCCCAATAGGTTGTAATTGCGACCAGCAAATTGACGGCAGAAAAAGATACAAAAACAAAATGCGTATTCGTTTACCCGACATAGCATCAAAAATAAGATTTTATGTGTGAGGCTTAACATTTGCTTACGATTTACCAAAGAGTTTTATTTTGCCACCCCCCTGTATTTTAGTTTCTTTGCGGCTCAATTTAAAGCTGATATTATGTGGACAAACCTGGCCCGTTTTGTATTAAAAAACCGCTTACCCGTACTGCTCTTTTTACTGCTCTCCACTATTGTAATGGGTTATTTTGCCAGCCAGGTAAAAATGAGTTATGAATTTGCAAGGGCTATACCTACAGATCATCCTAAATACAAAGAATACCAGGATTTCCGTCAAAAATTTGGTGATGATGGCAATACAATGGTCATTGGCTTTGCCAGCGATAAATTTTTTGAGCTTTCTTTTTTTAATAACTATGTTTTATTCAGTCAGCAAATTAAAAAAGCCGAAGGGGTAAATGGTGTTTTATCGATACCAGAAACGGTAACCTTAAGTAAAGACAGTGTAACTGAAAAACTAAAAGCAACGCCTGTCTTTAAATCAGTATATACTTCCCAACAGGAATTAGACGGTGCCAGGGCACAATTTGAAAGCCTGCCATTTTACAGGGGATTATTATACAATCCGCAGTCAAAAGTTTACCTCATGGCTGTAAGTGTAAACAAAGATGTTCTTAATACTCCCAAAAGAAATATTGTTGTTCCTGCTATTGAAAAAATAGCCAATGCGTTTGGCAAACAAAATAATATACAGCTTTCGCTAAGCGGATTACCATTGGTACGCACCACTATAAGCACCCGTATTGCCGATGAGATGAAATTATTCCTGCTGGGCTCTGTTATACTATCTGCTTTGATCTTATTACTTTTTTTCCGCAGTATCAGCGCTACTTTGTTATCTATTGCCGTTGTAATTATTGGAGTATTATGGAGCTTAGGCACCATGCACCTGTTTGGTTATAAGATCACTTTATTAAATGCACTTATTCCACCATTGATCGTGGTAATAGGTATTCCCAACTGCATTTATTTTTTGAATAAATACCATACAGAATATAAAGCAAGTGGCAATAAAGAAGCTTCCTTAATTAATATGGTAAGCCGAATGGGTGTGGTAACTCTTTTTTGTAACATAACTGCTGCCATTGGCTTTGCAGTATTTGCCTTAACAAAAAGTGCCGTATTAAAAGAATTTGGTGTGGTGGCCGGCATCAATATAATGTTGTTATTTTTTGTTTCCTTCATGTTATTGCCTGCTTTCTTAAGTTATTTACCGGCACCTAAAGCAAGGCATGTTAAATATTTAGACAATCAATGGCTCAATAAAACATTAATTGGAATTGAAAAATGGGTCTTTAATCATCGTAAAACAGTTTACCTGGTAACACTGGCAACACTGGCTTTTGCTATTACAGGAATTTTCAGATTAAAGTCCGTTGGTTTTATTGTTGATGATTTGCCTAAAAATGATAAGTTATATACCGACCTGAAATTTTTTGAAAAGCATTTTCATGGAGTAATGCCTTTGGAAATTGTGGTGGATACCAAAAAGAAATACGGCGTATCCCGAAATCTTACCAACCTGATGAAAATTGATTCGCTGGCCCAATACATTGCGGCAAAACCGGAAATGGCTAAACCATTATCCGTTGATGAGGGATTAAAGTTTGCAAGACAGGGATATTACAATGGTGATTCATCAATGTATGCCATGCCGGATAATTTTGATTTGGCATTTCTGGCCCCTTATCTCCAAATGAAAGCAGATTCCAATGGTAAACAAAACTCGTTTGGCAAGCTGGTAAACAGTTTTATGGACAGCAGCAAACAAATGGCCCGCATCAGCGTAAGTATGGAAGATGTTGGATCAGCAAAACTTCCCTTTATATTAAACGATATTCAAAACAGGGCCAGCCAATTATTTGACAGTACAAAATACAATGTACAATTAACAGGCACCAGTGTTACTTTTTTGGAAGGAAGCCGCTTTATTATAAACGGATTAAAAGATAGTATCATATGGGCTTTTGTTTTAATAGCTTTTTGCATGCTGTATTTATTCCGGAGCTGGAGAATTTTATTGTGCTCTTTAATTCCCAACATAATACCACTTGTAATAACAGCCGGTGTAATGGGCTGGGTTGGCATCCCTTTAAAACCAAGTACTGTTTTAGTGTTTAGTGTGGCGCTGGGAATTGCTATTGATGTTACTATTCGATTTCTTGTAAATTATAAGCAGGAGCTGCCCCGTCAAAACCATTCGGTTATAGCCACTATTCAGCAAACCATACGTCATACAGGAATAAGTATAATTTATACTTCCCTGGTACTG
>JACPOD010000066.1 GCA_016185185.1 Sphingobacteriales bacterium | reverse complement strand
AGCAGGTTTTAATGGTCCCTTTATTTTCATTGGCAGTTTACCATTGTTTGATTCAATCTTTACACCCAGCCGTGGTAAAATCTCATCAAAGAAATTCATAGGTCTTTCCATCAAACTACCATGACCGGAAATCAACATCTCCTTTTCACTCAATGCAGCAATTGGAGTAAACATCCTTACACCCAATCCGCTTTCACCGGTATTAATCTCTAATTTATCAGGATTAACCCCATCACTTTCCACTATCAATTCTCCACTATCAATTGCAATCTTTGCTCCCAGCTTTTGTATCACATCTATCGCTGCTTTATCATCATTGGAGAAACCGGGATTTTTAATAATGCTTCTACCTTTCACCAGTAAAGCAGCAGCACAAGCTCTTTGCATAGAGCTTTTAGAAGCGGGGGCCTGTATCGTTCCTTTTACTGAAGAAGGTGATATCGTTACATTCATGCCCCCATCCCCTAAAGGGGAGTTTTTATCTTTCATTAAATAAGTTGCTTTAGTTTTTCTAATTCAATTTGCTTTACTTCCGCTTCACCTATCGTTTTCAGCAATACATAATTCATTGCATTGCCTGCCCGCTTCTTATCCATCACCAATGTTTCAAAAGCTTTTTCTTTATCGTAAGAAAATTGTACCGGCAACTGGTATTGTTGCAGCACTTTAATCAATCTTGCTTTATCAGCGGCATTAAAACGATTAATCGTTTCCGAGATAGTTGCCGCCACTACCATCCCAATACTCACCGCATGCCCGTGTGACAACTGATAGTTATTCTCAATTGCATGTGCCAGTGTATGACCAAAATTCAGCAATCTTCTTTCGCCATTTTCAAACTCATCGTTCTTCACAACATCCGATTTAATTGTCACATTCCTTCCTATGATAGAAGCAAATAATGCTGCGTTCGATTGAATTGCCGAAAGATTGTTTTCTTCCAGTAACTGAAATAAGCCAGCATCCTTTATACAGCCATGCTTAATCATTTCAGCACAACCATTAATCCATTCTGCTTCGGGCAACGTTTTCAGCAGTGAATAATCAAATAAAATAAACTGTGGCTGATTGATAGTTCCAACCAGGTTTTTATAAATACCAACATCCACTCCATTCTTCCCGCCGATGGAAGCATCTACCATACTCAACAAAGTAGTAGGAACAAAACCAAATTTCACTCCACGCATATACACGGAAGCAACATAACCCGTCATATCCGTTACTACACCGCCACCGAATCCCACTAAAAATGTTTTTCTGTCTGCTCCTAAATTTATCAGCTGTAAAATGATGGAATCAACCGTTGATTGCTGTTTATAAGCTTCTCCCGGAGGAATGACAATCGTCTTCCAGCCTTCAAGTTTCTCTTTGTGACAGCCGGCCACATTTTCATCTAATATCAGCACAGCATTATTCCTGTCCACTAAATTTGCTAAATAAGAAAACTCAGCATCCAGGTAATACGTCACCTCCCTTTTAGAAAACTGGTACTTTAATTCTTTCATACCCCAACCCCTAAAGGGGCTTTATTATTTGTTTTAAAATCAACAATAAATAATGAGCAGTTAAAGTCTGCCGTAACCAAGTTCCCCCCTTCAGGGGGACAGGGGGTCTTAACTATTCATAATCCTGTTCTGCTTATTGATGCTTTCCATATGCACCGCATCAAAGTACTTAGTGATGAATTCTTTACTCAATCCCAACTTCTCACCTTTTGCAAAAGCTCTTTCCAGGATAGAATTCCAGCGGTTGGTTTGTAAAATGGTTACGCTGTTATTCTTTTTGTATTCACCAATTTTTTCAGCAATCTTCATACGCTGACCTAATAAATCCATTAGTTCATCATCGAGGTGATTGATTTGCTGACGCAGTTTTTCCAATGCCGCATGATATTCTTCAGAAGAAATATCTTCTTTACGCCATTTAATGGCACTGATCATTTCACCCAGCACTTCAGGTGTCACTTGTTGCTTAGCATCACTCCATGCTTTATCAGGGTCAATATGACTTTCAATCATCAAACCATCAAAGTCGAGGTCAATAGCTTTTTGGGCCACATCCAATAATATATCTCTGCGTCCGCAAATATGTGAAGGGTCATTAATAATCATGATGCCGGGATTGCGGCGTTTCATTTCAATGGCAAGGTGCCACATTGGCGCATTACGGTATTCTGTATTACCATAAGCACTAAATCCACGATGAATCAAACCAATCTGCTTTACACCCACCCTGGCAATACGTTCAACTGCCCCACTCCACAATTCCAAATCAGGATTGATGGGATTCTTAATTAATACCGGCACATCCACGCCACGCAATGCATCGGCTACTTCCTGTACGCTAAAAGGGTTTACTGTTGTACGGGCACCTATCCACAAAACATCTACGTCAAAAGTTAAGGCATCTTCTACCTGCTTGCCGGTAGCCACTTCCACAGTAGTTGGCAAACCAGTTAATTTTTTAGCTTGTTGTAACCATGGTAAACCTTTGGCACCCACTCCTTCAAACATTCCGGGTTTGGTACGTGGTTTCCAGATGCCGGCTCTCAGCATATCTACTTTACCTGTTCCCGCTAATCGCTGGGCAGTTTCAATTACTTGTTCTTCTGTTTCCGCACTGCACGGACCAGAAATAATCAGCGGTCTTTTACTCCACGCCGCCTGTGCTTTTTCATTCACTGTTTGTGTTGCTTGCATGATGTCAAAATTAAACTATTAAAATTTGGTTTTGTTTTTATGTTATCGGCGACAGCAATGCTATTTTACTTTTGTTGCGTCGCACTCTTTTACGTTCTGTAATACTATCATCAGCGTCATCTATGCTGTCACACAGGAGCTTGTCGAAGTGTTGTTCAGCGTTTGTACGAATTCTCATCAAGGCTTCGACAAGCTCAGCCTGACATTGCCTTTCATTCAACATTCAAAATTCATCATTCAAAATAACTACTTAATAATCCTCCTTATCTTATTTGCATTCTCAATCAGCTCCAGTAAGTAATCCGAATTTTCTTTTTCCAAACTTGCCTTAAACTTTCTCAGCTGACTGATATGTTCATTCAATACATCCAGTATGTTTTCTTTATTCTGCATAAAGATGGGTACCCACATGGCCGGGTTACTCTTGGCCAAACGCACCGTACTTTCAAAACCACCACCAGCTAATTCAAAAATGGCATCCTCTTCTTTTTCTTTTTCCAAAACAGTATTCGCCAATGCAAAAGATGTGATATGCGAAATATGACTTACATACGCCGCATGTATATCATGTGCTTCCGCATCCATGTACACAATATGCATTCCCAGTTTCCGATAAATTTTTTCTACCGCTTCCAGTGCATCTTTATCACTCTTTTCTCTTTCACAAATCACACATGCTCTTCCTGCAAAAGCTTCTCTTACTGCTGCTTCAGGACCACTATACTCCGTTCCCCACATAGGGTGTGAGGCCACAAAGCGTTGTCTCATGGGATGGTCCGTTAATGATTGACATAAAACATTTTTTGTCGATCCGGCATCCACTACAATCTGGCGATCTGTAATCAAATCCATAATTGTTTTCATTACAGGGATGGTTGTATCAACAGGAATCGCTACATAAATCAAATCAGCTTTCTTCACTGCTTCTTCCAATGGAAGAATTTCATCAACAATTCCCAACTCTAATGCTTTATTAGCACTATTCTGCGTACGGCTTACTCCAATGGAATGCTTAACCAATCCTCTTTCTTTCAGGCAAAGACTGAAAGAACCTCCAATTAAACCAGTTCCTATTATCGCCAGAGTGCCCCCCGCCCTAAAGGGGGCTGATAAATTATCTTTATTTATTTCGTTATTCATCTTTAAACTTTTTATTCTCCGCTGGTTAGCGGATTTGGGGCTACACTGTTTTTAATACGGTTAATACTCTCTTCAAATTTTTCTTCAGTGGCACATAAACTTACTCTTATGTAATCATACCCGGCGCTTCCAAAAATCCCCCCCGGTGTTATAAACACATTTGCTTTATATAAAATTTCATCACTCGATTGACCACCGATACCCAGGGAGTGTTTCAAAACTCCCCCTTTAGGGGGCTGGGGGGCTTTAGCCCATACAAACATTCCAGCCTGGTCTTTTGAATATTCACATCGTAATAAATCAAGTAACTCAAATGCTTTTTCTCTTCTTGCCTTATATACTTTATTTACGCTATCATACCAGTCTTTGCCCAGGCTTAATGCTTTGGCAGCCGCTAATTGCACCGGTAAAAACATACCGCTATCCATATTACTTTTGAAACGGAGCACTTCATCAATTCTTTCTTTGGCTGCACATAACATACCTATTCTCCATCCGGCCATATTCTGACTTTTACTTAACGAGTTTAATTCCAGCACCACTTCTTTTGCACCATTCACACTCAATAAACTCATAGGTGAATCATTCAAAATAAAACTATATGGATTATCATGTACAATTAATATGCTGTGTTTTTTTGCAAAAGCTACCAGTTCTTCAAAAAATTTCTGTTCAGGCAATTTACCCGTAGGCATATGCGGATAATTCACAAACATCAGCTTCACACTGTTCAAATCCATTTTTTCCAGTTCAGCAAAATCAGGTTTCCAGTCATTATCATTATGCAGTTCATATTCCACACAAGCTCCTCCTGCGAGTTTTACAGCACTGCTATAAGTTGGATACCCGGGATTCGGAATTAAAACTTTATCATCTTCATTGAGGTAAGTCATGCAAATGTGCATAATGCCTTCTTTACTTCCAATCAGCGGCAATACTTCCGTATCAGCATTCAATTCAACACCATACCATTTATTATACCAGTCACTCATCGCCTTACGCAACACCGGTGAGCCTTTGTACGATTGATAAGCATGTGTGTTTGGCTTGCCGCTTTCTTCCTGCAATACTTTAATCACATCAGGGTGCGGCGGCAAATCAGGACTACCAATACCAAGATTAATTACATTCTTCCCCTGCTTATTCAATTCATCAATCTCTCTCAGCTTCTGAGAAAAATAATATTCACCAATACCTTCTAACCTTTTTGATGTTAAGCCCCCTAACCCCCTAAAAGGGGAATGATTATCAGAAGCTTCTTTATTTAAATCAATACTCATAATTCAATTACATAACATACTTATTTACCCTATATACTTTATATACTCCATATACAAATCACTACTTCCACGCCCCTCTTTTATAAGTACCATACACTTTCAGTTCAGCTGTTAATGGTTTTACTTCATTAATAACACTATTGAACTGTTCCATGTTACCATTTGAAATTGCGGTAAGCACTTTTGCCAAACTTCCTCTTGAATGGTCGGTATGAAAATTTACCGAAGCTTTATTCGCATCATTCACGGGCAATGCCACATCTTCTCTTTGCAAAATTAAAAACCTTGTATAATTATTCTTCATCGTATGAATATTGGGAGCAATCACATTCAGCTCAAATAATTCGGCTGCCAGTTTGCTGGCAATGGCAGCAGTATGTTTGCTGCGGTGCTGATGAACATGTTTAGCACTTAAAGCAGTATCTTCTGTTTCTATCAATTTCCAGTTATACTTTTCTAAATATTCCAAACACTGAAGAATGGCCATGGGATGAGAATGCACTTCACGAATATCTTCTAGCTTCACGCCGGGGTTCACCAACAGGTTTTGACGAATTTGAAGATATATCTCACCAACAATTTTAAGATTACTCTTTTGTAAAAGATTATAATTAGGAAGTATGCTACCGGCAATAGAGTTTTCAATTGCCATCACCCCACCATTGCTTTCTTTTTTATTGGCAGCAATCTTTACCACTTCTTTAAAAGTAGCGCAGGGAATCACTTCCGTTTCTTTGCCGAAGTATAATTGTGCAGCCACCTGGTGAAAACTGCCCTCGTAACCTTGTATAGAGACTCTTGTTGTCATAAAAAAGCAAGAGTCCCGGTTTTTGACCGGGACTCTTTATGTTGTTTTAGTTTTTTCTTGTTTAAGCGTTCAACAAAAGCATTCCCGGTCTATTGGTAAAATAGAAGTAAAAATAAAACCAGAAATATCCTTTTGTGTAAAGCATGAAACGAAAGTAAGATTAAGCAAGTAAAACTCCAACCTTTTTGTTTGGAAATTTTGATTGATTTCCAAATTAGTATAAAACAAACGTGTGTTCTTTTAATTGAAAAGGGAAAATGGAAAGTTGAAAATGCGCTACTAATTATTAATTTTCAACTACCAACTTTTCAATAAAAAAGAAAGCCACTCCAGGAATGAAGCGGCCTCTAACGATTGCTTGCCATATGAAAATCTTTAGCTGATTACAGGTCTTAAAAGCTACAAGCAACCTTTTTTATGACCATACCCTTACGGGCTCAGCACTTGATAGCTTACTTCTTAGTAGTATCAGCTGCAGCTTTTGTAGTGTCAGCTTTAACAGCGCTGGTGTCAACTTTAGGAGCAGTTGTATCAGGAGCTGGGGCTACTGCAGTTGTGTCCTTAGTTTCAGTTGTAGCTGCGTTGTCGTTACAAGCTACGAATGCTACGATAGCGAAAGCTAATAATGCTTTTTTCATCATGATGATTTTTAAATTTTTAAATAATTATTTGACCTATAATACCACTATGGCTAAAAAGGTAACCCGCAAAATTTAAAAAATTTTTTTTTCCGCCTTTTGGGTTACAATTTTGCCGATAACGTATTAAATAAACGAACAGGTGAAAGTATATCCTAACGATGATTTATTGCTTAAAGGACTGGCATCTAATGATAAAGAGGCTATTGAGGCCATTTATAAAGAGAATTTCGGCCTGATTCAGACCTATATTCTCAATAATAACGGCACTTCAGATGATGCCAAGGATATTTTTCAGGAAGCGATGATTGTGCTATATGAAAAAGCAGCGTCGGGGTCCTTTGAGTTAACAGCACAAATTAAAACCTATGTATATTCCGTATGCAGGCGCCTATGGCTTAAACGATTACAACAATCTAACCGCTATAGTTCGCCGGTGGAAAGCCTGGAAGAGACAGTACCGGTGGAAGAAGAGCTAGAAGAACACCAGAAGAAAAATGAGGCATATTTAATGATGGAGAAGGCAATGGGGCATATTGGGGAGCCATGCAAAAGTTTACTGGAAGCCTATTACCTCCAAAACAAAAATATGCAGGAAATAGCAGATAACTTTGGTTATACCAATGCTGACAATGCAAAAAACCAGAAGTATAAATGCTTAATGAGACTGAAAAAATTATTCTTTACGCAATATAAAAACGGGAACTGAGATGGAAGAAATCTTGCTATTGGATGCAGCCGAACGTTACCTGAGAGGTGAAATGACCCCCCAGGAAAAAACAACGTTTGAAGAAATGCGCCATACCAATCCTGAACTCGATCAGCTGGTGGTGGAGCATCATTTCTTTTTGGAAGAAATGAACCGCTACAGTAACATCAAGGCTTTTAAAAATACCCTGCAAGAAACACAGGCTAAATTAGAGGCTGAAGGCGTGTTGAAGGAAAAAGAATTAGGACCCGGCGCCAGGGTGGTAAACTTATGGAAACGTTATAAAAAGACGATCGCCATTGCTGCATCTATTGCCGGTGTTACCTCTTTATTAACGTATGCTGCTACTAATATAGTTGCTCCAAAAGCTGATATTAACCAGGTAACCGAGTTAAGCAAAAAGCTGGATGTACTCACAAAGAAAACAGATTACCAGGGAAATGAATTAATAAAAGTAAAAGGGGATATTAAAGTTCCTAATGTTCAGTTCAAATCCAGTGGTACCGGTTTTTTAATTGATGGTAAAGGTTATTTGGCCACTAATGCTCACATCATCAAAAATTCCAGTACGGTAATTGTTCAAAACAATAAAGGTGAAGAATTTATTGCTAAAATTGTTTTAATGGACAATGCAAAAGATCTCGCCATATTAAAAATTACCGACCAGGAATTTAAGCCCCTTACGCTACCATACGGTATCAGCAAATCTTCCACTGAAATTGCCGAACCCATTTATACATTTGGATATCCCAGAAATGAAATTGTATATGGCGAGGGTTATCTGAGTGCTAAAACCGGTTTTAATGGTGATACACTTAGCTGCCAGATTGATGTGCCTGCCAACCCTGGCAACAGTGGTGGCCCTGTGTTCAATGAAAATGGTGAAGTGATTGGGATATTAAGTACACGCCAAATGCAAACAGAAGGCGCTGTATTTGCGATCCAGTCGAAATACATTTATAAAGCACTGGAAGAATTAAAGAAGAATGATGCTTATGCTGATATTAAAATCTCAACGATGTCAAGTGTAAGAAAGATGCAGCGAAAAGCACAGGCACGAAAGGTACAGGACTTTATCTTTATGGTAAAAGGTAATTAATATGAAATACTGAAATCCAGCTTAATGAAATACAATCCCGCCGTTAGCGGGATTTTTATTTTTTGTAAATCACCCCATTCTTCATTACAAAGGAAACAAACCGAAATGTTTTTATATCCTCCAGTGGGTTAGTATCAACTGCAATAATATCAGCCAGCAATCCTTTCTTTATTCTTCCAACCTTATCGCTTATTTCAAATACATCCGCATTAACAGATGTGGCCGATCTCAATACATCCATTGGCTTCATTCCATATTCAACCATTAATTCCATTTCCATCCAGTTTTTTCCATGACTGAATACACCTACATCGCCACCCATACAAATAGTTACCCCGGCATCTAATGCAGCTTTAAAACTTTTTCTTTTTTGCAGGATCCTTTCTGGCTCTGGTTGTAAGCCTGGTTTCCATCCCTTATACTGTTCAATAAAATATCCGGCTGCCAGTGTTGGGCAAAGAGCTATTTTCGTTTCCTTCATCAGCTGAAAAATTTCTGTTGTTCCAAAATCACCATGCTCAATAGTGGAAACACCTGCCATAATTGATCTTCGCATTCCTTCAGGTATTACGGAATGCACCACCACCTGTATTCCGCTACTATTAGCTGTTTGCACAGCTAATTTCAATTCCTCCGCACTAAATGTTGGCCTTGCTTCTTTGTTCATCCCCCAACGATAATCCGCATATAGTTTTATTAAATCAGCGCCTTTGCCAATTTGAGTTCTGATTTCTTTAATCAAGGCATCTGTACCACCCGCTTCTGCAGCACCTTTGGGATAATCAATTTCAGCGGAAGTTGATTTGGGCCCGTAACTACCCGTTGCTACAATGGCCCTGGTAGCAACCAGCATCCCTGGACCGGGAATAATTCCCTTTTCAATGCTTTGTTTTAATCCAGCATCGTCATACATCGCTCCTTCTGTTCCCAGGTATCTTATGGTGGTAAAACCTGCCATTAATGTTTCTATTGCATGGTTAACAGCTCTTGCTGTTCGTTCAGTCCTTGATTCGTTTAACACCTGATCATCCCAGGAAGTTTCGTTATACGGGTGAAGAAATAAATGAGAATGCCCCTCTATTAAGCCGGGCAATATTGTTTTATTTTTTAGTTCAATAATTTTTGTATCGGAGGGAATTGTAAACGAGTCGGCCTCTCCTACCCCTGCAATTTTATTCCCTATAATGAGCACCCACCAGTTTGCATGCATTTGTTCACCATCAAATACATTGGAAGGTTTTAACAGGTAAATACTGTCTGATGATTGGGCAGAAACAAATACTGAAAAAAGCAAGGAGAAAAAAAGGCTTATATTTCATCAGCCCAAGTTAAAAATTTATTGCCAGAGTGATGGCGGGTATTGCCCCGACCGTACTAAATCAGAAACATTTTGCTGTACACCGGGTGCATCTTCTTTATATGTTACCCCAAACCACTGAGAAGAAGTAGGAATTACTTTTATTTTACCACTTCCGGATTTAATAAACTCATCGCCAACAATTGGAATAAAAAATTCAGCTTTGGGATTACTGAGATTATGCCGCAAAAAATCACTGAACTGTGCTTCCATCATTTTAAATACAGCGTTGTGAAAACACCAAAAATTCATAGAGGCTTTACATTCATCCGGAATAACATGTACACCATTTTCATCTTCATACACAATAGCACTATCTTTTTTATAAACTTTCACCCTTTCATTAATGGCTACCAATTCCCCGTTGGCATTAACATCACATACGCCACGGCTTACTGTTCCATGAGGTGACAATGTTTTTTCCAGTTCGTACCCTATAATGGAATAAAGTTGTTCGCTGCAATCTGTTGTTAAAAATGTAACAGCTTTTTCAAAAGCATCTCTCCCATAAAAATCGTCAGCATTAATTACAGCAAAGGGTTCTTTAACGGCCGATTTTGCACAAAGTACTGCATGTGCTGTACCCCAGGGTTTGGTTCTTTCTGCGGGGATCACAAAATCATTCGTAAACGAATTCATATCCTGGAATACATAATCTGTTTTTATTTTGCCAGTAAGTTTAGGCTCAAATATTTCTTTAAACTGATCAGCAAAGTCTTTACGGATGATGAATACCACTTTCCCGAATCCTGCACGTATAGCATCATAAATTGAATAATCCATTATGGTTTCACCGGAAGGTCCGAACGATTGTATCTGCTTCATACTTCCATACCTGGATGCCATGCCGGCTGCTAAAATCACTAATGTAGGCTGCATTTATAGATTGTATTTTTGTAATGGAAACGAAGATATAAAATAATCATTCCCATTTAATAGAGCATGCAAATTAATACAGCAATAGAAACACAGCAACTGAAAGACGAGTTATATGAAAAAAATAATTTAACAGTTAGTGCAGCAAGACTGGATAAACTGCATCCGATAGTTTCTGGAAATAAATTTTTTAAACTGAAGTATAATATTGAAAATGCACTATTTGAAAATTCTGAAGGGATAATAACATTTGGAGGCGCCTACAGCAATCACCTGGCCGCTACAGCTTTTGCATGCCACGAAGCTGGCATAAGATCTATTGCTATTTTGCGGGGAGAAGAATCAGTAACGCAAAGTCATACCCTGGTCTTTTGTAAACAAATGGGAATGCAACTGGAATTTGTAAACCGAACAGACTACCGTAACAAAGAAAAACTTTACCAGCATTACAGGAATCGGTTCCCATCATTTTACATTATACCGGAAGGAGGTGATAATGAAGCCGGCGAAAAAGGATGCAGTGAAATTATAACGAATATTGAAGCGTCTCATCAATATACTCATATTGTTTGCGATGTTGGCACAGGAACTACTTTTAAAGGAATGGCAAAAAGTATTGGGTCCAATCAAATGTTATTGGGAATTGTTGTATTAAAAGGCGCAGAAGAAATGAACCCTTTCTTAGCAGCATCAAAAAATACTGTTCTGATTCATGATTATCATTTTGGAGGCTATGCCAAAAAAACAAAGGAACTAATAGCATTTATGAACCAGTTTTACCGGCAACACCATGTTCCAACCGACTTTGTTTACACTGGAAAATTGTTTTTTGCTCTAAATGATTTAATAACAAAAAAATATTTTAATAATAATAGTAAAATCCTGTGTATCCATACTGGCGGCTTACAGGGAAACCTGTCCTTACCCCCGGGTACACTTAATTTTTAACTTCTTTTAGCAATTAACTGCCAACCGCTGCGTGGATAATTTTATCTTTGCCGGTATAACACAAATAGCAATAACCCGTTAATAGTACATGAAGCCAGTTGTTTTGTCCTTTATCCTGATTTGTTTCATTACCCTCACCTCAAAGGGTCAAAACGATACTTTACCAAAGTTTTCAGCTATTGCAAAAGATGGCAAGATAACCATCAGCTGGATCAACCGCTTTACCAATGCCCATCAAATAACCATACAAAGATCTAAAGACAGTTTAAAAAACTTTTTTACCATCTTCTCATTACCCGATCCCACTGTCACTAAATTTTCTTTTAAAGATGAAAAAGCGCCGAACGACAGTTTATACTACCGCATTTTTATTTTAATAGGGGGAACCAATTATTTTTTCTCCACTTCCAAAAAACCTTTCAGGGACACCACCAAACCTGTACCTGTAGTGAAAAAAACCGATGCAAAAAACGATGGCAACAAGAAAAAAGAAGAAGCGCTAAAAATTGAAACGAACGACAACAGCAACGACAAAAAAGAAAAAGAAGTAAAAGAAGAACCTCCGTCACCTCCAAAAAAATACGTATGGGAACCATCTGTTTATATATTTACAGCAGATGATGGGAATGTTTCGATCGTTATACCCGGTTACAAAACAAAAAAATACCATATTAAATTTTTTGAAGAAAACGATACCCCCATTTTTGAACTGCATGAAGTAAAAGAATCCCCACTGCTGTTAGATAAAGTAAACTTCCTGCACAGCGGGTGGTTTAAGTTTGAGTTGTATGAAAATGGAGTGCTTTTAGAAAAAAATAAATTTTTAATTACCAGAGATAATTAGTGTTGCGTTGTTTTATAAAATAGTTCTTTGAAACACCTGACAGTTCTATGTTTGCGCCGTTTTTAAGTCGGCGTTGATTTGAAAATAATTCTGTTGGGTCTTTGTACAAATCATTGAGAATGGACAAAGGACGTAA
>JACPOD010000036.1 GCA_016185185.1 Sphingobacteriales bacterium | reverse complement strand
TGATACCGATATTGATGATGTGGTTGCACCAGTACTCCATGAATAGGATGTATATGCTATAGATGTTCCTAAGGTAACAGATGATCCATTACATATTGTTCCATCATTTGCTGTATTTCCTGAATTCTCAGTGGCAGTTATTGATGGAGTTGGTAATGGATTGATTTTAACAGATGTTGTAGTTGTAACTTGAGGGCATCCTCCTGTAGGAAGAAATGAATAAGAAACTGTATAAGTTCCCGGAGTACTTGTTCCAAGTGTTATACTGCCTGTAGATGCGTCAATAGATAAACCCGCAGTTGAAGAAAATGTTCCTCCTGCAGTACCTGTTCTTGTTACTATTGCATTGCCTCCGTTCAAGCAATATGGTGTTCCTGAATATGAAATAGTAGCCGACGGCAAAGTTGTTATAGTTACAGAAGTTGACGCAATAACTACAGTACAACCCCCTGAAGTAACAGAATAGGATACTGTATAAGTTCCGGCTGTACTTGTACCAAGCGTTATACTGCCTGTAGATGGGTCAATTGATAAACCCGCAGTTGAAGAATATGTTCCTCCTGCAGTACCTGTTCTTGTTACTGTTGCTGTACCTCCATTAGAACAAAAAGGAGTACCATTATAGGAAATTGTAGCAGTTGGAAGGCTGGTAATTGTTATACTACCCGTTGTTGTTGCATTGTCACCATTGATGGTAGTACAATTATTCCCAGTGTGAGCTGTTACTGTAAAATTGGTAACTCCAGCTATTGCAGAAGCAGAACCTGTTAATGTAAGTATTCCACTTTTCGAATTATCAGCACTTGCTAAAGAAATTGACAAAGGACTTGCAGTTACACCAGCAGGCAAGCCAGAAATACAAATAGTAGCACTAAAAGTTCCGTTACTACCGCTCCCTGTACCACGATTTACAGTTACATTATATGTAGCAATACAGGAGGAAGTTGCATAAATAGTTCCCGTTTGTGAACCAATCGTAACTGACCCAACTCTTGGTGAATCAGTAAATTCCCACGTTGCATAATATAAAGAAGTTTGTCCATCTGCAGTTAATAAAAAAGTCGCACCCAATGCATCGCCGTCATTTGGCACCCACCATGTAGTGGAAATATTTCCTAAAGAATCGGCAACAGTAGTCCATGGTTGATGATACTGTGGATCTGTACCAAGTGAAACGGTTCCCATATCAATATGATGCACCTGTAATGTAACTATTTCACCAGGAGCAAAACCACTACCGGTAATATATGCAGTATCACCCGGAGGATAATCCAGGCGGTCTGTACTAACTGTAGCAGTTTGTGCTTGTACAAAAGAAGCAGTGATCAATAAGAGCAATACCAGTACATAACGTAAGGGTATAAACGTGTGGGGTTTCATAAATTGCGGCTTGTTATTGAAAAAATAAAAAGCCCCCCTACGGTGGTAAGAAGGCTGATTGTTTGATTGTGTATGGGTAAATGAAAAATCCTTTTTTGTAAATACAGATGTTACAAAAAAAGTTAGCTTCTGCCATGCAGTTAGTAAGGATACACTAAATTTCATATAGTGTGTTTTATGGTTGTTTTCAGTATGCATTAAGCGGTACGGAATTGGGATTAGCAATTCATTAAAACATCTGGCTTACCGTAAGAGAGAGGATTTCAGAGGGTTTCTGAAGGAAAATCGGATGAGAAATAGAAATAAATCCGTATTAGGAAGTCCGAATATATTGTTAACGATTAGTAAATGCAATAGTAAAATTACGATGGAGGTAATAGAGCGCAGTACATTAACCAGTAACCAGCAACCAGCAACTCCCACTCAAAGCCCACTCAAAGGCATGGATAAAGCATGCATAATGTATGGCCAAAGTATTCCGCGGACGGTTTGTTAGTGATTTGTCTGTACCCGCTAACTTCCTCTTACTCTTTTACAAATTCAATAATTTGTACCCTAACTTGCTCCAACTTAAAACTCAGAACTTAAAACTTATTAAAACTACCCCCGGCTATACAATCATTAGCGATTGGCTGGCTTCCAAAGGTCATCAGCCCTTTCTTTTTCAGGAAGAAGCCTGGCAGCATATTCTTAAAAAAGAAAGTGGTTTAATAAATGCGCCTACAGGTTGCGGCAAGACCTTCTCTGTTTTTTTGGGAGCCATCATACAATTTATCAATGAACACCCTGCTGATTATAAAAAGAAAAAAAATAACGGTTTGCAGTTGTTATGGGTAAGTCCTTTAAGAGCACTGGCCAAAGATATAGGCCGGGCTATGGAAGAAGTAATAGATGCATTGCAATTATCCTGGCAGATGGGTATAAGAAACGGTGACACGGATACCAAAGAAAGAGCGAGGCAAAAAAAACAAATGCCGGAAGTATTGATCATTACTCCCGAAAGCTTACACCTGCTGCTGGCACAAAAAGGATATGCTGCTTATTTTACTTCGTTAAAAATAATTGCCGTAGATGAATGGCATGAGTTGCTGGGAAGTAAAAGAGGTGTACAGGTAGAGCTGGCACTGAGCAGGATAGCTGCAACAGGCAACAGACAATCTGCAACACGCAATAAGCAACCCTCTGATTTGCAAATTGCCTGTTGCCCGTTGCAGGTTTGGGGCATCAGTGCCACCATCGGTAACCTGGAGGAAGCAAAAGAAGTATTGATGTCTCCATTGAAGGTGCCGGGTGTATTGGTTAAAGCACACCTGGAAAAAAATATACAGATAGAATCCTTTATACCCGAAGAAATAGAAAAATATCCATGGGCCGGTCATCTTGGAATTAAACTGGCGCATCGCATCATTCCCATTATTCAGCAAAGCAAAACAACACTCATCTTTATTAATACAAGAGGGATGAGTGAATTATGGTACCAGAAATTACTGGATATCTGTCCCGATCTTGCGGGTTCCATTGCATTGCATCATGGATCAATAGATATGGATCTGCGTATTTGGGTGGAAGAAGCATTGCATGCCGGTAAATTAAAAGCAGTTGTTTGTACAGCGAGTCTTGATCTGGGTGTAGACTTCCGCCCGGTGGAAACAGTGATACAGGTTGGCTCGCCCAAGGGAGTAGCCAGGTTTTTACAAAGGGCTGGAAGAAGCGGGCATCAACCAGGCGAAATAAGTACGATCTATTTTTTGCCAACGCATTCACTTGAATTAATAGAAGCGGCCGCTTTAAAAAATGCGATGCAGGAAAAGATAGTGGAAAGCAGGATGCCAATGCTGCTCTGTTATGATGTACTGATCCAGTATTTAAGTACGCTGGCGATTTCTGATGGGTTTTACCCGGAAGAAATATATAAAGAAATTATTACTACCTATTGTTACCGGGAGATGACAAAAATGGAATGGGAGCAACTTTTATATTTTATTACGCATGGTGGTGATGCCTTACAGCAGTACGATGAATTTAAAAAGTTTGAAATTGATAACGGACTCTATAAAATAACAGGCCGCCGGATGGCCATGCGTCACCGTTTGCATATTGGCACCATTGTAAGCGATAATATGCTTAAGGTAAAATTCATTAGTGGGGGCTTTGTAGGTGTTATTGAAGAATATTTTATTTCCCGGCTGGAACCCGGGGATGTATTCACCTTAGCCGGACGCAACCTGGAATTTGTGATGATAAAAGATATGACCGTACTGGTGCGTAAGTCATCGGCGTCAAAATCAAAAGTACCCAGCTGGCAGGGCGGAAGAATGCCGCTGAGTGCAAATCTTGGTTTAATGCTGAGAAGAACGTTGAATGAAGCACAACGAATAACCAGCAACCAGCAACCAGCAACCGGCAACGAACTACAGGCACTGCAACCATTATTTGAATTACAGCAACAACTCTCCCATGTTCCGGAAGAAAATGAATTACTGATTGAACATATAGAAACCAAAGATGGCTTTCATCTTTTTGTATATCCCTTTGAAGGCAGGCTGGTGCACGAAGCGATGGCTGCCATCCTTGCTTATCGCATCAGTAAGATTATACCTATCACGTTTTCGTTTGCCATGAATGATTATGGCTTTGAATTGCTGAGTGATAAACCCATACCGGTTGACGATAGTAATGTTTACGATCTTTTTTCCCCGGATAATTTACTGGAAGATATTCAGCGCAGCGTTAACTCCACGGAAATGGCAAAAAGAAAATTCCGGGACATCGCAGTAATCGGCGGACTGATCTTTCAGGGTTATCCCGGTGAATACAAAAAAGCCCGGCACCTTCAGTCAAGCGCCTCGCTTCTCTTTAATGTTTTCAATGAATACGATCCTTCCAATATTTTACTTAAACAGGCATACCAGGAAGTCCTCGACCAGCAAATGGAAGAAGTTCGTTTAAGAAATATGCTGCAACGGATACAAAAATCTGCTATTATCATCCGGTTCCCTCAACAACTCACTCCATTCTGCTTCCCAGTAAAAGTAGATAGCATACGTGAAGATCTTTCCTCAGAAAAATTAGAAGAGAGAGTAAAAAGAATGATTGAAAGTTTATAAGTACTATTACTTATCAACATTGATGGGGATAAATTAGTTTTTTCTATAATAAGAAATACTTGAGTTTTGTCAACAACCATTCCTTTCTAACAATATTCAATCAATTTTAAATAATGAAACACTTATTACTTCTATTAGTAAACCTATTAATAGTTACTGGGATAATTAATGCTCAATTATGTCCGGGAGGGGGTAGTACTTTTGCTTCTGCCGTTAAATTCAGCCAGTCATGGATTGCAGGATGCAGTACCGGCACTTCCTGTACAGGGGGAACTACTTTAGATAATCGTACCGCTTGTGAACCAACGACGGCATTGGATGCCTGCGCCCCTGCACCATCCTGTACTTCCAATACCAATGGTTCTGACATATGGTTTTCATTTTATGTAACAGGCACTACTGCTTCAATAAGTGTTATACAAAGTGTTTCTTTTATTGCTGTTGTACAGGCTTATTCAGGCGGCCCAACCTGTGGTACACTTACCCAAATTGGTTGTGCAGTAGCTGGCGGGCCCAGTAGTGGCGTTACTTTAAATTTAACCGGGCTCTCGGTAAGTCAAAAATATTATTTCAGGGTGTTTGGTAGTTCCAATAGCGCAGCCCAGCGTACAGGCACCTATTGTTTCTGTGGATCTACTGGTTTAGTCAGTGCCCCGCTGCCGGTTGTATTAACAGGCTTTACTGCCGAACTAACGCCAAACCGTACGGTAGCTGTAAAATGGAGTACTTCAGCAGAAATAAATCATGATTATTATATATTAGAACACAGTACGGATGGAACCCCCTTTTACCCGGTACAGCAAATAAGGGCGAAAGGAGGAAATAATATTAATGCCAGTTACACCTATACAGATTTAAATGCCGCTGCAGGAAAAAATTATTACCGGCTTAAAATTGTTGCGCTTAACGGAGAATTTGAATATTCAGACATCGTTTCAATTAACCTGAAGAAACCATTAAGATTTGCTGTTTACCCTAACCCGGTAAAAAATAAACTTTACATATCCGGTAATGCTGCTGTTTCAGCAACCATCGTAAACAGCTCAGGAATTAAAATAAAGACGATACGAATAAATAAAGGGGCAAATGAATTTAGTACAGATGGATTTGCATCAGGTTTATACTTTGTAAGAACAAACGATAATGGAGAAACAGTGTCCTTCACCGTAATTAAATAAAGACGAACTACTGTTTAATTTAATTGGTACAATCCCTTTGCCAGCCGGAAAGTATTGCAATGCGCTTCTACGATCATTTTCACATCGGGAGAATAACCTCCACCCATTGCAACTGCGCAGGGAATTTCTTTTTCTTTCAAATGAGTGAAAATGATCTCATCTCTTTTGCGGCAACCTTCCATGCGGATCTTTAATTTACCAAACTTATCGGTATGTAAAATATCCACGCCTGCCAGGAAGAAAACAAAAGTTGGTTTTACACTGGTCAGTAATAATTCCAGGTTCTCTTCCAGTAAACGTAAATAGGCTTCATCTTCTGTTCCATTAGCCAAAGCAATATCCAGGTCAGAAAATTCCTTATGAAAAGGGTAATTGTCTTTTCCATGCATACTGAACGTAAACACCCTCGGATCATTTTTAAAGATAGCAGCAGTACCATTACCCTGGTGTACATCTAAATCTATAATAAGGATTTTATCTGCAAGTTTATTATGCAACAAATAATTTGCTGCAACAGCAAAATCATTGAGCAGGCAAAAACCTTCGCCCCGGTCAGCATAGGCATGATGTGTACCTCCGGCAACATTTAAAGCAACTCCATTTTGAATGGCATGATGACAGCAATCGATCGTTCCCTGTGTAATAATGATCTCCCTCATCGTTAGCTCAGGCGATTGCGGAAAACCAATTCGCCTTTGCTCCGTTGCTGATAATGATTGATATTTTAATTTATGCCAGTAATCTTTGGTATGTGTCAGCAAAATGATTTCTTCATCACAGGGTTGAGGGGTAAAAAGGTTATGTTGTTTGATCGTTCCCTCATACAATAGTTGACCGGGGATCAATTCATATTTTATCATGGGAAACCGGTGCCCTTCCGGCAAAGGATGCGCATAGATTGGGTCATAAGCGATATGAAGCACCTTCTCATTCATGTCATAAAGCCAATACTGTATTGTTTACGATCGCAAATACTTTATCATCTTTAGACGGATCAACAGCTACAAAACCGGTAAACCCCCCAAAAGCAGGTAGTATTGCTTGTGTTGGTGTAAAATAAAAACAGGGAAACCGCAGAGATTGTTTACCTGACCCATTTATTCTTACGCCGGGATGGATATGGCCACTGAAAACATAAGCATTATTATTTTCAACAGGATGATGCGTAAAAATAAATTCATTGATTTGAAGTTCATCCGGGTATAGTTCTATCTGCAAATCATCGTACCATCTGTTATTTAAAATATCATGATTGCCTTTGATGAGTTTGACAGCCGTTGTTGCTATATCCCCTCGCCATCGCTTGAACAAATCCATTTCTTTATTCTCTTCGCTATGAAACATATCCCCTACAATCAATAGTTGCATCGGCTTAAAGAATTGAACTAAATGAAATAACCGTTGCAGATCTTTTTTATACACGGACTGCGGAACAGCTATACCCGATTTACGAAAATGGCCTGTCTTTGCAAAATGAAGATCGGAAATGATCAATGCGTTCTGATCTTCCCAAAAAACTGCTTTTTCCGGTGATAACCAAAATACATTTGCTCTTAATTCAACTTTTACCGGGGGAGTCAATGTAATTATCCTTTTCTTTTTTCAACCTGAGGAAGATTATTTTTAACAGCCGCTGAATTCATAATCTGCTTTTCCCAGGTAATCACTGTTTGTTTCTGCGCACCACTGAGTTTGGCATTTTTATGTATCCATTGATAACTGTTCAACGGCATTCATCTTCTTTGATCTATTAAATGATCTCTAACATTTTTCGCTGTACCCTTTTAGGCGGATAGCTGGCAAACTCATCAAAGTTTACTTCCTTTTTACCATCGTCCACATGACTCTTTAGCCACCAAGCTACTGGCTGAAGATTATTATACCATGGATAGGCCGTGTTGTTACTATGGCAATCATTACAACTCACTTTTAATATATCCGCCACCTCGTGTGGAACGGGATATGCTTTTGCTATAGCATTGGGCTGATCACCACCAGATTGATTTTTGGCGGGATGAATGAATTGTATCACGATAAATGCAATCAATAGTACAATGAAAATTTTCTTTATCATGGTCGTTTAATTAAAATATTTTTCTGCAACGGCTACGGATTCAGGTTTACCTACATCTACCAGCAGATCTCCTGTATGATCATAGCCCATTATCTTATGTTCTGCAGCTAAAGACAAATACACATCCACCAGTGAAAATTTACCGGTTTGTTTTATCAATGAAAATATTGTCGGTTCAAATATCACTACACAACTATACGCTTTCTCCACCAATCCCGGTTTGTTGATGGATATTCTTTCCTCTCCTGTTTTGGTATTTCTCCATCCGCAAAGCCTGTTATCTTCATCAAATAAAAAATAACGGGAAGTTTTTCGATTGGTTACCCCAAAACTTATCAGAGCTTTCTGTTCCCGGTGGAATTGTATCAGCTTATAAATATTGAGATTGGTAAGTATATCTGCATTGGTAGTAATAAAAGGCTCCCTACTGATCAGCATTTCTTTTGCTTTTAATAGGCCCCCACCTGTTTCCAGTACTTCATTGGTTTCATCGCTGATGATAACATCAGACCCCCAGCCTTTATTCTTTTGAACGGCTTCAATGATCTGATCAGCAAAATGATGTACGTTCACTACTACATTGGTAATTCCATATTGCTGAAAGTATTCAATATTTCGCTGTAGTAAAGACTTGCCGTTTACTAGTGCCAGTGCTTTTGGGTGCACATCAGTAAATGGTTTAAACCGGGTACCCAATCCTGCTGCAAAGATCATTGCTTTCATCGGTTCTTTAGTTTATCCAGTTTTTTGACTCCTGTTCTATATGATGGATCTCGGTAACGACATTAAATTTTTCCTGGAGGTGTTTGGCTAGACTATCTGCTGCAAAAACAGAGCGGTGTTGCCCGCCGGTACAACCAAAACTTATCATTAAATTCTCAAACCCCCGCTTAATATAATCCTGTACGGTTATATCAACAATGCCATAAACATATTGAAGAAAAGATGGCATTTCACTTTCATGCAGCAGGAACTCCTGTACCTCTTTATCTCTGCCCGTTAATTTTTTAAACTCTTCCTGCCGTCCGGGATTATAAATGCCTCTGCAGTCAAAAACAAACCCGCCACCATTCCCACTTAGATCTTCCGGCATCCCTTTTTTATAGGAAAAGCTGCTCACCTTTACTTTTAGCTTACACTCCGGTCCTGCTTTAATGGTATCATAACGTTCAATAATTTTATCATCTGCAATCGCCCATAATATTTTTTGTAACTCAGGTAAACGGATGGGAATATTTTTATTTTGCAAAAACCACCGAAGATTTTTTAAAGCAAAAGGAATACTGGAAATAAAATGTGGTTTGCGTTCAAACAAACCCCGGAAACCATAAGCTCCTAATGTTTGCAGCATACGTATGAGTACAAAACCATCATAGTTATCCTTAAAATATGGTTTGTGCAAACGGTTACCCAATAAAGTATTAACATGATTGTAATAATAATCATACAACTCATCCCTCCAGTCGTAAGGTAGGGCAGCCCTTGCCTGCCATAACATGGAAGCAACATCATACTGCAGGGCACCCTGCATACCTCCCTGGTAATCGATAAAATAAACCCGGTCATCTTTTACCATTACATTTCGGCTCTGGCAATCACGGTGCATAAAAAACTTATGATCTTCCTGCACCAGGTAGCTGCTGAGCATTTCAAAATCGTTCAGCAATAAATTTTTATCATAAGGTAATTGCAAGGCCCGCAGGAAATAATATTTAAAATATAACAGGTCAGAATAGATAGCATGTTTATCAAAAGATTTGGTTGCAATACAATTATTGTAATCTAAGTTTTGTCCGCCTTCTACCTGTAATCTTGCCAGTTGTGCAAAGCTCTTTTTATAAAGTTCGAATATATAATCGTTATACCCATGTTGCTGTACCAGCTGAAACAGGGATATGTCTCCAAGATCCGACTGGATGTAATGTTTTTTTTCAGCATCTGCATGAAGGATTTCCGGTACAGGTAATTGCTTGATAAAAAAATGCCGGCTGAATTCTATAAAAGCATTATTCTCCGGTACATTGGTTGGATTAAATGTTACGATATAAGAACTGTTATTTTGAAATACCCTAAAATAATGGCGGTTGCTGCCTGCCTGGGGTAATGTTTGAATGGTAGTATCAGGGCCGGGTTTCCAGCTTTCAAAAAATGCTTTAACCTCTTCAGGTATTGAATTCATGCAGTATGATTATAGTTGTAAAAATACCTGAAAAAACAGTACATACCTTGTTATACTCAAAACAAAAAAGACCTTTTACAAGGTCTTTAAACTATTGATAAAAAAATGTAAACATTAATTCATTTTCCTTTTCAGCATACTTACCTGTTCCTGCAGATTGCTGACAAGGCTGCCCAGTGAGGCTACATCCCATCTTTGTTGAGAACCCACTTTATTAATTACTACCTGGGCTTGCCAAACTTCAATAATATCTTCTGCATTTACCTGGTAGGGTTGGTACTGCGGGTTATCGCTCATCAGGGTGTATTTGTTCTTTGTTTTATTATTCCTGAGCATTCTTTTATATACAATCCCTTCATTACGGCTGATAACGATATAGGCAAAATTATTTTTGACCTCATCCAGTGCATCAACTTTTTCTCCCACAATGACGGAACCACTTGGTGTAGGCAACATGGAATCACCTACAATTTCAAATGCCCGGTAATTACCGGAAGTTAACATTGGTAAAGTGAATGTATTTAATTCATCTATAAATTCAGGATCGGCATAGCCGGCCAGATAACCAGCGGCCGCTTTAACAGGAACGAAATGAATAACATTACTGTCTGCCAGTAATTTTTGCTGACGACGCCTGGCAAGATAGCTGCTTCCTTTTACCTCACTCAAATCCTTTCTTAAAAGGTCATCGAGTGTAAGTTTAAACATTTCACTTACTATTTCCAATACCTCTAATCTTGGGTCAGCTCTTCCCTCTTCATAAGCTCCGATGAGGGAACGTTTAATTCCGAGTTTGTTGGAAAATTCTTCCTGTGTCCACCCACGCAGTTTGCGAAGGTATTTTAAATTTTTTCCTGCTATAGACATACACTAATGGATTTAGCTGCAAAATACTAAATGATTTAGTATTTCCAAATTTATTTATTCTTTTTTTCAACCGGTAATAAAAAGGCCATTTGGGTATCCGCTAATTAATACTGATTTTTGCAGCGAATAATTATGGCAACTAAAAAGAAAAAAGAGGAATCTATTATACTCATCACCAATGATGATGGTGTTACTGCACCCGGTATCCGCAATTTAGTAGAAGCAGTAAAAGATCTGGGCCGTGTTGTAGTAGTAGCTCCGGATAAACCACAATCAGGTATGGGGCATGCTATTACTATCGGCTCTCCCCTCCGCATGAGTGCATTGCATATTTATGAAGGCGTGGAAACATGGAGTACCAGCGGCACACCGGTGGATTGTGTAAAACTGGCGGTGGATAAAATTTTGCACCGCAAACCGGATATTTGCCTGAGTGGGATTAATCATGGCGCCAATCATTCTATCAATGTAATTTATAGCGGAACGATGAGTGCTGCAATAGAAGCCTCTATTGAAAATATTCCGTCCATTGGTTTTTCATTACTTGACTTAAGTGTGGAAGCCGATTTTGCCGGCGCCAAAAAATATGCAAGGAAAATTGTACAACAAGTGTTGTCTATTAAAAAAATTGATAAGCATTTTTGCCTTAATGTAAATATTCCCAACATAAGTGAGTCGCTAATAAAAGGTATCAAAATATGTAAACAGGCTTATGCCAAATATGAAGAAGATTTTGACGAACGCCGTGACCCGGGTGGCAGAAAATATTACTGGCTTACCGGGGAATTTGTAAACTTTGATAAAAGCAGAGATACTGATGTGTGGGCCTTAAAAAATAATTATGTTAGTGTGGTGCCTGTACAATTTGATTTAACGAATTACGTTTTAAAGCAACAATTAGAAAAAAACTGGAACCACTAATGTTAAAAAGAGATAACCTTAAACTCGGTATTATTCTGGGAATCATTGCGCCTTTTGTTGGGTTCTTTATCTATTATTTTATTAAATTTTATCCAACATACAGCCTGGGAGATTTTTTAAGTTTCCTGAAAAATAATAAAAGCCTTATTACGGTAGTAGTGAGTTTATCGCTGCTGGCCAATGCGGCTATTTTTACGCTTTATATAAATCTGCAAAAAGATCAGACAGCTAAAGGCATTTTTATTGTAACAGTTATATACGGAATTGCCGCCCTGCTTTTCCGTTTGATTGGATAAGAGAGCGGCAATTTTTATAATTTCAACTTCTAATTATTATTTCTCCATCTGCTCAATCACGGCATTTGTTACTCCGGTAAAGGAGAAACCGCCATCATGGAAGAGGTTTTGCATCGTAACAAACTTAGTAAGGTCACTAAAAAGTGTTACGCAATAGTTAGCACAATCATCAGCACCGGCATTACCAAGGGGACTCATCTTTTCTGCATAAGAAATAAAACCATCAAATCCTTTTACACCACTTCCTGCCGTTGTTTTGGTGGGGGATTGTGATATAGTGTTGATGCGAACTTTATTACGAACACCATAATGATAACCAAAACTTCTTGTTACGCTTTCTAATAAAGCTTTAGCATCTGCCATTTCATTATAATCAGGAAACACCCTTTGTGCAGCTATATAAGTTAGGGCCACCACACTGCCCCAGTCACTAATAGCATCCATATCCCAGGCTGTGCGGAGAACACGGTGCAAGCTCATAGCTGAAATATCCAATGTTTTTTGGTTCCAGGTATAATCCATTTCTGTATAATGTTTGCCCTTACGAACATTCAAACTCATACCAATGGAATGCAGCACAAAATCTACCTTCCCATCAAAATGTTCCATGCTTTTGGTAAAAAGATTTTTAAGATCATCCATACTCGTAACATCGGCTGGAATTACAGGTGCATTGCCGCATGTTTCGGCCAGTTTGTTTATTTCACCCATGCGCAGCGCAACAGGAGCATTGGTCAACACTAATTGTGCCCCTTCATCATACGCTTTTAAAGCTGTACGCCAGGCAATCGATTTTTCGTCCAGTGCACCAAAGATGATTCCTTTTTTTCCTGCTAGTAAGTTGTTTGACATAAACCGTTTTATTTGAGGGCCTAAAAATAAGAAAGAAGAATGAATTGAAAATTTATTGACTGATTTGATTCCTGATCCACATCCCCACAAAAAATGAAAACAAAACTGTCAATATAAAGGCAAAAGAAATTATAATAACCAGGTATAAAAGAAACCGGCCAATGCTTTACCGTGGCTGTATCTTTTTTTCTAAATAGCGGGTTAACAAGTAGCCGGGCACACCAACCATTATGAGCGAAATAAGTAAAATTGGATCATGAAGCCAGTATTCCATTTTATCCTTCCACCATTTCCTTTGCAATCTTAATTGAGGCATCACTTAGCTGTTCGCCACTCAGCATTTTTGCAATAGCTTCCACCCTTTCTTTGTCATCCAATAACCGTACATGAGTTTTTATTTTGCCAAGGCTTTCCTTTTTATAAACAAAATAATGGGCGTCTGCCCTGGCAGCTATTTGCGGCTGATGTGTGATAGCAATCACCTGGTGTCTCTTTGCCAGTCCTTTCATAATAATGCCAACTTGCCTGGCTGCTTCCCCACTAATGCCAGTATCAATTTCGTCAAAAATCAATGTAGGCATGGAAACGGACTGTGCTACCAGTGATTTAATAGAAAGCATTAAACGGCTTAATTCCCCACCACTTGCCACTTTACTAACCGGCTCAAACCGATTGTTTTTATTGGCATCAAATAAAAACTCAATCGCATCGGCTCCGGATAAATTTAAGGCAGAAGATTTTACTTCCACTTTCAGTCTTGCATTGGGCATACCCACCTGCAGCAGCAATTTATTTACTTTATCTTCTAAAGGTTTTACCTGTTTGATTCTTTGTTCAGTTAATTTGGATGAGATTGCAGTTGCTTCTTTCAGTAGTTGTTCTGTCGCCTTTAATTTTTTACTGATCATTTCTTCAATGTTCAGTACCTGCTGTAATTTTTGCTCCAGGTCCGCCTGTATGAGCAGCAACTCATTGGTTGTTTTAACAGAATGCTTTTTCAGCAGTTTATACCCTGCAGAAAGCCTGTCATTCACTATTTCAATTCGTTTGGCATCGTAGTTAACAGCATCATTGATATATTCGAGTTCTGAAGCAATATCGCTTATTTCAATTTGAGATGATTGTAAACGTTGCACCAGCTCGGGCAATTGGGTATGCAATGAAGCAAAACTGTTCAATTGATTTACCAATGCTTTTAATTGTTGCACTACAGGCTGTTCCCCTTCCTGTAAACTATAAACAGCAGCAGATAAAACTGATTTAATTTCTTCTGAACTGTTAAGTAATTTTAATTCAGTTTCCAGCTCTTCCAGTTCGTTTTCTTTTAACGAAACATCTTCTAATTCCCCGAATAAAAATTTATAATAGTCTAATTCCTTATTGGCGGAAGATTGACGGACAGTTAATTCCTCCCATTCTTTTTTTACTGACAAATAGTTTTTGTAAACAGCCTGGTATTGCTGTAAGAGGTTTTCATTACCAGCTAAAGCATCCAGTACTTCTCTCTGAAAATCATTTTCAGTTAATTCCAGCGTATCAAATTGTTGATGCAGATCAACCAGCAGGGAAGAAAGTTGCTGTAATTGAGAAAGATTTACCGGTGTATCATTGATAAAAGCCCTTGATTTTCCATTGGCAGTAATTTCTCTTCTGGCTACCAGTTCCCCAGTTTCATCGAGGTCATTTGCTTTTAAAAATGATTTTACTTCTTTCTTTTCTGCAGTAGAAAAACTTCCTTCTATAACACACTTCTTTTCTTTATCAGATAAAACAGATGTATCGGCTCTGTTACCGAGTATCAAACCCAGGGCTCCCATCAAAATAGATTTACCTGCGCCGGTTTCACCAGTGATAATATTTAACTGTGATGAAAATTTAATAGTGAGTTCATCAATGATCGCATAATTCTGTATATGAAGATTCTTCAGCATGAAGGCACTAAGATATAGCAATTAGACAATTTTGAAATTAGTTGGTTTCAAAATTTGATGTCAATAACAGCAAGACTTGCTTTAAAACTTTTCCATAAAACCTCCCAATTATACGAATTATTCTCCCTTACACCTTGCTATCCCTGCTTTGGCTTTCTGGTCGAGTGAGTTTTTATAATCATGGTCATCCATATCCAAACAGCGTTGGTACCAACTAACAGCCAATCCTTTTTCTCCCTTTTTTTCATAAATAAATCCGAGCTGAATAGCAGCCCTTGCTGCATAATATTGTTTTAATTTTTCTCCTTTATTAATGGTATATGAATAGGCCTGCACTGCTTCATCCTCCCTCCCAAGGTCATCATAAATACGGGCAAGCCGGTAGCTAAATTCTACCTGGTCGTCAATTAAATTAAAATCATGGGCGGATTTTCCTGTTAACTGAGTCAACGCTTCTTTATGATAGCCGCCATCGTTCAGCAATCTGGCCCTGAGTAAAATGAGCAAAGGCCATTTACCAGATTTTACATCTTTATATGCCTGCTTATCAGCATCCGTATCTGTATTCCCTTTTAATAAAACAAGCTGACGGTATTTCTCTGCATCGGGTTGATTGCCTTTTAGATAATAATACCAGCTTAATTTTTGTAATGCATCTTTCAGATAAAATTTTCCTCTAAAAGAATCAACATATCGCTGCAGGTAAACATTTGCATCGTTTTCCAGGTGGTTAAGTTTTGCATAACCCAATTCTAAATCCCAAACGGGAGTTTGCAAATATTCGGCAGATACTTTTCGCTGCTGAATGATTTGTATTGCATAGGCTGATTGTTTATTGTTGATGGCAAGGTTTGCAGTCATATAGGCATATAAATGATTATTTACCACGTCTAATTGTTGCTCACGGATGTATTGAAACACTTCTTCTTTTTCATTCAGCACATGAAACTTTAAATAGGCATAATAAAAAACAGCTTCTTCTTTAAATACAGGAACCCATGCATCATCTGAATTTAAAAACCCTTCTAATAAATTCATCCCGGTTTTTATACTGCCTTTAATCCCCAATAAATTGCTCAACCATTTATATCCATTGGGAATGGTACCTGCAACTGTTTGCATGGCACCATAAAGCATATTATTGGGTTGAAACCCCGGGAATTTCTCTTTATTATCTTTTACCTGCAAATAAGCACGACGGAACTGCCAACCAGCCTCCCAACGGTAACCAAACTTTACTTTAATAGATGCCCATTGAAAATTTATGATGGCTTTTGTGTACTTATTTAATGGGGAACCTGCCGGTCCTGCATCCATCATATCCAGTCTCTGTGAAAGATTCTTAATTCTTTTTTTATATTCCGCCGGGTCTTCATTAAAAAATAAAACAAAGAAATCAATATAGTTTTCCAAAAAATAAGGAATGAGGTTATCCGGATTGTTTTTCTTTTCTTCATTTAAAATTTCTTGCCCGGTATTGAGTCTCAGTTTTACTATTTCTTTATAGGCTTTCAGGCAGCTGGCATTAAAATCAAATTTCTTTTCTGCATATGCATTTGCAGATATAAAAAGCAGTAATGAGATTATAAAGGGGCAGTGTTTATTCACAAGACGTAAAAATCTGTCAAATCATTAATTCATCCAAAAGAAAAAGGCACTGTAATTACAGTGCCTTTAAAATATGGTGTAGTAAAACTTATTTTACTTCTATTGTATCATGCAGGTCATTATCTACAAGGATACGGCCACAGTTTTCACAAACAATTATTTTTTTCCTTTGCTTGATCTCACTTTGGCGTTGTGGGGGGATAGAGTTGTAGCAACCACCACAGGCATCACGAACAATAGGTACAACAGCTAACCCGTTACGATAATTTCCCCGAATACGGTCAAAGCTTGTCAATAAACGTGAGTCAACTGCTTCACGGGCATCCTTATCCAGTTTATTGTAATGCTTTTCTTCTTTATCCGTTTCAGCAATAATTTTTTCCAGTTCCCCTTTTTTATGATTGAGATTCCCCTCTTTCGCCCCAATTGCTTTTTTAGCAGATTCTAATTGTTTGGATTTTTCAGCTATTTCTTCATTAGCATCTTTAATATGCTTTTCAGCCAGTTTTACCTCAAGTGTCTGCATCTCAATTTCTTTATTCACGGCTTCAAACTCACGGCTGTTTTTCACATTATCCGTTTGTTTCTCGTACTTCTTGATCAACGCTTCCGCTTCTTTCATCGCATCTTTCTTGCTGTTGATGAATTCCTGGATACCATTAATTTCTTCTTCGATCCTTGTTTTACGGGCATTTAACCCCTGTATTTCATCTTCCAGGTCGCTCACTTCCATAGGCAGCTCACCACGAAGAATTTGGATTTCATCCAGCTTGCTTTCTATTTTTTGTACAGTAATGAGGGAACTTAATTTTTCTTCTACTGAGAAGTCTTTTACTTGTGCCATATCAGGTAAAATATTGAACCGGGTTTGTTTTTATGCCCGATTTAAGGACGGCAAAGGTAGGGAATTTTTGTTCCAAAAATTCAACTAAAAAGTCAATTGTAAACTGTTCGCTTTCAAAATGGCCAATATCCGCAATTACCATACTGTTATTGGCATCAAAAAACTCGTGGTACTTTACATCGGCAGTAATATAAAAGTCTGCACCTGCATTTAATGCTTTGGAAATCAGGAAGCTTCCTGCCCCACCGCATACTGCCACTTTTTGCACAGGTTTGCCCGTTAATGAGGTGTGACGGATAATAGAGAGGCCGAAATCAGCTTTAATCTTCTCAAGGAAATCCTGCTCATCCAGCTTTTTGGGCAGCTCGCCAATCATACCGGCGCCAACTTGTTGGAAAGTGTTGTTTAGCGAAATGATGTCATAGGCGACTTCTTCATAAGGGTGTGACCTGATCATTGCAGACAAAATTTTGTTTTCAAGCCAGGCCGGAAAAATCACCTCAATTTTCACTTCTTTTTCCTGATGGCGGCTACCTATTTCTCCTACAAAGGGGTTAGTACCTTCATTTGCCTTAAAAGTTCCATTACCCTCTACGCCAAAACTGCATTCACTGTAATTGCCGATATTACCACCACCTGCAAAAAAAATCGCATCTCTTACTTTTTCACAATGTTCCGATGGAACAAAAACAAAAAGTTTTTTTAGCAAATCGTCTTTGGGCAAAAGAATGGAGGTATTGGTCAACCCGATTTTATCAGCAATTAGTTTATTAACGCCATGAGATACATTGTCGAGATTGGTGTGAATAGCATAAATAGCAATATCATTTTTAATGGCAGCTATCACAGTCTTCTCCACATAATTCCTGCCATTAATTTTTTTTAATCCGGTAAAAATAATAGGGTGATGGGCAACTATGAGATTACATTTTTTTTCAATAGCTTCTATCACTACTGCTTCCGTAGCATCAAGGGCACACAGAACACCGGTACATTCCCATTGCGGCATTCCTGTAAGCAACCCTGCATTATCGTATGATTCCTGTAAGGATAAGGGAGCTGTAGCTTCTAACTGATTTACTATTTCTGAAATCTTCATCTTACTAAAAATAATAAAGTTTTCATTATGCAGCCGTAATAATCCTTTTTATAAAAAGTAGTATTACGATTGTGAGTGGTTATTTGTACCCGATTTTTAAAAGAAGAGGCTGTAATGTATTTTATTTTTATTAAAACTTTTTATTTTAGTTGCCCATTATCCAATAAGAAAAACAAATTCTGTGACAAAATTCTACACTTCTCTTTTTTCTGATAATTCTTTTGCTAAAAACATTTTCAATAATCATATTGTAACAAGCTTACCCATTGAAAACTGCTTCTATGATCTGCAGACAACTGACATGTTTTGTTTGCAGTTTAAGAAGATGGGCAAAAAACAACCCTTAATCCGGGTTGTGTCCCGTTTTTAATTGTACCCTGAAAACGCTTCTATGGTTGCTTACCCAGAAACCCTAAGAAGCAAAAACCTCCCGTTTAAACGGGAGGTTTTCTTTTTATTAAGCGTACTGTAGTTAATCTATTTATCTCCGGCATTACATACTTTAAAGACAATGGCTGCTAATATTGCACCGCCAAAACAAGCCACCAGATAGATCCAGAAATTACTCCAGTCAAATACTTTCATTAAACTGGCGCCTAATGCAACTGCGGGATTAAATGCACCGCCAGAATAACCACCCAATAAAGAGCCCATCGCAAATACAGTAAAGCCTATAGCCAACCCATAAAAACTATTTCCAGAAGTTCCTTTTGCGGTAGCCACGTTTAATATTACATAGGCTAATGCAAAAGTGCCCAGTACTTCGGCAACAATAGCTTTTGTAGTGTCTTCTATAATAATTGGCGCAGCAGCGGCACCTTTAAAATAAGTTACAGTAAAGGCAGCAGCTGCAGCAGCAGCCAATTGAACGATCCAGTAAATAATGGCATCGTTAAGTGTACATTTTCCTCTTAGCAAAACTGCCAGCGTTACGGCAGGGTTATAATGTGCCCCTGAAATATGACCACCTGCATAAATCACTACCATTAAAGTAGCGGCGATAATAAGAACCGCATGGTCACCACCGGCAAGCCCTACGGCCATAACTAAAAAGAAAGTACCGATAAATTCAGTAATGTACTTGTTCATAAAAGTTGGTTTGGTTAAAAATTTATAACAATTTGCAGAGACGATTGTTAACGGACTAAAGTAAAGGATTGCATTAACTCGCTCTCCACATTTTATACACAAACAAAAAAAATATGAAACCTGAAGCAGGCCAGGCGGCACCAGATTTTACCCTCTATAACAGCGAAAAAGAAAAAGTTACGCTTAGTCACTTAAAAGGAAAAAATGTTTTGTTGCTTTTCTTTCCGCAAGCTTTTACAGGAACCTGTACCAAAGAACTCTGCAGTGTAAGGGACGATATCAGCCGTTATTCCAATGCGGAAGCTCAGGTGTTAGGCATATCGGTTGATTCTGTTTTTACTTTAAAAAAATATAAAGAGGACCATCACTATAATTTTCCATTATTAAGTGATTTTAATAAAGATGTATCAGCAGCTTATGGGTCTTTATACCACGATTGGATTTTAGATATGAAAGGTGTTTCCAAACGATCGGCCTTTATTATCGATAAATCAGGAATTATACGCTACGCAGAAGTACTCGAAAGTGCAGGGGATCTTCCCAACTTTGAAGCGATCAATGCAACCCTATCTTCTCTTAACTAATTGAAAACAAGTGTTAAAATACAGGCAGGTTCTTATCATGACCTGTCTTTCTCTTTTCCCCCTTATATAAATTATTTGTAATCCCAATCATATTATACTATTTTTGTTAGAGTGCGAAAACTGTTATTTATATTACCCTTTATGCTCCTGTTGGCCTTTGGTACATCGGCTCAGGTAAGAAGCGGGAATTCAGGTGATGCTACCATTAAAATGGTAAAGTATTACCCCAACCCTGCCATAACAGTTATCAATTTTGAGTTTCAGAAGAATTACGATAAATCCTACAGTTTCCAGATCTATAATTTTGTGGGAAAGAAAGTTTACGAACTCCAAAACGTAAACCAAAAAAACACCATAAACCTTGACCAGTTTAACCGTGGTGTTTATATCTACCAGCTTCGTGATCAGACTGGCAAAATATTAGAAGCCGGAAAGTTCCAGGTGGTAAAATAAAATTCCCTTTTTAAGATTTCCAAGATTTATTATTCTGCTTTATGGAAGGTTTCAGACAACTTTAGAATTGTAAGTTTTAATTATTCAACCTGTACAATCAAAAATTTTAAATAATTCGTATTCTCCCATCCACGAATAATAGGATGGTCAGATGCTTGTGCCTGAAATGTTACCTGGCGTAATTTTCTCCGGGCATCTTTAGCAGCCATTTCAATAATATTTAAAAACATTTCAGGTTGCACCAGGTTGGTACAGGATGACGTAACTAAAAACCCACCGGGCTTTATAAGTTTCATCCCTCTTAAATTGATTTCTTTATAACCGGTGATGGCTTTTTCTATGGTCGCCCTTGTTTTGGTAAAGGATGGCGGGTCAAGCATTACTACATCATATTTTCTACCATCTTTAACCCAGGTCTTTAATACATCAAATGCATTGACACATTGAAATGTGCAAACATCCTGCAGGTTGTTAAGTGCAGCATTTTTTCTGGCCATGGCGCAGGCATTCTCCGAAATATCCAGTCCCAAAACTGATTTGGCCCCATAATGGGCCGCATGAATTTCAAAAGTACCTGTGTAACAAAATGCGCCCAGTACATCAGCCCCTTTTACAATATGCTGAATGGCACGACGGTTATCCTGCTGGTCTAAAAAGTATCCGGTCTTTTGCCCATTTTCTACATCTACAAAAAACTGTATTCCATTTTCGTTGATGGTGATCTCAGTTGGGAAGGGATCCGATAAAAATCCTTTTTGCTGCTGTAAACCTTCAAGCTCACGGACCGGAACATCATTACGTTCGTAAATGCCCTTGGGTTTAAATATTTTATTAATAGCTCCTACGATGGCTGGGTTCCATTTATCTATACCTAAGGCCAGGGTTTGAATGACAAAATAATCATTGAATTTATCAATGATTAACTGAGGCATATAATCTGCTTCACCAAAAATCAGCCGGCAGTTTTCTACGTAGCCTAACTGCTGGCGGTAATTCCATGCTTTTAATAAGCGATTGTAAAAAAAATCATCGTTCACCACTTCGTTCTTCTCTCTAGTCAGCAACCGCACTACTATTTGTGACTGCGGATTAATATACCCCCTGCCTACAAATTTATGATCATGTGTAAATACTTCAACAATATCTCCTGCTTTGGCAGCCTCATCTATTAAATTCACTTCGTTACCAAATATCCACGGGTGACCGTTTACTACTCTCGGCGAAATCTTTCTTTTAAGTACAACTTTTAACATGCGGCAAAAATACGTTTCTGCAATGCAAGGCTCTAACATTTTTTTATGAATCGCTGGCACGGTATTTCAATAACTACTATCATACTAACAACTAAAACAAAAACCATGAAAAAAATTTTACTCAGTGTTATTACGCTTATTGTTGTTGCCTATTCCTCCTCCGCACAAGTATCGTTTGGTGTGCAGGCTGGCGCTAATGTTTCTTCACTGAAAGGTGATGCAATACAATCGCTCAACAATGTTTTTAATATTACCAGGGGAATTATTGACCAGAAAAGTAAATTTGGCTTTACAGGAAGGACTTATGCTTCTATTCCTGTTGACAAAACATTTGGCGTGGAAACAGGCCTGAGTTACCAGTAAAAAGGATATAAAATTTCGGGTGATTTTAATTCTACTTTTTAAAAGCTATTAAATGTTAAGGCTGACTTAATTAATACCAGCAGCTATATTGGATTAGATGCACTGGCCAGAGTAACTCCAGTAGAAGGATTGAGTATTAAAGCCGGTCCTCAGGCAAGTTATTTGGTGAAGAATACTTTGAACATCCGAAGTAGTGTGCTTGGTTTTAATCTGATAAATCAAAAAGTTGATCTTACCAGCAATACCAATCAATGGGATATGGGATTAACTGGTGGCATGTCCTATAAATTTAAAAACGGGTTTAGCCTGAATGGTTATTATACACATGGTTTATCTCCCATTGATAAAAATGCAAATATCAAAGCCTATAACCGGAGCGGAGGTGTTACAGTGGGTTTTGAATTTTAATCAACTTAGTGTTTGCGCATAATGTGGGGTGGAGCGGAGGCTCTGCCCTTTTTTTGTTGGATGATCGGATGTGATTTATTGAACCACAGAAACACAGGAGCAGGGAAATTCACAGAGAGGCTCCGTGTAACTCTGTGTTCACCGTGGCCCTGTGATTAAAAAAAGTTGAATAGAGTTGTTGCAGTACAAGTGAATGACCTTTAGATTTGTGAGAACGCTTCACCGCTGAGAACGAGAGGGGCAGAGTTTGCGCAGAGTTATTATAAACTACTCTGCGAAAACTCAATTAACTCCTGTTCTCAGCGGTAAAAGAAAAGCTGAATAGAGAACAGAAAGTACAAGTGAGTGACACAAGGAACGATGCCCATGGTTTTAAAAGCCGGGTATATAATCTTCTTTTTTCCTAATAATCAGCGTCAATTTGGCTGCAAATTGGCTATTGGCAAATGCTTTGCCCATTGTACCTTTGCGCTCCATTTTAGCTGAAAACGTAAAATTTTCAGTAAAATATTATTTTACCTGAAGGATTGACATAAATAAACGAACTATGAAGGAAAAAAAACAAAACCCTGCGGAAGAAACAAATGGACAGGCCCTGGAAGCTGAACAACCAGCAATGGATATGGGTATTAACGCCGATGAAAACATGGCCGGCACCACACATCTCAATGATGCGGTTGCAACCGAAGATGAATTGGGAAAATTACAAACACAATTAGCAGAACAGAAAGATAAATACATCCGCCTGCTGGCCGAGTTTGATAATTACAAGCGCCGTAATGCCAAAGAAAGAATTGAATTGATACAAACGGCCGGCAAAGATGTGATCGTTTCTTTACTGGATGTGCTGGATGATTGCGACCGGGCAGAAAAAGTAATGCAATCCAGCGAAGATGTGGCAGTGATAAAAGAAGGAATACAATTAGTGTTTAATAAACTCCGCAGCAATATGCAATCAAAAGGATTAAAAGCAATGGAAAGTATTAACCAGGATTTTGATGTGGAGAAGCATGAAGCCATTACGCAAATTTCGGCACCAACAGAAGCGTTAAAAGGTAAAGTGCTGGATGAAATAGTAAAAGGTTATTACCTCAACGATAAATTGATTCGTTTTGCAAAAGTGGTGGTAGGTAACTGATGTGATGATGAGACGATTTGAAGATGTGACAATGAAAAATCATCTTCAAATTTTCAAATCTTCAAATTTTCAAATTAAGTAGATGTCAAATAAAAGAGATTATTACGAATTACTGGGAGTAAGCAAGACTGCTACTGCTGATGAGATAAAAAAAGCTTATCGGAAAGTGGCCATGCAATATCACCCCGACCGTAACCCGGGAAACAAAGAAGCTGAAGAAAAATTTAAAGAAGCTGCCGAAGCTTATGAAATTTTAAGTGATGCAGATAAAAGAACACAGTACGATCGTTATGGCCATGCTGGCGTAAGCGGTAATAGCCGTGGACATGGTGGCCCTGGTGGTGGAATGAATATGGATGATATCTTCAGTCAGTTTGGAGATATTTTTGGCGATGATGTGTTTGGAAGTTTTTTTGGTGGCGGCGGACAAAGAAGCAGAGGAGGTGGCGGAAGAACAAGAGGTGTAAGAGGAAGTAATCTTCGTATCAAACTAAAAATGACTTATGAAGAGATTGCTAAAGGTGCTTCTAAAACTGTAAAAGTAAAAAAACACATTCCCTGTACCACTTGTGGTGGTAGCGGTGCAAAAGACAAATCGTCAATACAAACTTGCGGTACCTGTGGTGGCCAGGGTCAGGTAAGAAGGGTTAGCAATACTTTTTTAGGTCAGATGCAAACAGTTACTACCTGTCCTACCTGTAATGGTGAAGGAACAACTATTGCCAATAAGTGTACGCATTGCAAAGGTGAAGGAAGAATTTATGGTGAAGAAACAGTTACCATTGATATACCTGCGGGTGTACAGGAAGGAATGCAGTTGAGTGTGGGCGGAAAAGGTAATGCCGGTGAAAGAGGCGGTACGGCCGGTGATTTAATAGTGCTGATTGAAGAAGAAGCACATCCACAACTGCAAAGAGATGGGTTGAATGTGGTGTTTGATTTACATATTTCCATTCCTCAAGCAGTGTTCGGCGCAGAAATACAGGTACCAACCATTGATGGAAAAGCAAAAATTAAAATCCCTGCAGGCACACAGAGCGGAAAAATATTCAGACTAAAAGGAAAAGGTTTTCCTTCAGTAAACAGTTATGAAAAAGGTGATGAGCTTATTCATGTAAATGTATGGACACCGCAACATCTCACTGCTGAAGAAAAACAAATGATGGAAAAGCTTTCTCATGCTCCCAACTTCCAGCCTAACCCTGGCAAAGGCGATAAAAGCTTTTTTGAGAAGATGAAAGAGATGTTTAGTTAGCCCCCCAGCCCCCTGAAGGGGGGAGTATAAACGTAGTTAAAAGTCTTGCCGATGGCAGGACTTTTTTATAAAAAGAAAAATAATTGATAACAAAAAATTACTCCCCTTTAGGGGCAGGGGGTATATTTGTAAGGATACACTATCCAACCGATAGATTTTACTTAACACTACCTGCTTAAAAGATGAATAATTCAGATAACGTTTATTCCATCCCCGTCCGCTTCCGTAAAATGGAAAATTTACATATTGTGTTCTGGCTTTTTAAAGACATCAGTTGGTGTATGGTTTGGCGGCCGTTAGGTATAGCCATGATTTTTCCAACACTTATCATTTCAATTATTATAGCCTGGCGTACAAGAAACCTGGTTTCTGAATTAACCCATAACCTCGCCATCACTTTTTGGATTAGCGCCAACTCACTGTGGATGATAAGTGAGTTTTTTCATTTTGATGAGAAAATACTTTTTTGGGGGCTTTCAGGAAAACATAGCGCCATGATTCCGTTTTGTATTGGTGTTTCAATGCTGCTTTACTATTATGCCTGGTGGAAACCCCGGCATAAGGATGAAATGGATACGATGTAGTTTACTTTTCTATTTCCACTTTTTTCATTTCATCCCGTCCATAGAAAGTGGGGAAATACATCAACTCAGCTTTGGCGGGGTTAATAAAGTATTTACCTGTGTATCTCGGTTCCAGTTCAATAGAAAAGCGATGTGTACCAGCATACATTTTCTCCACAAAAATTACTGTTTTGTTTTTCAGGTATTCTTTATGGTTGCCCCAATAGTCCTGTTTCTTTTCAGCATAAGTACATCCGGCCGGGATGGGTATTTCTATCTGCACATACTCGGCATCTTTTAAAGCATTTACTTCCACCTGCATTACCATCTTCTCTCCTGCTTTAATAGTTTGAATTTGTTTCCCACTTTTTTCAAACCAGGATTTGATGATAAAATTATTTTTTACAGGTTCGGGAACAGGGTTAAATACTTTTTGAAAAGCTGTTAAATAAACTAATCCGCCACCCATTTTATCAACCTGTAATTTTTTTACTAATGAAGAAGTTTTAATGGTGAATGGAAAATCTTTTATTACAAATGTTGTATCGCCGGTAACCCTTAGCGATGCGGGTGTTGTGATATTACTTACAGTAAATCGTGGTAAAATAGTTGATACAATGGATGCTGCCTCCACTGTATTTGTCCAGTGGCTTTTATTTCTCTTCTCCATAAAGTATTGAACAATCTGTTTCAGCAGTTCATCATAGTTTCCATCTTTTCCCAGTACTTTATATGCTTCCACAGTAGTTGCCGATGCATTGCTGCTCCACCACCAGCCTTCTGTGCCAAAGTATAGACCACCAGGCATGGTTTCTTGTTTTGTTTTCAGCAGCTTCTTCAGCTCCGTAATATAATCCATTTTCTGCTGCTGCTTTATACTTACATATTGCCATTGCTGGTGACCAGCAAGTGAATCAAAAGGGATATTGTTTAAATAACTTTCAAAATTCATCAGGTGCTTTGCTTCGCTTAATGTTACCAGCGTTGCAAGCAAATCATCTCTTTTTAAATTGGGCAATTGGTTTTGTAAATACAACAGTGCATTCCGGATGGATGATTCCAGTTCCACTTCTCCCCGCATAGTGAGCAATGTCCTGCTAATATAATTGGTGATAGCAAGATTGGCTTTACCATTTTCCCACCAGGGCCAGCCACCTTCGTATAACTGTGCTTTTTGTATTTTTTCTTTCAGTTTATTTATATCTTTTTCTCCATCAAATTTTTGCTTAAGAAATAACCTGATTTTTTTCTCCATCACCAACCCTTTTAACTTAGAAGCTGTTTGCTCCATGCAGTAGTAAGGATAATTTTTAAGCCAGTCTAATTCATTCAGCAAAACATCCAGCGTATTATTTTGGGCATGAATGATTACATCGCTGCTATTGGATTGAGCAGCATAATCAACTACAGTATCTTTATCCAATACCCAAAACTTGCCGATAGTTTCTTCTGTTCCTCTTTTAAATACCGGAATCTTTCTCAATTCACCATCTGCAAAACCACCGGCAGACTGTATAGAATATTGAACCGTCAATGTATCTGTGCCAGCAGCACTTACATCCAGTTCACTTGTATCGGCGCTATTGGTTTTTATAATAGATGATTTTTCAAATACTGTTATATTTTGTATGCTGAATGTTTCTTTCAACTGATTATCCTCCGAAGAATAATTTGTTTTTTTACCAATGAAAACAGCACTGTCGCCTTCTGTTAAAAATTGTGGTGCAGAAAGCTGGGCAAGTAATGGTTTAAATGATTTTACATTGAAAGATGATTTGGCAATACGTCTTTTCTTATCCATCCCCACAACAAATGTTTGCCAGCTGGTAATATTATCCGGGTAAGTAACGGCAAACTTTGCTTCACCATTTTTATTGGTAATTAAGTTGGGTTGCCAGAAAGCATAGTCCCTGAATTTTTCTCTTAATGAAATGGCAGTTACAAAATCTTTAGAATTGATAACTATAACGCCATTAGCAGCTCTTGCACCATAAAGGCTTACTGCAGAAGCATCTTTTAAAATGGAAATAGCCATACCTGTTGTATCAAGGCCTGGCGGCAGGTCATCAAATGCAATACCATTTACCACATACAAAGGTTGTGACTTGAAATTTAAAGAAGAAGCACCTCTTAAAACAATTGTAGCTCCACTTCCAGGAGAACTATTTCCCTGAATTTGTAAACCGGCAACTTTTCCGGTAAGAGTACCGGTTAAATCAATTCCCTGTACTGAACTTACGCTGAAGCCTAGTGCCTTGCTCTGTCTCGAAATCCCATAACCAGTTACTACAACTTCATCCAGGTGTTGTGCGGAAATATTCAATTCAGCATTCACAATATCAACTCCACCTTCTGTTAAGTCAATCTTTTTCTCCTGCATAGCATAACCAACCGCCATGAACTGCAATGTATAATTTCCCGGTGCTATATTATTCAACACATAATAACCTTTTGCATCGGCCAATACTCCTGTTGTGTAACCTTTAATTCTTACTGATGCGCCAGCTATGGGAGATTTACCTTTTTTATCTTTCACCCAGCCTTTAACGGATGCTTTACCGGGCATAATTTTCACACCAACCGGTTCCACTCTCCTTTCTTCTTTTATTTCAATTCTCTCTTCTGGCTTTTCCGCTCTTAAATAAGTATCCAGCGCTTCGCTGTATAAACTATAATTATCATCTTTATTTTTTATACAAATAGTATTATCAGCCTTTACTGTAATATCTTTTAAATGCAGAACAAAGTTTTTATCACTTATCAGCACCAGTTCATATGCACCCGGTTCCAATGAATTAAATATTGTTGACCTGTCCATCCGCACCTTCTTTTTCCACGGGGTATTTTTTGGTAACAGAATAACATAACGCCATACAGAATCTTTTGGCAATTCAATTACCAGTTTACCATAACCTGGTTTATAACCAATATAATCAACCCCATATTCACCATAAAAGTGTGGGGTAATTTCTTTTTTATACTGAATAACTGGGGGCGGCCCCAATGTATCTCCCATTTGCCAAACAGTATTTTTAATATTTGGCAATGCAATTTCTTTTTCTTGTGAAGAAAAAATTGATTTCTTTTCTAACCGTACCATTGCCGGTTTAATACTGTACTCATAACCGGCTTCAAAATCAAATTTAAAATCGAAGCCGCCGGGTTTGAAAAATTGGAGTTCTCTGTAAGGAGTAAATGGCCCCACTATATGTTTACCACCCGAACCCAGATAAAAAACTTTATCTCCCTGCCATACATAACCATAATTGGGTTTATAATCATTTGCCAGTTGCCATAAATTATTTTCCAGTTCGGCTTTTTCTGTTGTAAGCCAGTAGGATGGTTTTTGTATCGTAAAAGCATGCGCAGGCAGATGGTTCACATCAATAAAAATATCATGCTTGTAATTAGGTTGCAGGTAAATACTGTCAAGCTCAATATATTTATCTCTTAACCGTATCCCAATTTGTACATAACCGGGATATACTGCAAAACTGTAAACCGATTTATCGGTTGTACCATTGTAATAAGCCAACTGGCGGTTGATATAAAGTAAATAAACCTCCTGCTGCACTCCACTGTCTACTGCAAATACAGAAAGTTGCGGAGTAAAATCAGTAATATATTTTTTTATAACCTGCATACCATTGGCAGGAAACAGTAACTGGTAATACGGCATAGTATCCAAACTAAAGCGTTTAACCCATTGTTTATATTTTCCCAATACTAATGATTCTGTAAACTCAGCAATCTCCATTTCAAAATTATCTCTTACAATTCTTCGTGGCCCATGGAAGCGGTGGAGAAAAGGCGGCTCCGGTACTTTAATATCTTTTGCAAACTGGCTGTTATAACTTACTGCGGTAAGGTTCATACCAGGCAATGGCCTGTTTTTATAATCCATTGCTTTAACGGTAATGGTATCTTTCATTCCGGGAAATACAGTGGCAGCTCCGTTTATTTGCAGGGAAGCCACTTTATCCATCACTGCTATACTTTCCGAGCCTTTTCTTTCTGCACCTGCCCATATATACTGCCACTCCACTCTGTATGCTTTACCCTTATCCAATTTTTGCTTCCATACAATTGCTTCCTCTCTACTGCCGCTTTTATCAATTATTTTATTACCATAAAAAACAGTAAAGTGCACCGTAGCTTTATTGGGATTATATAAAATAAAACCACTGGTATCCTGATGCTGCAGCCTTGAAAAACTTAAGCTATAATCGTTTTGTATTTTGTAATCATTACGGCAAATGGTTTTACCTTTTTCATTTTCCACATAAAAATCATAACCCTCCGTATAAGTATCAATTTTTTCTGCGAAAGGGAAACGAATGGGTATAGTTTTATCTGTATAGCTTTTCATTAAGCTGCCGTTTGCTGTTTTCGGTTTCCCATTTTTTAAATACACAGCAACAATTGAATCTGCCGTTTGCTTTACATCAATCACATCGATTTCAGGTTCGTAATGAATGGTGGCAGTCCGCTCCTGAACTTCGTTATTACTGTTGATAAAAGTGGCAACAGCTTTTTTGAGTAATAGTTTTCTTTTTGCGAACGGATAGTATAAGAAGTTACTTCATCCAGCAAATAATCTTCCATGCGGAAGTTCTTCCATAAAACTTTTTTATTTTTTTTATTATGAAATTCAAGTGTATAAGTTAAATCGCTCTCTAATGAATCGCCCAGCACAAAATCATATACAAATGCACCGGCACTTACTGGTCTTAATGTGGTTAATTTTTTATTTATATAGCTGCCATTAACGTAATAATTAAGGTGAAGGCTTAATGGTTTTTTATACTGACGCCAATGATTATTTACCAGGTAACCTTTCAGCTTTAATGTATCACCCGGTTTATACAACGGTTTATTAAACAATACATAACCCCGCTGCGGAATGTAACGGCGCTTTTTTCTGAACCATTCACTGGCCGGTCTCTCAATCATTCGCTTAACTGTATAATAGGGCCAGGTAATTATTCGTCCCAGTTTTGCTGAGCGGAATTTTTGCCAGCGTTGTTTACTTACAGAATTATCGTACAAATCATCCTTAGCAGTTAAAACAGCCAGCATGGTGTCACCTTCCACTCCCGCTTTAATCAGTGCTTCGTCAGGAAACCTATTTTTAACCTGCCATGTTTTTGCTTTTGCATTATAATCCATCTTCCTTCCATTAACCCATACAGTTGCATTATCATAATATTCTCCATTAACATCTTTTACTTCCAGTTGAACACGGTGCTGGTTATTTACAGGCATTACCCACAAATTGGTTTGGCAGTAATACTCCATTTTGAGTTCATTATCTATAACAGAAAAAATCAGGTAGTTACCAATGGGAAGTGAATCATAATCCAGCCGGGTCTTAGGAACTACTGCAAAAGGTGTTTCATTCAAATAATGGTCGGAACTGGATACGCCTTTCCTGATATATTTCTCCGCAGTATCAACCGGTATTTTATAAATAAACACCTGCCAGCTTTGTTTACGAATGGTTTTTAAATCAACCTGGCTAAAGGAATATAAAGCCATGCAAAAAGCAGCGGATAAGAGTAATAATTTCCTCATAAGTTTTGGTTATACCCCAAATGGATGCACCAAATTTAAGGTTTACATATTCATTAATAAGGTTTCTGAAAACGCCAACCGCTCATTATCTTTGCGGCTCGAAAAAAGTTAACAAGTTTACAGGTTGAAAAGTTGATACGTCTTCCCCCTGTTTACCTGTCAACTTATAAACTTTTCAACTAAGCAATATGTACAGAACTCATACCTGCGGCGAATTAAGACTGGCTGATGCAAACAAAGAAGTAACACTGGCCGGATGGGTGCAAACCGTTCGTAAGTTTGGCAGCATTACGTTTGTTGACCTGCGTGACCGCTATGGCATCACACAACTAATGTTTACAGAAACTTTAAATGAACAGTTAGATGCCAATCCGCTTGGCCGTGAGTTTGTATTACAGGCCAAAGGAAAAGTAAATGAACGCAGCAGCAAGAATGCCAATATTCCTACCGGTGAAATTGAACTATTAGTGAGTGCGTTCAACATTTTGAATAAAGCCGTTACTCCTCCATTCACTATACAGGATGATACAGATGGTGGTGATGATCTGCGGATGAAATACCGTTTCCTCGATTTGCGCCGTAATGCCGTAAAGAAAAATTTAGAACTGCGTTATGCTGTTAACCGCAGTGCAAGGAACTACTTGCATGAAAATAATTTCATGGATATTGAAACGCCTTTCTTAATTAAATCAACGCCTGAGGGGGCAAGGGATTTTGTGGTGCCAAGCAGGATGAATGCAGGACAGTTTTATGCATTGCCACAAAGTCCACAAACATTTAAGCAATTGCTGATGGTAAGTGGATACGACCGTTACTATCAAATTGTAAAATGTTTCAGGGATGAGGATTTGCGGGCCGACCGTCAGCCTGAGTTTACACAGATAGACTGCGAAATGAGTTTTGTACAGCAGGAAGATATCCTTAATATGTTTGAGGGTTTGATAAAAAGGATTTTTAAAGATGTAAAAGGCATTGACTACACTGAAACAGTAGAACGAATGACCTGGGAAGAAGCAATGTGGCAATATGGAAATGATAAACCCGACATACGTTTTGGAATGAAAATCGCAAACCTTGTTTTTGCAAAACATATGTTTCCAGGTAAAGAAGCAGTATTGGAAGAGGAGATGTTTTCAATCCCCCCATTGGGGGGCGGGGGGGCCACAGTTTTGGCCATTGCTGTACCCGGCTGCAGTGAATACACCCGCAAACAAACTGATGAATTAACAGAATGGGTTAAACGTCCGCAGATTGGAATGAAGGGATTGGTGTTTATAAAAGTTAATAATGACGGAACTTATAAAAGCAGTGTAGATAAATTTTACAGCGAAGAAAAATTAAAAGCCATTGCTGATGCTGCCGGCGCAAAAGCCGGCGATTTGATTTTGATATTAGCCGGTGCAGAAGAAAGGACCCGTAAAGCCATTAGTGATTTAAGGATGTATATGGCTGATAAATTAGGTTTGCGCAAAGCCAATGATTTTAAATTATTATGGGTGCTCGATTTTCCTTTATTTGAATATGCAGAAGAAGAAAACAGATGGGTTGCCCGTCACCATCCTTTTACATCGCCCAAGCCCGACCATATTGAAGTGATGATAAACAACAATCCTGTTATTCCTGCCCGACAGTCAGGCGGGGAAAATGCTTCTGAATATTTAAAACATCCTTATGCCGGCATTAAAGCCAATGCCTATGATATGGTGTTAAATGGAAATGAAATTGGCGGTGGTTCTATAAGGATTTTCCAGAGGGAGTTACAGGAAAAAATGTTTGCCGCACTCGGAATGGATAAAGAAGAACAGCTACACAAGTTTGGATTCTTATTAGGTGCATTTGAATATGGTGCTCCGCCGCATGGTGGTCTGGCATTTGGTTTTGACAGGCTTTGTGCTATCCTTGGTGGCAGTGAAAGCATCCGTGATTTTATTGCTTTCCCTAAAAATAACAGTGGAAGAGATGTAATGCTGGATGCACCGAGTACTATTGATGGCAAGCAGTTGGTGGAGCTGAGTATTAAATTAGATGTGAAAGAATAAATGTTAAGCCATTTGAAATGGCCAGGCATTTATGGAAATTCTATATTATTTTTAACCTGTTAGATTTACTGACAGGTTTTTTATTTAAACAAATCATTATGATACCAGATTATCAACAAACCATGTTGCCTTTATTAAAATTCTTGAGTGATGGCAAGCCGCATACAACAGCCGAATCTGTGCCTGTAATAGCTAAACATTTTAATTTAACGGAGGAAGAACAAAATCAGTTGCTGCCAAATTTAAAAAGGACAGTAATTAATAACCGTATACATTGGGCAAGGGCACATTTAAAAATGGCCGGCCTTATTGAGAACACGGCAAAATGGACTATACAAATTACAGAAAGGGGAAGACAAGTACTTGATGAAAATCCATCTTCAATAAATATCCGTTACTTGATGGATAAGTTCTCCGATTATAATGAGAAGATTAAATCTTTCAGGTATAAAAAGAAAGAAGAATCATTAAATGAAGAATTTCCTAGTGAAATAACTGAAAACACGATACAAACCCCAGAAGAACTTTTAGAGTCAGGGTATATAAAAATAAGAGAAACATTAGAACAAGAATTATTATCAAAACTCAAATCAGTTCATCCATCTTTTTTTGAAAGAATAGTTGTTGAACTTTTAGTTAAGATGGGTTATGGCGGCTCTATACAAGATGCAGGCAAGGCGATAGGCAAAAGTGGCGATGAAGGTATTGATGGAATTATTAAAGAAGATAAGTTAGGGTTAGATGTAATTTATGTACAGGCAAAAAGATGGGAAGGAACAGTAGGCAGGCCTGAGTTACAAAAATTTGTTGGTGCATTAGCAGGTCAAGGTGCTAAAAAAGGGATTTTTATAACCACTTCTTCTTTTACAAAAGACGCAATTGATTATGCCCCAAAAAATGAAACTAAAATTGTTTTGGTTGATGGTGAAAAATTAGCCCAGTACATGATTGATTATAACCTTGGTGTTTCTGTTCAGTCAACTTATGAAATAAAGAAAATCGATTTGGATTCTTTTGATGAAGAATAACTGTATTATAATATGAAACAACTTTGTTTCAAACAATTTTGTTTCAGATGTGGCACCAGTAATTGCTTATTCCATTTTAAAATATCTTTTCTTCAGCCATATTTCAAACATGGGGTCGTTAAAACTTACCTGCCTGCCCAGCACATCAATTATTTCGTGGTTCTGCAAAGCCGTTTTTATCCTGGAAATATTAGTGGAGGTGCCGAGGTTATAATTATTTAATACGGCTGTGCTGGTAAATGATGTTTCTTTATGGCAAAGCGCCTTTAAAAAATTTAACTGGTAATTCGTCAGCATATCCGCTTCTTTCTGGTATAGGATGGTGTACTGGTCAAGCAGTTCTTCTATGGCCTGTGTTAAGTCATCAGCGATTGTTTTTTTACTGGTGTGCTGCCATACCGCCTGCGCCAGTTGCTGTACAAAATAGGGATGGTTTTCCATCAACTTTGCTATCTGTGCTGCCAATGCCCCGGAAATAGTTTTACCGGTTTCTTTAAACCGTTTTACAATAAAAGGCACCCAGTGTTCTTCTGCTATTTTTTCAAGAAACAATATTTCACCAAACTTATAAAAGGGCATACTGCTCTTCGTAAAAAACTCCATCATCAAATGGCGGCGACTGCCGTACAGCACATAACTTATATGCTGGTGCGCCTGCCAGTGTGCCCTCATTTTTTTTTGAAAGGCGATACCATCTTCCATAAAACTGATGTTCTGAAATTCATCCACACAAACCACCAATTGTATTTTTTTCTGATGGGCAATTTTATTGGGCAAATTCAACACCTCCGACATATTTTTTTGCAGTTCCTTCCAGTTAAAACTTAGTTCAATTTCACTGGCCGGGTCGGGGTTAAGGCTTACCGAAGGGATGATTTGTTTAAAAAAACTTTTTACATTTTTTACCGCCTCCTCAAAGGAGGAAGAAGTGGCTTTTATAATCGCAGAGGAATATAGCTGGAGGAATTCCTGTTCACTCCGGATATTATACAAATCAATGAAACAAAAAACAAGTTGTTTATTTTTTCTCCGCATCCGTTTGGCCGTATGCAGTATAAGCGATGATTTGCCCCAGCGCCTCGGGGAAATCAACATACAGTTGATGCCTGCATTGATTTGCGTTTCCAGCCATTTGCTTTCCCTGTCCCTGTTGGTGAAGTAGTCTTCATTGGCCAGTTTGCCGTAATTGAAAGGTCTTGCCATACCCAAAACATTTGCCTAAAAATATGAAACAAAATTGTTTCAAACAACTTTGTTTCAGAATGGAGGGTTTCGTTTTCTTTCCATAGCTTTGCGGCCTTAGAAAAAATAATATGAACCAGCTTACCCTCTATAAAGTCTTAACGTTTATCCTGCTGCCTTTTGCCGTAATCTTTGGCATACTGGCCTTCTTCATGCTGTTTGTTGCACTGGCAAACCCGGCATTGCTGTTCCCGGTATTTATGATGGTTGGGTTTACTATCTACACCATTTGCAGTACAATTTTTCTTTTTAGGGGAATTATCAATAACCAGCCCTGCAAATCCTCTTTAAAAGACTGGATAAAAGTGAATGGTTATGTTTCTTCGGCAATGGGGGTAATGACCTTACTCAACACCATTACTTTAATGAACACCAGTAAAGCTGAGTTGAGAAAATATGTCGATCAAATGCTGGCTATGCAAACCAGCAAACCGGCAGGATTTGATGCTGATGCCTTTATTAAAATGATGTCAACAATGTCGTGGGGATTGTTAGGTTTTGCAGTTATACTGATTATTCATCTTGTTTACACATTTTCATTTCTCAAAAAATACCAGCACTTATTTGGAAACACCCAGCAATAATTTTATTTAGTAATTTGAGGAGTGAATTCATCCACCCCATTAGCAGAACGGTTAAGACCAGTTTCACTCGAAGAACTGGCTGGTCAGCAACACCTCACCGGCAAAGGAAGTGTGTTGCGTACCGCTATTGAACATGGCAAAGTTCCTTCCATGATTTTATGGGGACCACCGGGTACGGGCAAAACAACCATCGCCAATATTATTGCACATACTTTAAAAGTTCCTTTCTATACATTAAGTGCTATCTCTTCAGGAGTAAAAGAAGTGAGAGAAATAATTGAAGAAGCAAAGAACAAAGAAAAAGCTATCTTATTCATTGATGAAATTCATCGCTTTAATAAAGGACAGCAGGATGCCTTGTTAGGCGCTGTTGAAAAAGGAATTGTTACCCTGATTGGCGCCACCACGGAAAATCCATCCTTTGAGGTGAACTCAGCCTTACTCAGTCGCTGCCAGGTATATGTATTAAAACCATTGGGTGAAAAAGAATTAGTGGAATTGTTACATCATGCCATAGCTACTGATGAATTTCTCAAACCAAAAAAAAATGAGTTAAAAGAAACATCAGCTTTAATAAAAATCTCAGGTGGTGATGCAAGAAAATTACTCAATTTATTAGAACTGGTTTGTGAAGCTGCACCGTCTGAATCCGGCGTCGAGCCGGAGTCTGGCGGTTTAATTATTACAGACGAGTTAGTAATGAGCATCGCCCAAAAGAAAATTGCACTGTATGATAAAAAAGGAGAACAACATTACGACATCATTTCAGCCTTTATCAAATCCATCCGTGGCAGCGACCCCAATGCAGCTGTATATTGGCTGGCAAGAATGATTGAGGGAGGTGAAGATGTAAAATTTATTGCCAGAAGATTGGTGATACTGGCAAGTGAAGACATCGGTAATGCTAATCCAACGGGAATTGTAATGGCCAATGCCTGTTTTGATGCGGTGAATAAAATTGGCTATCCCGAATCGAGCTTGATTTTATCGCAATGTGCCATCTATTTAGCTTCTTCGCCAAAAAGTAATTCCGCTACGGTTGCTATTGGTGAAGCTTTTAATGCCATAAAGCAACTGGGTGATTTACCTGTTCCCTTACATATCCGCAATGCACCAACAAGGATGATGAAGGATATGGATTATGGCAAAAGCTATAAATATTCTCATATGGGTGAAGGTAATTTTATGGAACAGGAATATTTACCCAAAGAATTATCGGGCAAAAAAATGTACGATCCCGGCAAGAATGCAAGAGAAGAAGAGTTACGGAAATTTTTAAAAGAACGCTGGAAAGACAAATACAATTACTGAAATGACAAATTGGGTTTTAAAAAAGTTTGACGAGTTAACTCCTCATGAGTTGTATGCTATTCTTCAATTAAGAAATGAGGTTTTTGTAGTGGAGCAAAATTGTGTGTTTCAGGATGCTGATGATAAAGACCAGCATTGCTGGCATTATATGGGCTGGGGGGATGGATACCTGGCTGCTTATATCCGCATCGTTCCCTCTGGCGTTGTCTATGATTACCCCTCCATTGGCAGGGTGGTAAGTTCACCAAAAGGCCGTGGAACAGGTATTGGAAAAGAATTAATGACCAACGGAATTAAGCTCACTTACCAGCTATTTGGAGAAGGCCCAATTAAAATTGGTGCGCAGTTATATCTAAAAAAATTCTATGAATCACTCGGCTTTAAACAAGCGGGTGAAATCTATGATGAGGATGGGATTGATCACATTTATATGATTCGGCAGTAGGTCATATCACTATTTTTCCTAACTTAATGTGGTAAATACGCAATATTAACCGTGTTTATTCGTTTTCAGTAAGTTAGAAACCAAAAAACTGCCTGATGAGTACAATTTCCACTATAGAAATTTGGAATAAAGGCGAAACTTTTCTAATATTGAATGTTCAATATCCAGAGAATAAAGAAAAACAAAAATCCAGTAGTATGAGAAATCGTGGCTTACACTTTCTTAAACAGCTAACCTATACCCTGACCATCACGGTTCTTCTCATTCCGTCATCTGTACATTCACAAATAAATTTTTCATTAAACAGGCTCAAATTTGAAGCAGGTTTAGATATAGGACCCTCTGTATTTTTGGGCGACTTAGGGGGAAACAGAGGCAAAGGAACTTATTTTATAAAAGATTATAACTTTCCTGTAACTAAGCTGATGAAAGGTATTTATTTAACTGCCTATCCAAACGATTGGTTTGGTTTTAGAATTGCAGGAAATATTACTCAATTAACAGGCGACGATTCATACATCAATACAAACGGGCACTGGGAATTAACCAGGAAAGTAAGAGATATCGAATTCAGGTCAAATCTACAGGAAGTTTATGGAGCATTTGAAATTTACCCTTCGGTAATTGCTAATATGAAGTATGATTATATTCCAAGGCTCCGCTATTATGGAGTTATTGGTGCCGGATGGTTTCATTTCAATCCTCAGTCACCCTATGTTGATCCTTCTACAGGCAAAAAAACCTGGGTTGATTTAAAACCCCTGAGATTGGAAGGGGAAGGCATTATTCCCGGGAGAAAGGAATATGATTTATCAGGGCTAATGATACCAATGGGGTTAGGTATAAAATATGATGCGACAGATAAATTGGTAGTTGGACTAGAAGTATTGCACAGAAAAACTTTTACTGATTATATTGACGATGTAAGTATCCGTTACGCTGATATAAACCAAATAGCGCCTTATTTGACTGCACAGCAACAAACATATGCCAGGTATTTTCTTGGGCAAGGTTTAACTAACCTGCAATTACGATCTCCATATGGTGCCGGAAGAAGAAGAGGGAATCCTAAACGAAATGATGCTTACTTCTCTTACTCCTTCAGAATATCATATAAGTTTGGGAATTTATTAAGTTCAATTGACAATAACAGGTTGAGGCAGGTACGATGCCCATCATACCGTTTTTAACTTATAAAAAGATCTTCATGGCAAAGTATGCAATAAAAGAACCATTCGTATTTATTGCTTAATCCAGTTCTCTGTGAAAAACCAATTAGCAAAATCATTGGATTTTTATTTTACCATTCTTTGCCTTTTAAACTATTAAAACAAAATCTCGCTTAGATGTGAGTTTTGTTTTTCTCATGTCTTAACTGATGCCTGTATATTTTTTATAAAATTTGTCAAAGATTCATAATCAACTTCAATAGTTGTTTTAACTGACTGCTTGTCCATTATACCTTTTACTGAATCAGGTATGTCAATTTTTCTACCAATCTCCTGTTCCACTACTTCCGGAAACTTAACAGGATGTGCTGTACTTACAATAATTCCTTTTTGTGATGGATGTTGTTGCTGATAATCCTCCATTGCTTTAAAAGCTACAGCAGAATGCGGGTCGAGCAGATAATGATATTTATCGTAAACAGTCTTAATAGTCTTCTTCGTAGTAGCATCATCAATACTGCAGGATTCCAGCATGGCTTTTGTTTCATCTAAATGCCCCTTCTCTGCCAAGTCTCCCGCATTCCCAGGCGAGTGTCGTGTGGGCCTGCGCATTGGGCTGTGGCACTCGCCGTCAACACCTGCACTGCTGCTCAATTGTTTACCTGCTGATACCAATGCAAGATAATGGATAGTCAGTTTCACTCTTATGAATAATGAGAGTCAATTGGAAAAAAGATGATGAATGATGATGGAGCTATAGTGCATATCCTCACGGCGAGTGCCACAATAACTGCACACAAATCCACATGACACTCGCCTTGGAAATAAAAAAAAATGAATACATGCATAACAACCCCTGTAGTGATGAGGTTTTTTTTGTTTTTCTCATGTCTTAACTGATGCCTATATATTTTTTATAAAATTTGTCAAAGATTCATAATCAACTTCAATAGTTGTTTTAACTGACTGCTTGTCCATTATACCTTTTACTGAATCAGGTATGTCAATTTTTCTACCAATCTCCTGTTCTACTACTTCCGGGAATTTAACAGGGTGTGCTGTACTTACAATGATCCCTTTTTGTGATGGATGTTGTTGCTGATAATCTTCCATTGCTTTAAAAGCAACAGCAGAATGCGGGTCAAGTAAATAGTGGTATTTATCGTAAACAGTTTTGATTGTTCGCCTGGTAGTAGCATCATCAATACTACAGGATTCCAGCATGGCTTTTGTTTCATCTAAATGTTGATGAAATAATTCCATTATACGTATGAAATTACTTGGGTTAGCCACATCCATTGCATTACTGATAGTGGCAACTGCTGGTTTTAAATTTAATTTACCACTGTGGAGATAATTTGGAATAATATCATTGGCATTACACGCAGCAATAAATTTCTTCACGGGTAACCCTGATTGGTTTGCCAGCATACCGGCACAGATATTTCCAAAATTTCCACTCGGCACACATATCACAGGCGGCTCATTTTTATATGGCCATTGTTTCCAGGCAAGGAAATAATAGAACTGTTGTGGTAACCAGCGGGCAACATTAATAGAGTTTGCTGAAGTTAAAAACAACCGACTGGTTAGCTCTTCATCAGCAAAAGCTCTTTTCACCATTTGCTGACAATCATCAAAATTTCCTTTTACTTCCAATGCATGAATATTGTTACCTAAGGTGGTTAATTGTTTTTCCTGTACCGAACTTACTTTGCCAGAAGGATATAATATCACCACCTCCACTCCTTCCACATTATAAAATCCATTGGCAACTGCTCCACCCGTATCACCAGATGTTGCCACCAGTACAATCACTTTCTTTTGCTGGTCTTTTACAAAATAACCCAGGCAGCGACTCATGAACCTTGCACCAACATCTTTAAATGCCAGTGTGGGTCCGTGAAATAATTCTAATGAATAAATATCATCGGTTACTTTAACTAATGGAATAGAGAAGTTGATAGTTTCCTTTACAATCCTTTTCAATTCCTCATCCGGAATTACATCGCCAACATAAGGACGAATAACACGGAATGCAATTTCTTCGTTGGAATATTGTTCAATATTTTCAATCAGTTCATTATCTACCTGCGGAATAACTTCAGGGAAGTATAATCCTTTATCCGGTGCTTGTCCACGAATGGTTGCTTCTTTAAAATCTGTTGTTGGTGATTGATGATTTAAACTATAGTATTTCATACCCCCTAGCCCCCTAAAGGGGGAATTATTTAGTTTTAATATTTTTTAAATTTTATTGACCATTGACTATTCACCATTCACTACTCTCACTCCTTCTCCATTGATTTTTGTAACGTAAGTATTATAATCAATACCAATTTTGTTATACGTTTCCTGCATCACTCCTTCCACTGCTTTAGCTGATGCTTCATCTTTACTCAGCATAAAGATAGATGGCCCGGATCCAGATATACCACCGCCCAATGCACCAGCTTCTTTGCTCTTTGATTTTACTTCATCGAATCCCGGAATTAAAATACTTCTCACCGGTTCAATAATTACATCTTCCAGTGAACGCCCAATCAAATCATAATCGTTCTTGATAAACCCTGCGACTAACCCCGCCACATTGCCCCATTGCTTAATCGCATCCTTCAGCAGAATTTGTTTCTTCAGTATTTGTCGTGCATCAGAAGTTCGTACTTCAATTTGCGGATGAACAACAGTAACATATAATTCCGGTGCCGGCACCTGTACAATATCCAGGGGATGAATACTGCGTATCAATGTAACGCCACCGTAAATACAGGGAGCAATATTATCCGCATGTTTTACACCCGATGCCAGTTTCTCACCATTCATAGCAAATTGCACCAGTTCTTCTTTGCTGAATTGCTTATTCAATAATTCATTAGCCGCAACAGCCGCACCTGCTGCACTCGCTGCACTGGATCCGATACCACTTCCAGGTTTTATGTGCTTTTCTATCGTTAATTCAAATCCAATCGGATTATTCAATTTCTCCATCATTGAAAGTAATACCACACCAGCGACATTCTTTTCCGGTTCTGTTGGTAAATTGAATTCATCTTTGTTGCATGTATCGTAACCCCTGAGCCCCCGACCCCTAAAGGGGAGTAAGAAATATTTTTTTTTGCATCTAAATTCATTTCCTGATTTTGTTTTTTAAAACTTATAATTCCCCCTTTAGGGGGTAAGGGGGCTATTTCGCTGCACGAATAATATCTGCAAACACACCCGAAGCAGTAACATCTGCACCGGCTCCGGCACCTTTAATCACCAATGGCTGTTCAGGATAACGCTCAGTATAGAACAACACGAGGTTATCTTTTCCATACAGGTGATAAAAATCACTTTCCGCAGGAATATGCTGCAAACCTACATTGGCTGTGCCTCCAACCCCTGAAGGGGAGCCAATAAAGGAAGCAACAAATTTTAATTTACAATTTTTGTCAGCAGCTTCTTTATATAACTTTTTAAAATGTGCTTCATGCTTTGTCATTTCTTTATAAAAATCATCTACAGAACCTTCCATACAAGAAGAAGGCATAAATGAATTATTAGCGATATCGTTCATTTCTATTTGCTCACCCGATTCTCTTGCTAAAATCATAATCTTACGCATCACATCTGTGCCACCTAAATCCAAACGTGGATCCGGTTCAGTGTATCCTTCATCCTGCGCCTGTTTCACTACTTCCGCAAAAGTCCTTGAACCATCATAATTATTGAAAACAAAATTGAGTGTTCCTGAAAGTACTGCCTGTATTTTATTTACTTTATCACCACTGCGTTTTAAATCATTTAAAGTACCAATCACCGGCAAGCCTGCACCTACATTGGTTTCAAATAAAAACGGCGCATTAAACTCTCTTGACAAATCTTTCAGCTTCTGATAATTTTCATACACGGAAGAAGCTGCAATTTTATTACATGCCACCACGGCCACACTTTTTTGCAATAACTGGTTGTAAACTGAAGCTACTACATCATTGGCGGTAATATCAACAAACACACTGTTTCGCAGATTACGTTTGATGATCTCATCAACAAATTGCTGAAGTGATGCTTTTCCTCCATTATCTAATAATTGTTTCCAGTCATTCAGGTCAATCCCTTCCTCATTAATCAGCATTTTACGGCTGTTGGCTAATCCAATTACTCTTATCTGCAAACGCATTTGTTGCTGCAAATAACCTAACTGTTGTTTTAACTGACCAATCAACTTTGCTCCTACATTTCCTGTACCAACAATAAATAAGTTAACCTGCTTATAAGTTGTTTCAAAGAAATCTTCATGCAATACGTTTACTGCTTTTCTTACATCAGCAGTACCAATAACTGCAGAAATATTTCTTTCAGATGAGCCTTGTGAAATTGCTCTTACATTCACACCATTCCTACCTAATGAAGAAAACATTCTTCCGCTGATACCGGTGTGATTTTTCATATTATCCCCTACTAATGCCACAATTGATAATTCCTTTTCTACTATCAATGGTTCTACTTTACCAATGGAAATTTCGTATTCAAATGCTGCATCAACTACTTCTTTTGCTTTATCAGCAGCGGCAGCATCAACTGCCACACAAATAGAATGCTCAGATGAGCTTTGTGTAATCAATATCACATTGATCTTTGCATTGCTCAATGCTTCAAATAAACGTTTAGAGAAACCGGGTATGCCCACCATGCCACTTCCTTCCAAACTAATGAGTGTAATATTATTAATGGATGAAATACCACGGATAATACTTCCGTTTACTTCCACTTTATTCTGAATTAATGTTCCGGCATCCTGTGGAGCAAAACTGTTTTTAATTAATACCGGAATGCCTTTGCTCATCACCGGTTGAATCGTTGGCGGATAAATAACTTTTGCACCAAAATGAGATAGCTCCATTGCTTCCAGGTAAGAAATAGAGGGAATTACTTTAGCATTGGTAACCCAACGTGGGTCAGCAGTCATCATACCACTTACATCCGTCCATATTTCTAATACTTCTGCATTTACAGCAGCAGCATAAATAGCAGCTGTATAATCAGAACCCCCTCTTCCTAAAGTAGTAGTGATATTGTTACTGTCCGATGCAATAAAGCCGGGAGCAACAATTAAATTATCTTTTACTGATGCCACAAAGTCAATAACATTTTTATTGGTAACAGCAAAATCAACTGCAGCAAAACTATAATTGGAATTTGTCTTAATCACGGTTCTTGAATTCAGCCAGGCATTCTTTACACCATTGAGCTGAAAAGCAGCTGAAATAATTTGAGAAGACATCAACTCCCCATAACTCACAATCCTGTCCTTTGTTCTTTCTGATAATTCATTTAACAAAAACACACCATTGCAGATATCTTCAATTTCATTACACATCTTCTTTACCAAACTCAGTACACTACTTTGATTTTGTACTGGTATCAGTTCCTTCACCGTTTCTAAATGCCGGTGTTCTATCTTTTGCAAATTTTCTTTATACCCTTCATCGCCTGATGCAGCTAATGTACCACAGGCAATCAGTGCATCGGTAGTTCCACCCAATGCAGATACCACCAAAATAATTTTTTCATTTACCACCCGTTCGCTCACAATCTTCATTACCTTTTTTATAGCATCAGCACTTCCTACTGAAGTACCGCCAAATTTTAAAACATTCATTTTAGTAACATTAATTATTTAAACAGAGTTAAGATTTCTTTTTGAAAGTGTGCAGCTAAAGCCCAATTGGTAATATGTGTAATTTCAATCCGCATTAGCGGATTGTTGTGGTAGTTGCAGTGGTAGAAGCAGCAACCAAAATTGCTGTAACAGTGAATTGATATGTTATATTTCTTACCATTGTTTGAAGTGGCAGCAAGATAGCAACTAAATCAATAAAAACAAATGCCACAATGAAATTATTATGTAATTTCAAGCCTCTTTTGATGCTTGCCCATTTGTCAATCGTAAACTAACAATAGTTAATGAACCAGGAATCTGCAGGTTTATCGGTTTTTAAGAACCAGGTAGGCATTAAGTTTCAATTGTACAACAGTTTATTTACTTCACTGCCTTTTCACCGCATTGAAAAGACAGGAATATTATTATCGCTGCTATTAAATAATTGTGAGGATGGCTATAAAAAGAAACAAAGCCCTTCAGAAATTATTGAAGAGTTCTTACAGAAACAAACACAATACACAAATGAAAACGATAAACTTGACCTGCTTTTTCGTTTTGTTCAGTATGTAGAAAGACAAGTGGTTTTGTTTGATGCGCTGGAAGACGCCGCTTTCCGTGAAGTCAATGATATGAATGGGCCGGGTACTTTGAAACATTTGGAAACAGAGATCATTCAAACTAATAACGAAGAAGCTTTAGCAAAAAAGCTCGAAGATTTTTGTATTCGCCTGGTGCTAACAGCACACCCCACACAATTTTATCCAGGAACAGTATTAGGTATTATTACCGATCTCTCTAAAGCGATTGCAGATAATAATGTTGGCCAGATAAATGTTTACTTGCAACAATTAGGTAAAACACCATTTTTCAAACAACAAAAACCCACACCATACGATGAAGCCATCAGTTTGATATGGTATATGGAAAATATTTTTTACCAGGCTTCGGGCCGGATTATTTCCCTACTGAAAACCCGATTCAGAGATAGTTTGTCAAAAGAAAACCCGGTCATTAAAATGGGATTCTGGCCAGGTGGCGATCGTGATGGCAATCCTTTTGTTACGGTGGCTACCACTTTAAAAGTTGCAGATGCATTACGTGGAAGTATCATTAAATGTTATTATCTGGATGTGAGAAAACTTAAACGCCGCCTTACGTTTAAAGGTGTTGAACAACCTTTAAATGAGCTGGAGAAAAAATTGTATAACAATATTTTTATTCCTGGGCAAAAAACCGATTTAACGAAAAAAGAAATTTTGGGAACCCTTAATCAAATAAGGGATACATTAATTTATCAGCATAACAGTTTATTTGTGCATTTGGTAAACAGCCTGATTAATAAGGTTGAAGTATTTGGTTTGCACTTTGCCACATTGGATATAAGACAGGATAGCTCAGTACATGGCAAAGTATTGGATGCTGTTGCAGCTAACAGCTCTTTATTGCCAAAGAATTATAATGGGTTAAGTGAAGATGAGAAAGTACAATTACTTTCATCACTGGAAACTAATAATGAAAGCATTGAATTAAGTGATTCATTATTCAATGATACCATTGACAGCGTTAAGGCCATCAAAGAAATTCGCCAGTACAATGGTAACGAAGGTTGCGACCGTTATATCATCAGCCAGTGTAACAGTGTACTGAATGTAATGGAAGTATATGCATTGTTCAAGTTAGGCGGCTGGAAGAAAGAAGAGTTAAAGATTGATATTGTTCCGCTGTTTGAAACCATAGATGATTTGAAACATGCCGGTGCCATAATGGAAGCATTATACACCAATGAAACATATCATCAGCACTTGCAATTAAAGAATAATCGTCAAACCATTATGCTTGGCTTTAGTGATGGTACAAAAGATGGTGGTTATTTAATGGCTAACTGGAGTATTTATAAAGCAAAGGAAGAACTTACTGCTATCAGCCGCAAATATGATATTGATGTAGTGTTTTTTGATGGTCGTGGCGGCCCTCCGGCAAGAGGTGGTGGTAAAACACATAAATTTTATGCCAGTATGGGCAGGAATATTTCGAACAAAGAAATACAACTAACCATACAAGGGCAAACTGTTAGTTCCAATTTTGGCACTATTGATGCGGCCCAGTTCAACATTGAGCAATTGATCAACGCAGGCATTAGCAACGACTTATTTTCATCCCGTCATGTTACTTTAGAAAAAAATGAAGAGGGTTTATTACAGGAATTAGCCGAAGCCAGTTTTGCTTCATATGTTTCATTAAAGAATCATCCCGACTTTTTAAATTATTTATCACAGGTTAGCCCTTTACGCTTTTATGCTGAAACCAATATAGGATCAAGACCGGCAAAACGTGGTGGTGGTACACGGTTGTCATTAAAAGATCTGAGAGCTATACCGTATGTGGGGGCATGGAGTCAGTTAAAACAAAATGTTACAGGTTATTTTGGCGTGGGGACTGCTCTAAAAGCAATGGATGATAAAGGACGATTTAATGAAGTAAAAGCCTTATATAAAAACTCGCTTTTCTTTAAAACGTTAATGGATAATTGCGAGATGGCCATGAAAAAATGTTTCTTTCCATTAACAGAGTATTTATCGAGGCATCCGGTATATGGTGAATTAAGAAACCTGATTTATGAAGAGTACCAGCTCACCCAACAATATGTATTTAAGCTTTCAGGTAAACATGACCTGATGGCAGATTATCCTGTAGAACAATTATCGGTTCAAATGCGGGAAAGAATTGTATTGCCTTTGTTAACTATACAGCAATATGCAATTGCCAGGGTAAGGGAATCGGAAGAGCAACTAATTCCCAATCCAAATAAAGCAAATTATGAGAAACTGGTTATGCGTTGTTCGTTTGGAATAATAAATGCAGGAAGGAACTCAGCTTAAAAAACCGCTACTTACAAGTAGCGGAAACAACACTTAGTAATTAACACTTAAATCACTGCGAATGATTCAGGTACTATTTATTGTAATTCTTTTTTCCCTTTTTATAGTAACTTTTTTGTTAGCAAGGAAAGACGATCGGGTTCTTGACCTGGAAAAAAGAGTAGAATTTTTAGAACAAAAAGTAAATAAAAAATTAGTCAGCCGACTTTTGTTTGTGCAATTAAAATCTGTCAACAGTGTACTGGACACATTAAATAATTGTTTTTATGAAATAGATGAAAACGGAGACTATATTGTTGATTCAGAATACCGCTTAGATGATGTAAATGATGAATGGTGGGAAGCACTTTCAGAAGGTGACCTGGAAATTGTAAATAAAATAAAACATATCCCCACAGAATAAAACCAGTCATAACCTATCTGCATGACTTAATAATTTTTTATGAATCATTCGTAAAAAATAAACACCTCATAGAAATGAGGTGTTTAACGAGTTCGTAGCTTATATGAAATACTTACTTAAATAACTCAATGATTGTTTACGCTATAACGGGTACTTCTGTATCAAATTCTTTTTGGGGGAATTTAAACACTCTTTTCTCAGGAACAACCTGAATTTTAATATCGATTAATTTAAAATACATCCAGCTTATTGCCAGAGAAAGGATCATACTGATTAGAATTGAGATCTTAGAAATGTCTTTAGAAATTTCCATGTCAAACGCCAGGTTGGTTGTAAATATTGACATGGTAAACCCAATACCGGCAAGAGTACCCATCCCGAATAAATGTTTCCAGGTGACGTTATGTGGCAGGTGAGCAATTTTAAATAAAATCATTAACCGGCTAAAAAGAAAAATTCCCAGCGGTTTCCCAATAACCAATCCTGCTATTACTCCTATACTTATAGTAGAACTTAATGATTCGATTATATTACCCGGCATTAAAATAGCCGTATTTGCCAGTGCAAATGATGGAATGATAAAAAAGTTAACATAGCCATGAATGGCCTTTTCAATTTTAGGCAACATGTTTATTGGCAAAGCAAATGCCACTAATACACCGGTAATACTTCCTTCAATACCGGAATTTAAAATACAAAACCAGAGTAAAACGGATAATACAATTTGTATGAAACCAAATTTTACCTTACGAATATTACATACCCATAAAAAAACATACAAGAGAGCTGAAATAGCTAAAAAGATCCACCTTATTTGTCCACCATAAAAAAGAGCAATTACTATAATAGCACCAAGGTCATCAATAATAGCCAATGCCATTAATAATATTTTTAACCCTACCGGTATTTTTTTCCCAAATAAAGATGCAACTCCCAGCGAAAAAGCAATATCGGTAGCAGTTGGTATTCCCCAACCATGCGCATACGAACTGCCTGCATTAAACAAAAGAAAAATACATGCCGGAACAATCATGCCACCCAATGCAGCACCGAATGGCAATACCGCTCTTTTTACAGAAGACAATTCACCGGTTATTAATTCTCTTTTTATTTCCATACCAGCGAGTAAGAAGAAAAAGGCCATTAGGAAATCATTAATCCAATGGGAAAAACTTCCGGGTATAATAAAAAAGGAAGTATGCAAAAATTCTTTATGCCAAAGGTTTTTGTACGTTTCGCCTGAAAAAGGGAAGTTTGATAAGCATATAGAAATTACGGTACAGCAAAGCAATATAACTCCGGTTGCCCGGCTATCATTTAAGAAGATACGTATTGGGTTAAATGCCTTTTTTATCAATCTTCTCATTGCCCAACAGATTTATGTATGTGGAAGGTTAGCTTTATTTAAGAAAACAGTTGCAGGAAAAACCTGCAACTTTTTTAAGAATCTGATTAGTCAACGTAACCATGTACACCCATTTCGGGTATATCAAGACCTGCAATTTCATCTGCTTCTTTAACTCTTAATGGAACGATCTTATTTGTTAATTTAAAAAACAGATACATCACCACATAAACGAATATGAAACATGTAGCGGTGCCTATTAATTGTGCAAAAAACTGACTACTATCACCATAAAATAAACCTTTAACGGTTCCGGGAACACCATTCCAGCCATCACCATATGAACCATCGGCAAATAATCCCAGGGAAAGTACTCCCCATGCACCATTAACCCCATGTACAGCAAATGCACCAACGGGATCATCAATTTTTAGTTTTCTGTCCAGAAGATTATATGCCAGTATAACCAGTATACCTGCAATGGCTCCAATTATAACGGCAGAAATAGAATTAACAAATGCGCAAGGGGCTGTTATAGCCACAAGCCCGGCTAATAAACCATTACATAACATTCCCGGGTCAGGCTTTTGACCTCTTGCATACATATAAAATAGTGCGGCTAATGTACCCGCTGTACCTGCCATCATTGTATTAACAGCAACAACGCCGATGCGCAGATCACCACCAGCTAATGTAGATCCGGGGTTAAATCCAAACCATCCAAATGCCAGAATAAATGTACCCAGTATAGCCATTGGTATATTATGACCAGGGATAGTGTTTACTTCACCGTTAGGCCCATACTTACCTTTTCTTGGGCCGATAATGATAGCGCCTGCTAATGCCGCAACGCCACCCACCATATGTACTACTGAAGAACCGGCAAAATCAACATGCCCATGACCCAATCCAAAATTTACACCTAACGCTGCTAACCAGCCTCCACCCCATACCCAGTTACCAAAAATTGGATAAACAAACATGGAAATAAACAAACCAAAAATTATAAATGATTTGAATGACCATCTTTCTGCCATGGAACCAGTTGGAATAGTAGCGGTGGTATCCATAAATACCATCTGAAATAAGAAAAGAGTAAAAACTCCTACATCATATACTTTACTGTTGAGAAAAAAGCCAACAGAACCGATAATACCAAAATCATGACCAAAAAGATGAACAGTGTATTCATGCGGTATTACTCCTGGCGCCCCTCCCAAAGTAGCTGCATTGAGTGCCCCGCCAAACATGAAAGCGAAACCACAAATCCAGAATCCTATCATACCAAGCGAATACACTAAGAAGTTCATACCCATTGTATGCGCTACGTTTTTCTTTTGTGTAAAACCGGTTTCAACTAAAGCAAAACCTGCCTGCATAAACATAACAAGAAACCCCGCAAGTAATGTCCACATAATATTGATGGCAATTTTATTATGTCCATCAGCATTTCCAATTGTCTGAACAGCTACTGCTAATTTGTTTACATTACTGCTCACAGCAGCGATACTTGTATCTTTTGCATTTGCAATACTGTCAATTACTTTAGCAGCTGTTGCATCCACATCATTAATAGTTCCGGTATTGGCGCCGGTTGCGTCCTGAGCATTCAATGCGCCGGGTATTGCCATTAATACAACCACAAGCATTACTATCGCAGCAGAAATAACTCTCCTTAAAGAAATGTTAGGCATTACTTTTCTCATAATAATTTTTTTGATGATTAATAATAATTGCTGTCGGATTTCGGTAAACTGCTACTAGAACTTATATACTGCTGCAATTAGAAAATTGCCGGCACTTTTTGTTCCTGAACCATTATTTTTAAGAAAGATTTCCTGACTTGCGTTATCCAGTCGTATTTCCGGGATGATCGTAAGATTATCGATATGGAAGTTTGCAGAAAGAGTGGCAGCGAAAATATTTCCACCAGCATTTGCATCACTAAATACGTTTAGTTTTTTTTTATCATCAAAGTATTCGCCTCTCAAGGATAGACCAAATTTACTTGTAGGATCGTAATTTAAATACAATGCGTTACTGGACCAGCTTTTTGTTGACCCATCTTTGATGCTTTGAATGGTTCCATCATAATTTATAGAAAACTTACTGCTGATGTTTCCGTTCAGCACTAAATCAAATTGTGTTAAATCTTTTGTACCCTGAAAATTGAGGTAAGCTTTCAGCTTATCGTCTTTTGTACCAGTACTTAATTGAGCAATGGCAACTTTGCGGGGGGAAGTAGTTGTGGCGTTATCGGTTGGATTAGCAATACCTATCATAAAAGCAGTTTTTCCTCCTAACGAAATATCTGCTTTTATACCTGTATGAAAGAAAGGTCCGTAAGAAAAACCATAACTCATGCTGTAGTTCCTGTTAGCATAAGCATCTAATAATTCCCACCCAACATGTGTTGCCCATTTACCAACTGTAAATTTAATTTTTGAAGATGGAGCGTAGCTTATATAAGCCTGCTTTATTACCGCCAGGGTTAAAAAACCATTTTTTTTCCCTGCACCAGTCTCACCATCATTATAAGAAAATTCTTCTGCCCTTCGTCCAAAGCCAAGATCTGCTGTAGCAGCTATTTTTCCAAAACTATGGTCAATCCGTATGGATGCCATTCCTAATTCAAAGGAATTATTTGAATTGGTGAAACTTGTTTTATTATTTGAAAGCTGATTAGCAAAATCTGACTTGTAATAAGCATCTACAGAAAATGTAAAAGTAGTGGCAGGTGGTGGGTTAGTAGTTGAATCTGTTTGGGCCTTAGCTGATAGTACCCCGAGTAATGCACATAAGATACTTGTGTTAATTTTTTTTCTTAACATTGTAATTGATTTTAAGTGTTATTAAATGGTACAGCTGATGGGCTTTTCGCAGAAGCCCTTTATTTAGCTGTACCTTTTAATTTTTATCTATGTTCTTCTGTCATAGTTTCTTTTAAAGAACCGTTACTATGAACAAGCAATGTACCCTGGAGATACTTTTCGTTATGTTGTGAAGCATCGAGACCCATCTCTTCATCTTCTTCACTTACACGTAATGGAAGAATGAAGTTGATGAATTTAAATATAGCGAAGGAAACTGTAAAACTGTATGTTACGGCAATAGCCATCGCCTTTAATTGCGTAAAAAAGAAGGCAGTATTACCATAGAATAACCCGTCGTTACCAGCTGAGTTAACTGCTTTTGTGGCAAACACACCAGTAAGCACCATACCTACCATACCACCTAAACCGTGACAGGGGAATACATCTAATGTATCATCTAAAGTAGATTTTTGTTTGAAATGTACTGCTACGTTTGAAATAATGGCTGCAATTACGCCGATAAATATACTCTGCGGAATGGCAACAAAACCTGCAGCAGGTGTAATAGCAACTAATCCAACAACGGCACCTATGCAGAAACCAAGTACCGAAGGTTTCTTACCACGGGCCACATCAAAAAACATCCAGGATAAACCGGCAGCGGCAGCAGCAGTATTTGTTGTTGCAAATGCGGAAACAGATAGTGCATTTGCTCCTAATGCAGAGCCTGCATTAAAACCAAACCAACCAAACCAAAGTAATCCGGTACCAATTAATACATATGGTACATTAGCAGGAGGAATTTCTCTGTTTTCAATATGTGACTTTCTGCGTTTTAATACCAAAGCACCTGCTAAAGCCGCACAACCGGCAGATATATGTACTACCGTACCACCTGCAAAGTCTAAAGCACCCATCTTAAATAAAAACCCATCAGGATGCCAGCTCCAGTGTGCTAAAGGTGCATATACAAGCAAACTGAATAATGCTGTAAATAGGATATAAGATGTAAAACGGATTCGCTCTGCAACGGCTCCCACTACAAGACCGGGAGTAATAATGGCAAACATCAACTGGAATAATGAGAACAGGGTTTTTGGAATAGTTGGTGCCAGGCTCCAGGGTTCACCAGAGTTGACTCCTTTAAAAAACAAATGGGTGAGCGGATTTCCAATAACACCATAACCACTTATTTTCATGGAATCACCAAAAGCAAGACTATAGCCTACCACAACCCAAATGATACTTACAATACCCGCTGCCACTACACTTTTAATCATAGTAGAAATTACGTTCTTGCGATGTACCATTCCACCATAAAAGAACGCCAGGCCAGGAGTCATTAAAAATACCAGTGCCGTAGCTACAATAATCCAGGCCACATCAGCTCCGTTATATTTTGATGAATCTGCAAAATCAGTTACCGGCTTAATAAAAATTGCTGCAACCGCCACCATTGCTAATACCAAAAAAGGAGCTACTTGTTTAAAAGTTAATTTCTTCATATAAACTTTGTTTTAAATTTCAAATTATAAATAATTATAATTTTATAATTTAAACCAAAAATATTAAAATATTAGATATAATCTATCAAATTAATTCACATTTTATATTTATTAATATTAATGATTGTTAGCTTTTAAATTATTCGAATAAACTTAGTTGGTTGATTTTGAATCCGAATTAAAAAGGCCATTTCAAAAAATGAAATGGCCTGCTGATTATTAAGTAAAAATATTATAATGAAAGAATTAAATTTTGGTCTTTACTTTCTAAAAGAGATACCCCTACTAAAAACTCATCTACCTTACGGGCACATTCTCTACCCTCACTAATGGCCCAAACAACAAGGCTTTGCCCACGTCTCATATCACCTGCAGTAAACACTTTATTGATATTAGTATGATAATTTTTTTCTGTAGCTTTTACATTACCCCTTTCATCCTTTTCTACTCCAAGTTCATCAATCAAACCTTTGTGTTGCGGATGTAAAAAGCCCATTGCCAGCAAAGCCAATTCACAAGGGATCTCCCTTTCGCTCTCTTCTCTTTCCATAAACTGTGCCGGCTTGCCGTCTTCGGTAAACTTCCACTCAAGGTCAACAATCTTTAATGCTTTTAAATTACCATTAGAATCGCCAACAAACTCTTTAGTAGCAATGGCCCATTTTCTATTGGCTCCTTCTTCATGGGATGAAGATGTTTTTAATGTCATGGGATAAGTAGGCCATGGCATAAACTCAGTTCTTGACTCTGGCGGTTTTGGCAATAACTCAAATTGAGTCACAGACGTTGCTCCATGCCGATTCGATGTTCCTACACAATCACTACCTGTATCACCCCCACCAATCACCACTACATTTTTATTATGCGCCAAAATATTTTCAGTGAAAATATTACTTTCAATTGCTGCGTTAGCTAATGGGTCTTTACTACTCACTCTTTTATTTTGCTGCTTTAAAAACTGCATTGCAAAATAAACGCCTTTCAACTCTCTTCCAGGAATTGGTAAATCACGGGGTACAGTAGAACCCCCCGCTAAAACAATCGCATGGTATTCTCGTAGTAAATCATTCACACTAACATTTACCCCTACGTTGCTATGGCATTTGAATACTATGCCTTCTTCTTCCATCACTCTTACTCTCCGGGCGATTATCCATTTCTCCAATTTAAAATCAGGGATGCCATAACGCAACAATCCACCCGGTGCATCATCTCTTTCAAACACCGTTACTGCATGACCAGCATAGTTTAATTGTACTGCCGCCGCTAAACCAGCAGGACCAGAACCAACAACCGCTACTTTTTTACCGGTTCTAACATTAGGCTTACGTGGTTTTACAAAACCCTTCTCAAATGCTATTTCAATAATATGCTTTTCAATTTCTTCAATCGCAACTGGTGGTTGATTAATTCCCAACACACAGGCACTTTCGCATGGTGCGGGACAAATGCGACCAGTAAACTCAGGAAAATTATTGGTAGAGGAAAGAATCTCATAGGCCTCTTTCCAGTTCTTACGATATACCGCATCATTAAATTCAGGAATCACATTGCCCAAAGGACATCCACTGTGACAAAATGGAATACCACAGTTCATGCAACGGGAAGCTTGCTGATTCAATTTCTCTTCCGGAAATTTCTCAATAAACTCTTTGTAGTCACCTACCCGTTCCTGCACTTTTCTCTTTGCAGGTAAATCTCTTGTAAATTCTAAAAATCCGGTTGGCTTACCCATTTATATTTTTTATAAATTTTATTGTTTAGCATTTTACTTTTCTACTACTACTTTTTGTTTCCTTTCTCTTAAGACTTTTTTATAATCCCGTGGAAATACTTTTACAAAATTCTTCACCTGGTTTTCAAAATCATTTAAAATAAATTTAGCAACAGTACTCCTGGTATATTCAAAATGTTTTTGAATCATTTCTTTCAGGTCTAAACTGTCTTCTTCACTCACAGTATCCAAATCAACCATCTCCGTATTACAATTTCCGGCAAAAGTTCCTTTAACATCATACACATAAGCAATACCACCACTCATTCCTGCAGCAAAGTTCCTTCCTGTTTCACCAAGAATAATTGCTGTACCACCCGTCATATATTCGCAACCATGATCTCCCACACTTTCAACTACCACACTGGCACCAGAATTACGAACGGCAAAACGTTCCCCTGCTTTACCGCGGATAAACGCTTCCCCGCTTGTTGCGCCATAAAATGCCACATTTCCTATCACAATATTATCTTCAGGAGTATATGTTGATTTCTGATCAGGATAAATGATTAATCGTGCCCCGCTTAATCCCTTACCAAAATAATCATTTGCATCGCCTTCCAGTTCGTGTGTGATGCCTTTGGTATTAAATGCCGCAAAACTTTGTCCTGCTGTTCCTTTATATTTAAAATGAATTGTATCATCAGGCAACCCTGCATCACGATATTTTTTTGTGATTTCGTTGGAAAGAATTGTTCCAGCCGTCCGGTCTGTATTCTTTATTACAAATGAAGCCATTACTTTTTCTTTCTTTTCCAATGCTGGTTTTGCTGCTTCTAATAATTTCCAGTCTAACGCCTCTGTTAAACCATGATCTTGCTCTTCTGTGCAATAAAGAGAAGTATAAATGGACGATGGTTCTTTGTAAAGAATTGGCGACAAATCAAGTTTACTGAATTTCCAGTGGTGAATATTTTCTCTCATCTGCAAAGAATCTACCTGGCCGATCATTTCATTCACTGTTCTAAACCCAAGTTCGGCCATGATCTCTCTTAACTCCTGGACTAAAAACTTAAAGAAATTAACTACATGATCTGCATTACCAGTAAAGCGTTTACGTAATTCCGGGTCTTGTGTTGCTACTCCTACAGGACAGGTATTCAGATGACATTTACGCATCATAATACAACCTTCAACCACTAATGCTGCTGTTGCCACACCCCATTCTTCTGCGCCAAGTAATGCTGCAATAGCAATATCTCGACCGGTTTTCATTTGACCATCAGCCTGTACTACTACCCTGCTGCGTAATTTATTTTTAACGAGTGTTTGATGTGTTTCTGCCAAACCTAATTCCCATGGCAAACCTGCATGTTTTATTGAAGATATTGGTGATGCACCTGTACCACCATCATGACCGCTGATCAACACCACATCTGCTTTTGCTTTAGTAACACCAGCTGCGATTGTACCTACACCAGCCTTACTTACCAGCTTCACATTAATTCGGGCATTGCGATTAGCATTCTTTAAATCAAATATTAATTGTGCTAAATCTTCTATTGAATAAATATCGTGATGCGGAGGAGGAGATATCAATCCTACTCCCGGTGTAGAGTGACGGGTTTTACCAATCCATTCATCTACTTTATGCCCGGGTAACTGACCACCTTCTCCCGGCTTGGCACCCTGTGCCATTTTAATTTGTAATTCATCTGCTTCGGTGAGATATAAACTTGTTACGCCAAACCTCGCACTGGCTACTTGTTTAATGGCGCTGCGCATTGAATCTCCATTTTCCAATGGAGTATATCTTCTTTCATCTTCTCCGCCCTCCCCGGTATTGCTTTTGCCCCCAAGACGATTCATGGCAATGGCTAATGTGGTATGAGCTTCCCATGATATAGAGCCAAAACTCATAGCACCTGTAGCAAAACGTTTGTATATTTTTTCAGCAGCTTCTACTTCTTCTACAGAAATAGAAGGACGATTGCGTTTGAATTCAAATAAACTTCTAAGCGTGGCTGCTTTTTCGCTCTGATCATTTACATGCTTTGAATATTTTTTAAATGTTGCATAATCATTCATTTTAGTTGAATACTGCAACAAGTGAATTGTTGTCGGATTGAACAAATGGAATTCCCCTTTGCGTTTCCATTGGTAAACACCACCCACTGGTAACCGGTCAACCGGAATATCTTTTCTGCTGAAAGCAAACCAATGCTTTGCCAATGCTTCTTTGGCTATTTCATCTAAACCAATGCCTTGTATTCTGCTTGTTGCTCCGGTAAAATATTTATCAACTACTTCCTGGTTCAAACCCAGTATTTCAAATATCTGTGCGCCCTGGTAAGATTGTAAAGTAGAGATTCCCATTTTAGAGAACACTTTCAATAAACCATCACACACTGCTTTAATATAATTTTTGCGTAGTGTTTCCCACTCTAATTCTGTTTCCAGTTTACCATTTACTTTTAAATTACGGATGGAAGCCAGTGCTAAATATGGATTGATAGCTGTGGCGCCAAATGCAATTAAACAGGCAAAATGATGCACTTCCCATACATCACCTGCTTCCACAACAATACCTACTTCGCCACGCAATCCTTTACGGATAAGATGATGATGTACTGCCCCCGTAGCCAATAATGATGGGATGGTAGCATGATCACTGTCAACTGCACGGTCACAAAGTATCAACACTTCAAAACCATCATGTACAGCATCTTCAGCATAACGGCATAACCGGTCTAATCCTTTCTTTAAAGAATCTGGTTTACCATCTGCCCTAAAATATGTTTGCAATGTTTTTGCCTGGAACTTCCCTGTATCAATACTTCTGATTTTTTCTAATTCGGTTGACGTAAGGATCGGTTGCTTTAGAGCCACAGTGTGACAATGCATCGGATCTTCTTCCAGTAAATTTCCATTGTTACCAACAAATGCAGCCAAACTCATTACCATTCTTTCTCGTATCGGGTCAATAGGCGGATTTGTTACCTGTGCAAATAATTGTTTAAAATAAGATGATAAATGCTGAGGCTGGTCACTCAATACTGCTAATGGTGTATCTGTTCCCATAGAACCAATAGGTTCTTTCCCTTCAAGGGCCATTGGCTTTATTATCGTATCAATATCTTCTGTTGAATAACCAAAGGCTTTTTGATATTTTAAAATGTTTTCATCACTCAAATGCGTAAAAGCAACTCTTGGTTCTGGTAATTCTTCTAACCGGATTTTATTCTGGTTCAACCAATCCGCATATGGTTTTTGTGTACAGATCTTTTGCTTCAGTTCATCATCGCTGATGATTCTTCCCTGCTCCATATCCACTACAAACATTTTACCCGGATGCAACCTTCCCTTTTTAATGATAGTTGATGGATCAATGGGCAAAACACCAGTTTCACTGGCCATAATAACACGATCATCATTCGTAATACAATATCGTGAAGGACGAAGACCATTTCTGTCTAACGTAGCACCGATAATTTTTCCATCGGTAAATGAAATAGAAGCAGGACCATCCCACGGTTCCATGATGGATGCATGATATTCATAAAATGCTTTCTTCACAGGATCCATCTGCTCATTGCCATCCCATGCTTCGGGAATTAACATCATCATTACATGTGGTAAACTTCTTCCTGTCATTATTAGTAACTCTATCATGTTATCTAAACATGCAGAGTCCGACTGACCGCTGGTTACGATTGGCAACAGCATCTCCATTTCTTCTTTTGAAAAATCAGGAGATGTAAAACCATGTTCACTTGATTTCAACCAGTTTAAATTTCCCTGGAGTGTGTTGATTTCACCATTGTGAGCAATAAAGCGAAATGGCTGCGCCAGTTTCCACGATGGAAATGTATTGGTAGCAAAACGGGAATGTACCAAACCAAAAGCACTAACCACTCTTTTATTACTCAGGTCAGGAAAATAATTTCTTACCTGCGTACTTGTTAACTGGCCTTTGTATACAATTGTTTTGTAAGAAAGTGAGGCAATATAAAATCCAATGGCATCTTTCTTTACGGTACTATTGATAAGATGTGATGCGTGATTACGCAACACAAATAATTTTTTTTCAAACTCATCGGGATTATTGATATGATCAGGGCATGCAACAAAAACCTGTTCCATTTCCGGCTCCACACTTAAAGCGGTAGGTCCAATTCCTTCAGGATTTACAGGCACTTTTCTATAAACAAGAATTTCCAATCCCAACTTTTCTGCAGTACGATTAAAAATATCACGGCACTCTTCTCTTAATTTAATTTCCCTGGGAAAAAAAATAACACCTACACCATATTTACCAAAAGAAGGAAGATGAATACCCAGCTTCAAACATTCTTCAAAGAAAAATTCATGAGGTGTTTGTATCATAATACCAGCACCATCGCCTGTATTGTTTTCACAACCACAGGCACCGCGGTGTTCCATGTTTTCCAACACAGTTAATGCATCACTGATATGCTGATGGGATTTTGAGCCCTTAATACTTGCTACGAAACCAATACCACAGGCATCATGCTCAAAAGAAGGATCGTATAAACCTCTGTTGCTTGTCATTTATCAGGTTGAGTTTTTAGATAATATTCAATAAAGTACACGGGTTTTTAAACAGGGTAATTGGATTTATGCAAGCAACGCTTAAAATTACAAAATAACAGGCGTTTGATTGCTGAATTATACGAGTATTTTTCACAATTAAAACGAGTGTTAGTTAGAACCTCGCCCTCCTTCTCCCTCTCGTGAAGGAGAGGGAGCGGTGCTTCTTTTTATATCCAAACTTTTTGTTCTACCACATCAGCTATAAACTTTTTTCATCATATCAAACTAACCACAATTCATCTAAATCCGACTTTCATAAAAGAATAATTGCTATTACCAAAACAGTAGCTAACCAAATTCCCCCTTTAGGGGGACAGGGGGTTATATTGTTTCTGCTTTGGCCGGCTGATTTTCCGGACGAAGGGAACGAACTGTTTTACCAGCCTGCCACATTTCACTTTCACGCAACTCTTCCAATTCAGCATCTAATTTTTCACGGTAATCAGGTTGTGAGTTACTGTCGATAGAACGCTGAGATTCTTTGCCAGTTGCTACACTAGTGTACAGATCATTGAACACAGGCAATGTTGCATCACGGAATTTTTTCCACCAGTCGAGAGCACCTCGTTGTGCTGTGGTAGAACAGTTAGCATACATCCAGTCCATACCATTTTCAGCAACGAGCGGCATTAATGATTGGGTTAACTCCTCCACTGTTTCATTGAACGCTTCAGAAGGAGAATGACCTCTTTCACGCAATACTTGATACTGCGCAGCGAAAATTCCCTGGATGGCTCCCATCAGTGTACCTCTTTCACCAGTTAAATCGCTATATACTTCTTTCTTGAAATCTGTTTCAAACAAATAACCACTTCCTACAGCAATACCCAAAGCAATTACTCGATCTTTTGCTTTACCGGTTGCATCCTGGAAAATAGCGTAAGAGCTGTTTAAACCACGGCCCTGTAAAAACATTCTGCGTAAAGATGTTCCTGACCCTTTAGGAGCTACTAAGAATACATCCACATCAGCAGGCGGTATAATTCCGGTTTGTTCATTAAAAGTGATACCAAATCCATGAGAGAAGTATAACGCTTTACCGGGAGTAAGATGTTTTTTAACGGTTGGCCATAATGCAATTTGTGCAGCATCACTTAACAGGTAGCAAATGATAGTACCACGTTGTAAAGCTTCTTCAATTTCAAACAAAGTTTCACCAGGTACAAAACCATCACGAACCGCTTTATCCCATGTTTTGGAATTTTTACGCTGACCAACAATTACATTGATACCATTATCTCTCTGGTTCAATGCCTGTCCGGGGCCCTGAACGCCGTAACCAATTACAGCGATGGTTTCATTCTTTAATACTTCTTGTGCTTTTGCGAGTGGAAACTCATCTCTTGTTACTACATTTTCTTCGGTACCACCGAAATTTAATTTTGCCATAAAATCAATTTGAAGATTTGAAAATTTAAAAATTTGAAAATTATTTTTCTTTTTATTTTATCAGCTTTTGTACTACTATTTATCTTCTGTTGTGTCACTCACTTGTACTAAAACAATTCTATTTAGCAAACCCACCCCAATTCCCTTATTGCAATCATTTACTCAATGCGCCCCTCCAGGCAGGGGATAGTTAACTAATTTTTGAGTTTTTTTTCAAAGGGAGAAAGAGCGGTGCTTTTGTTCTTACCAAACTTATAGTTCTACCACATCAGCTATTCTTCAGTTCTCATCAGGATTATCATTGCCTATACTCAAGCAATAGCTACCTAAGTTCCCCCTTTGGGGGGACAGGGGGCTACATACTAAATACTTCCTGGTTTTTATCCAAAAACTCATTCTCTACTGCATGTTCGCCCGGCTCCCGGTATTCAAATTCTTTCAGTTTATTGTGAAAACCATCACTCTTTTTGATAATAGCCACCCTCCCGCTGCGAACAAATTCAATCAACCCGTATGGTTCCAGCACCTCAATCAACTTATCCGTTTCTTCACGATGCCCGCTTACTTCAAATACCGTGTAATCTTTACGGATCACAACCGCTTTAGCACCATGCTGACTCAACAGCCGTTCCACTTTTACTTCTTCCTGTATCACTTCAGTAGGAACTTTATACATTGCCAGCTCCTGCCAAACGATTTCATCATTAGTATTGTAGTAAGCTTTTAATACATCTACCTGCTTTTCTATTTGCCGGCAAAGTTTGCGTACTACTTCTTCAAACTCATTAATGACAATGGTAAAGCGATGCACACTATCCACTTCAGATGGAGATGTATTTAAACTTTCAATATTAATTTTCCTTCTTGAAAAAATAATAGCAATACGGTTCAGCAAACCAACCTGGTTCTCTGTGTACACCGTAATTGTATATTCCTGTTTTTGCATATCAGTTATTTTATCAATAAACTTTTTTATAATGTTCTACTACCGGGAAGGGATGATAAAAATGATGCAACAATTTTCTCCAATCATTGTACCTTTCATGTTTTCTAAACCCTTCTGTATGGTCTTCGAACGTTTCCCATCAAACCAGTAACAGGTATTTGTTTTCTTCTTCCACACATTTTTGAAGCTCATGCTCCAGATATCCCTTCATGGAAGAAATAATTTCCTGTGCCTTATCAAAAGCTTTTTCAAACTCCTGGTTTTTTCCCGGTATGATATTTAAAAGAGCTATCTCTGTAATCATCAGGTGCTAATTCTACAGATCTTCTTTACATAAAATTATTTCTGATACTCCACGGCCCTGTGGCACCATCGGGAATACATTGTTTTCTTTACCCACTTTTACTTCCAGTAAATAACTTCCTTTATGATTAAGCATGGTTTCTAAAGCACCTTTCAGTTTGCTTCTTTCATTTACACTTTGCCCGTCGATATAATATCCTTTTGCTACCTGTACAAAATCAGGACTGGTGATATTTACAAACGAATACCTGTTTTGATGAAAGAGTTCCTGCCACTGGCGAACCATTCCGAGGAAACTATTATTCAGAATTAAAATTTTTACATCCGGTTTAAACTGCATGATTGTTCCCAACTCCTGTATCGTCATCTGTATGCCGCCATCACCAATTACAGCAACCACCGTTCTCTCCGGTGCTCCATATTTAGCACCAATAGCTGCAGGCAATGCAAATCCCATTGTTCCCAATCCACCACTGGTGATATTACTTTTACTCTGGTTCATTTTTGCATAGCGGCAGGCCACCATCTGGTGCTGACCAACATCCGTTACAATAATAGCATCACCCTTCGTTAACTCATTCAGCAGGTTAATTACTTCCCCCATTGTTAATTCATCCTTTGTTGGGTTCAATTCTTCCTTCATCACTTTTGCTTCTTCTTTTATCATACAGTCTTTAAACTGTTGTAACCACTGAGGGTAAATTTTCTGATCAATTAATTCTGTTAGCATTGGCAATGTTTCTTTACAATCACCCCACACACCCACTGTTGCTTTTACATTTTTATCAATTTCGGCAGGGTCAATATCCAAATGAATAATTTTTGCCTGCCTGGCATATTTATCCAATCGGCCGGTTACACGATCATCAAAACGCATACCTATTGCAATCAACACATCACATTCATTCGTCAATAAATTCGGACCATAATTCCCATGCATACCCAGCATACCTACTCCCAGCGGATGATCTGTTGGAATTGCACTCATACCCATAATGGTCCAGGCTGCGGGTAAACCACCTTTTTCAATAAATTTTATAAATTCTTTTTCAGCTTTGCCAAGAATCACACCCTGACCAAAGATTACGAATGGTTTTTTTGCTTCATTAATAAGTTTGGCTGCTTCCTCTATATATTTTTTTCTAACGATTGGTTTAGGCCGATAGCTGCGGATATGATTACACTTGGTATAACCGCTATATTCAAACATCTGCAACTGAGCATTCTTAGTAATATCAATCAAAACAGGTCCGGGCCTTCCGCTTCCTGCAATATGAAATGCTTTCGCTAATACAGCAGGAATTTCTTTAGCATCCGTTACCTGGTAATTCCATTTTGTTACCGGCGTAGTGATATTGATGATATCTGTTTCCTGGAAAGCATCCGTACCAAGCAAATGGGCAAACACCTGGCCTGTTACACAAACCAATGGGGTACTGTCAATCATAGCATCTGCTAAACCTGTCACTAAATTGGTTGCCGCAGGTCCGCTGGTGGCAAACACCACTCCGGTTCTTCCACTGGCCCTGGCAAAACCCTGTGCGGCATGAATAGCCCCTTGTTCGTGACGAACCAGTATATGTTTTACTCTTTCATTATAATCATACAATGCATCATAGATAGGCATAATAGCACCCCCCGGATAGCCAAAGATGGTATCCACATCCTCTGCTAAAAAAGCTTCCAGCACAGCTGCACCTCCACTGATCGTAACCGATTTTACTTCTTCCGCTTTTTGTTTCTTTAATTCTAATGTATCCATAAAATAGTTTTTTATTCATTAACCAACTTATGCTGGTCAATTAAACCAATCATTTTTTGAAATACCCAAGCATATCTGTTGATCCAACTGCTGTAAACCCTGCTTGTCGTAACATGGTAATCAATTGCCCGCGGTGATAGGTGGAATGATTGAAAACATGTGCCAGCACCTGGTAATGCGGCATTGAATACACCTCACCATTTAATCTTTTAAAATCAAGATTTTCCTTCAGCAACTTTTCATCCATATCAATCACAAAATCTTTTAGTTTTTGTGACAAACTTTTCCATAAAACAATATGCTCAGCTTTTGTACCGGTATAGTTTCCCTGCAGCCAATCCGTTTTTTCTTCTTTCTCCAAACGCTGTAACCAAATATTCTCCGCAGCAATAACATGCAACACTGTTTCCTGTATGCTGTTAAAGCTGCTGACAATATGCTGTTTCCATTGCTCTTCCGTTAATTGTTCCAACCATTCACACTGGATATTATTGGCCCAGATATTATAATCCGCTAATTCTATGAAATAATGTTTTGTCATAGCCTCACCCTTTTTTCCCTCTCCCATAGAGAGGGAGACCAGGCTTTTGTTTATTAATTATTTTTACAACTAAGCATTTCAACTTTTTATTTCTATTCACCCGTTGTGCTAAAATTCATCGGTTACACAACCTTCGCTGGCATCTTTTACTGTTCTGGCATATTTGTATAAAATGCCACGGGTTGCTTTTAACGGTGGTTGTTTCCAGTTTTTTCTTCTTTCGGCTATCACTTCTGCTGCTACTTTTAATGTAAGTGTATTTTTTACTGCATCAATTTCAATGATGTCGTTATCCTGTACCAGTCCGATCAACCCTCCTTCAAATGCTTCAGGCGTGATGTGACCAACAACGAACCCATGTGTTCCTCCACTAAATCTTCCATCTGTAATTAATGCTACACTTTTACCTAACCCGGCACCGATGATCGCTCCTGTTGGTTTTAACATCTCCGGCATACCAGGAGCACCTTTAGGACCGATATATCTTATCACTACAACATCACCTGCATGCACTTTGCCTGATTGAATACCGGCGATCAAATCTTTTTCACCATCAAATACCCTTGCCGTTCCTTCAAACCGTTCTCCTTCTTTGCCGCTGATCTTGGCAACACTTCCTTTCTCTGCCAGGTTACCGTATAATATTTGTAAATGACCCGTTGCCTTTAAGGGGTTTTCCAAAGGCATGATGATCTTTTGTTGTTCAAAATCCAAATCTGGTGCATCCGCTAAATTCTCTGCAACAGTTTTTCCTGTAACTGTTAAGCAATCACCATGCAACAAACCTTTCTTTAATAAATATTTCATCACAGCCGGCACACCACCATACTGATGCAGGTCTTCCATCAAATATTTTCCCGAGGGTTTAAAATCTGCCAGTACCGGAATTTTATTACTGATAAGCTGGAAATCATCCTGCGTTAACGGAACATCCACACTCTTTGCCATAGCAATTAAATGCAATACGGCATTGGTACTTCCACCCAACACCATGACAACCGTAATGGCATTTTCAAATGCTTTACGTGTCATGATATCTTTTGGTTTGATATCTTTCTCCAATAATAATTTTATAGCGGCACCAACAGCAGCACATTCTTTTTGTTTTTCTTCACTCAATGCCGGATTGCTCGAAGAATTGGGCAAACTCATTCCTAATGCTTCAATGGCACTTGCCATAGTGTTAGCGGTGTACATACCACCACATGCACCCGCACCCGGACACGAATGCTGAACAATTCCTTTAAAATCATTTTCACTTAATGTGCCGGCAATCTTTTGTCCCAATGCTTCAAAAGCACTTACGATATTTAAATCCTGACCCTTATAATGACCAGGGGCAATTGTACCACCATACAACATAATACCCGGACGATTCAATCTTCCCATTGCCATAATGGAGCCGGGCATATTTTTATCACAGCCTGGTATGGTAATTAATGCATCATAATATTGAGCACCTGCATTGGTTTCAATACTATCAGCAATTACATCACGGCTTACTAAACTGTACCGCATTCCATCGGTTCCCATACTTTGTCCGTCACTCACACCGATGGTATGAAAACGCAATCCCAATAAACCATCAGTAGCATTCACACTGCTTCTCACACTCGTTGCCAGATCATTCAAGTGCATATTACAGGGGTTACCATCCCAACCCATACTGGCAATACCCACCTGGGCTTTATTAAAATCTTCTTCTTTAAATCCAATAGCATAATACATTGCCTGTGCCGCAGGTTGAGTGGGATCCTGTGTTAAGACTTTCGAATATTTATTTAGTTCTGCCATACCCCTATCCCCTAAAGGGAGATTATTATGTTTTGTTATAAATAGATTTTTTTAATCAACTTTATTTCTTTGTTCATCGTCTGTTGTGTCACTCACTTGTGCTGTAACAATTCTATTCAGCTTTTTAATCATTACATTTCTCTGCATCTCCCCGCCTCTGCGGTTCAACTCTTTCATACCCGCCAGACTCCTCCTTCGTCGGATTCAGACGGGTTTCGATGTTATACTAAAACTGCTCTGTGTATCTCTGAAAATTGAATTTACATAATGACCACTTGCTTTAGCAGTGATCTTAAATCCTTTTGGATTGGGACGCTGAAAAGGCGACGTCATCACCTTCAATAACTTTTCACCAAAGAAGGGAAGCATTTCCCAAACTTCGATGAAGATGAATGACTCTTCGTTGGGAACAAAACTCATATTGGCCGGTGCATACACCACTGGTCTTATATAAGCATCCTGGAGATTATTTCGTTTTAATACTTCGTACGTAGCTGCGATCAGTTCTTCATTCGTCCATGGGTAAGGCATATTCATTGCCACAGCAGAATTTCTTAAGCGGTCAAAATGCTCCTGCTCTTTAAAAATTTTAGTTTCGCCATTTACATTTTTATAAGAACGGATTCCTTCAAACACAGCATAGCCATAGTGCAAAGACTGACTGTATAAATCAATTTTTGCTTCTGATGCTTTTACAAACTCTCCGTTTAAGTAAAGCACCGTGCTCTCGTTGTAATAATTTGCCATAAAGCCCTCCAAACCTCCCCAAAAGGGAGGCCTTTTAATTTTCGTTATTTAAAAACTATTTTCAAACATTACCTCTTTTATGCCCCTCCTTTGGAGGGGTTGGGGAGGCCGCATAAAAAAACCCGCCCTTTGGAGGCGGGTTTGGTATCTTAAGTTTTTATTTATTTACAAACATCCACCTCCTGTTGCAGGATTAATAATGACAACCACCAGCACAATGGCCAGGAGATTAATGACACTATTTATTCTGTTATTCAACATAGAAGTGTGATAGAATGCTAAGATAACACCGCCATTTGATAAAACAAAGAACTTTTAAAAAAGCTTTTAGCTATTAGCCATAAGCTGCAAGGGAAACCTGTAGCTTATGGCCTGCAGCTTGCAGCCTATATTATCGTTGATTTCCTCAACTCTATATTATCCTTATTGATCTTTCCGGGAATCTTATTCATCACATAATCACTGATCAGTTCACCAATCGTACTGGTGAAATAAAAATTAACGGGATCAATATCTTTAGTTACAAAACCATTGGTTAATGTCCAGTTCACTGCATCTTTTATTAATTCAGCTTCCTGTGCAAGACCAAAATGTTCCAGCATCATAGCCGCTGAAAGTATAGAACCAATGGGGTTAGCAATATCTTTTCCTGCAGCCTGCGGATAACTTCCGTGAATGGGTTCAAACAAAACAGGACCATTACCAACAGATGCAGAAGGCAACATTCCCAATGAACCGGCCAGTACACTTGCTTCATCACTGATAATATCACCAAACATATTTTCCGTAAGAATTACATCAAATTGTTTGGGATTTAAAATGATCTGCATAGCAGCATTATCCACAAACAAATACTCCACTTTTACATCAGGATATTGTTTGGCTATTTCAGCTACTACTTTACGCCAGAGACGGGACGTTTCTAATACATTTGCTTTATCAACCAGTGTCAGTTTCTTTTTTCTTTCTGGCTTTTGTGCAAATTGAAAAGCCAGATGTGCAATACGTTCAATTTCTGCTGTGGTATAAACGCATTCATCCACTGCTCTTGTTTTATCTTCACTCAACTCTTTTTTACCAAAATAAATTCCACCCGTTAGTTCACGAAAAATAACAAAGTCAACATTTTCCAGTTGTTTGCTTTTGAAAGGGGTAAGGTGCTGTAAAGACGGATTAGAAAAAATGGGGCGAATGTTGGCATACAGTTGTAAAGCTTTGCGCAAACCAAGTAAACCTTGTTCTGGCCGAACTTTAGAACCGGGGTCATTATCGTATTTGGGATGCCCAATCGCCCCAAACAGTATAGCATCAGCATCGAGACAAATATCTATTGTTTCCTGGGGAAGCGGTGAACCTGTTTCATCAATAGCTACTGCTCCCATCAGGCAATACTGGTAATCAAACTGGTGATTGAATTGATGTGCAACAGCATCCAGCACCCGAACAGCCTGTTTGGTTACTTCCGGGCCAATGCCATCTCCATTAATTACTGCAATTCTTTTTTTCATTTGGTTATTGTTTTAGTACGGATCATTTTTTTTCTTCAAAGAAGGCGCAGCTTTCGCTGCGCCGTAAAACTCAAACTATACATGAGAGAAATCTACACGGTTGTTGCTTCCGGAACATAAGCAGTTGCCATCCCATGCAAATCTTCTTCCATCACTTCTTTCTTACTATCTGCTACTTCCAGAAATTTTTTATATAAAATATCAATATCGTTCCGGGTAAACTGGTAACCCAGTTTTTGAAAACGATGAGCCAGTGCACTTCGCCCACTGCGGGCCGTTAGTACAATCTTGCTTCCATCAGCCCCCACACTTTCCGGAGTGATGATTTCATAGGTTTGAGAGTCTTTTAAAAATCCATCCTGGTGAATACCGGATGAATGAGAAAAAGCATTGCTTCCCACAATTGCTTTATTAGGTTGCACCGGCATGCGCATGGTTTCACTCACAGCACGGCTGATAGGATTTAATTGTTCTGTTTTAATATTGGTATAATAACCCATGTAAGCATGTTGCTTTAACACCATCACCACTTCTTCCAGCGAAGTATTACCGGCTCTTTCACCCAAACCATTCACCGTGCATTCAATTTGTCTTGCACCACCAATAACACCAGCAATAGAATTTGCGGTAGCTAATCCTAAATCATTATGACAATGACAGGAGAGAATTGCTTTATCAATATTGGGAACATTATTGATGAGGTAAGCCATCTTTTCCTGGTACTGATGAGGTAAACAGTAACCAGTTGTATCCGGAATGTTTACTACTGTTGCTCCAGCAGCGATAACAGCCTCCACTACCCTTGCTAAATATTCATTATCGGTTCTTCCTGCATCTTCAGCGTAAAATTCAATATCCTCTACAAAACTCTTTGCAAACTTTACTGCCTTTACCGCTCTTTCCAACACTTCTTCTCTTGTAGCGTTGAACTTTGCTTTGATATGATAATCAGAAGTACCGATACCGGTATGTATACGTGGACGAACTGCATGCTTAATAGCAGCGGCTGCCACTTCTATGTCTTTTTCAACAGCACGACTCAAACCACATACCGATGCATTTTTTACCAATGTAGCTATCTCGCTTACGGAATCAAAATCACCAGGAGATGAAATAGGAAACCCTGCTTCCAGAACGTCCACGCCAAGTGCTTCTATCTGCAGGGCTAATTCGATTTTCTCTTTTTTATTGAGTTTACAACCCGGAACCTGTTCGCCGTCCCTTAATGTTGTGTCGAAGATGTAAATTCGTTTATCTGACATAAATTGCTGTTGTAAAAGATAAAAAAACAGGCTGCTTATTTTTGTGTTGCTTGCCAATAACAAAACTTACAGCCTGTCTTACAAATTTATCGTAATAGTGCAGATTCAGGAAACAAAAATGCACTTGCTTTTACACCAGCTATGCCGCACCTAATTTAATGTAACCCTTTGCCAGTAAGGGTTACAGGTTAAACAAACTACGATGCCCAACAGGAGGACAGATGAATTATTTCAATTAATAAAATCGCTTGAAAAAGCGGAGAAGCGGAACTTTAAATTGTTCGTAAAACGCAACTCTGCCACCAGCGATATGAAAATTATTCAGCTCTTTGATGCTTTGGATAAAATGAAGGAGTATGACGAACAGTTGTTATTAAAAAACAAAAGCATTAAGAAACAACAACTTTCAAACTTAAAAGCTCACCTCTATAAACAAATACTCGCAAGCGTTCGTATACTTAAAGACGAAAATAATATTGAATTGCAGTTACATGAGCAAATGGATTATGCCCGGATTTTATTTAACAAGGGACTATACCTGCAAACGCTGAAGATTATTGATAAGATTAAAGAAAATGCCCGGTCGCACAACCAGCATACCTTTTTGTTACAGGCGTTGATTTTTGAAAAGAAGATTGAAGCGCTTTATATCACCCGCAGTATGGAAAACCGGGCTGAGTTATTAGCTACCGAAGTGGATGATGTGGATGACCGTATTGCTATGATTGGCAAACTTTCCAATCTTTCTTTACAGTTGTATGGCTGGTATATCAAACATGGTCATGCACGGAATAAAAAAGATGAAGATGCAATTAAACGATTCTTCCAGGCCGGCTTGCCGGCTAATGTAAAATCATTTAACGGTTTTTATGAAAAGATGTATTTGTACCAAAGCTATAGCTGGTATGGATTTATTCTGCAGGATTTAATCATGTATTACCGCTACACACAAAAATGGGTGGACCTGTTTGAACAGGAACCCTCTATGAAAAAAGTGGAAGCACAGTACTACATTAAAGGTTTGCACAATTTGCTGAATGCACATTTCCTGTTACAGAATACAAAACGCTTTGATGAAACGCTTCACCAGTTTGAAAATTTCTACCGCAGTAAAGAAGGAAATGCCAATGATAATAACCGGGTACAAACTTTTATGTACCTGTATGTGGCTAAAATCAATAAACACTTTTTAGAAGGAAGCTTTACACAGGGATTAAAATTAGTTCCGCATTTAGAAGAAAAGCTGGATGAGTTTGAAACGAAACTGGATTTACACCGCATTCTTGTTTTCTATTATAAAATAGCCTGTTTATATTTTGGTAGCGGTAACAATGAAAAAACCATTGATTATCTCAACAAAGTAATTCAGTGGAAGATTGATTTGCGTACCGATTTACAATGTTATGCCCGTTTGCTTCATCTAATTGCACATTTTGAAATGGGCAATTACGATATATTGGAACATTTGATAAAATCCGTTTATCGTTTTATGGCGAAGATGGAAAACCTGAGTGTGGTGGAGGAAGAGATATTTAAGTTCATCCGAAAATCGTTTCATTTGAATCCCAAGCAATTTAAGGATGCGTTTGGTACATTAAGAGAGAAACTGAAAAAGTATGAAGACAACCCATTAGAAAGTCGTTCCTTTATGTATCTCGATATTATTTCCTGGCTGGAGAGTAAGATTGAAAATGTTCCTGTGCAGGATATTATAAGGGAGAAGTATTTGAAGAGGGAGAAGAATAAGAAACAAACAGTTTAAGCAATCAATGTTTGCTCATCCCAAAACTTAAACTCACCCAACTCCTTCTCCATCATCGCTGTAATCTTATCATTGCAGAGATTGCCAATACTTCCTTCATGTGTATGCTTAACTTCCTTGGAAGGATTGAAGTTTCCGGATTCAATCATTTGTCCCACTTGTTTATATGCTTCCCTGAAAGGAACACCGGATAAAGCCAGTTTGTTTACTTCTTCAACACTAAACAAGTATTTATACAAATTATTTCCCAGTATATCCTCTTTCACTTTCATATTACTCAGCATCAGTTGCATCATATCCATACAGTTGCGGAGTTTTTCAAAAGCAGGGAAGAGTTGTTCTTTCAGCAATTGAAAATCCCGGTGATAACCGGACGGAAGATTGTTG
>JACPOD010000065.1 GCA_016185185.1 Sphingobacteriales bacterium | reverse complement strand
CAGTGAATTGAGATTGCCGGTATTTGCCACATTCATCAATCGTCCAATTAACAATGCTTTTTTAAGAAACTTCCAGTTAATACAATTTTTTGATATGGGTACTACCTGGAATGGCCAGTACAAAGGCATTAAAAGGCCATCCGTTACTTATTCCAACGGGCCTGTATCTGTTTTAATAAAAGCGCCTGGTATCGGACCTTTTGTAGCAGGTTATGGTTTTGGTGCCCGGAGTACGCTGCTGGGATATTTTCTTCGATTTGATGCCGGATGGCCCGTGAATGTTTTCTTTAAAGGGAAACCACAACTGTATTTATCCCTGGGATTGGATTTTTAATAAATTTTAAATAACTGCTGTTCTATAAAACCCTTTCAAGTATGAAAGGGTTTTTATATTTTCTAATAAACGGATATAATTACGGTAATAAATGAATTATATACTTTTCTAACTCGTTTTTTCCGCCATCCATTTCCACCAAAATGCTATACAACTGAAATAGACAAAAAAATTAATCAGTGTATCACTTACAGAATGAGAATGACTGTCCAGTACAATAAAAAACCATCCATCAACTGCAAGAGCGCCTATTGTAATTAACAACCCCATTGGGTGAACAGGCACATACGCCCATCCTGCTTTTTTAAACCAGATTGATTTCATAATAATTTTTTTAGAATTAATAAATTATACGGCCTGGTAATTTGCACCATACCACTTTATTTTTCTGCTCAAATACATAACACCGGCCAGAATGAAAAATAATCCAATACTGCCAAGTAACAAGGCAGTATCTTCCAGCTGTATCAGTACAAAGATGAATCCATATAAGCCGGTTAGTGCAGCAGCAAACACACCGGCAATACTCCATTTGGTAAAATGACTTTTTGCATATAAGCTGATCATTGCGATGGTAGCGATTGCTGCAATACCGTAAGCATAATCAAACAGTATAAACTCGCTGATAGAGAGCAGCAGTGTGTAAAAGATCAGCAACCCTAATCCAACCAGTACATATTGCACCGGGTGAAAAGGTTTTTTCTGCAATAATTCTATAATGAAAAAGAAAGCAAACGTTAATCCTATGAACAGTACCGCATATTTTACACTGCGCATGGTTTTATCATACTGATCGGCCGGTTGCACAATGCTTACCCCAAAACCAAGATTTTCTTTTTTGAATTTCCCGGCTAATGATACCATATTAAAAGGAAGATTGGCCCGGTTAAATGACCAGCTGGCGTTAAACCCTTTATCACTTATTGTATGATCATTGGGCAATACATTCCCATCAAATGAAGGATGTGGCCAGGCAGACTTTATATCAAAGCGACTGTTGGCAGCCAATGGCAAAAAGTGTAGCCTTTCGCTTCCATGTAACTTTATAGTTACATTAAAAGGAACAGCAACAGTAAACACATCTGTCTGCAAAGAAACCGGGGCCGATAATCCATTATCGCTTACATCCGTTAATGGCAAACCTGGAGATAAAGAATAAGTGTGGTTATTAAAATTGATTTTCACTTCCTCTTCCAGTCCTTTAAAATCGCTTATACCAAAACAAAGTTTAGCATTGGCAAAATCAATATTAGCTATTGTAACATCAGAAGGCCATTGTGGTTTAAATGTTCCGCTTATAGCCAATGATGAACGATACAGTAACACTTTGTAAATAGAGCGTTGTCTGTTTTTGGGAAACAGTTCACCATTTACTTTTAAATTATCAGCAAAGACTACCAGGTTTGTTCTTACCATGTATGTCTTCCCTGTATCGTCTGCATGAGTATAAGTGTAGGGCAAAACCAAATAGGGGCCACTCAATGTTTGTTCCGTAGCCCATTTACTGCTAACCTCTTTTACCACTTCCTTTTGCCGTTGCTGTCTTTCGGTTACAAGATTGGTAATGAAAAAAGAAGGAATGAGCAACAATAATATCAATGCGCCGGTAATAACACCTTTAATTAATACCTTATTTGAGAATGAAGTTGTGGGTGGCATGGATGCCGCCATTTCTTTTGATGAAGATTCCATACTATTTATATTTTGATTTTTAAGATTGAAAAATATTGCCCAAGCCTGGGAAAAAGTAAAGTGGTGATTTGAAAAATAGCCGGCGATATTCTTTAATTCTAAAACAGTAGCAAGTAATACGGCTGTAAACAAAACAGCTATAGCAATTCCAATTCCGGTTAGAAGATTAACATTTTCAAAATCTCTGTAATCGATAAAAATAATTGCAGGTCCGGTTACAAAACCATATGCCAAAACAATAAAAAACTCTAATCCAATCAATCGTCTCAATTTGTTTTGCCACGGAACGGAAGCCCTGTTAATTACTGGTATAATAAACATAAGCATTAAAAAAGCCGGTATACTTAATACAAAAGGAGCAATAAAGAAAATGATCGTTACCAGCACTGCATCAATCTCAGTAGTATATAATTGATGAAGGAATATGATTACAGCCAAAATCACAGTGCTGTAAAACCATATCCGAAAAGATATGCCCGGAGAACTGGCTATTTGGTTTTTAAATTCAGTATTCATAAAAAGTACTTTGAATTACAAAGTATATGTACAAAAAAAATTATTTCATCCCTTTAATCATTTGCTCCAGTGCATCAATATGTTGCTGAAAAGCTTTCTCCCCGGCTTTGGTAACCTGGTAAGTGGTATTGGTTTTTCTTCCAATAAAACCTTTCTGCACTTTTACAAATCCACTGTCTTCTAACGTTTTTAAATGAGAAGCGAGATTACCATCGGTTACACCAATCAGTTCTTTTAATGCATTAAAACCCACTTCCTCATTCACCACTAAAGCACTCATGATGCCGAGGCGGATGCGGCTGTCAAAAATTTTATTTAAGTTTTCTATCGGATTCTTCATGAATGTTTATCTCATCTTTATTGTCTCTCATATTTATACCACATAACGATACCGTAAATGATATGCGAAACACCAAAACCTGTTGCCCAAAAATAAAGACCATACCCAATGTACCAGCAATTAATTATACCAAGCAGTATATTAATATAACCAAGATACCGTACTTCACCCAACGTATATTTTGATGCATTTACTAAAGCCAGTCCGTAAAATAGTAAACAACTCGGTGCAATTAACCCTACAATACCTAATTGAATAATGCGCAACAAAAACAAACCACCCGCTATCATAGGGCCTAATACATTTATTAATAAACGTTGCGAACTGCTGCCCCAAACTGGTGTACCCGTTTTTTTACTCCTGGTCCATGTAAAAAAGAAAGAAAGAAAAAAGGCAGCAGCAAAAGTAAGCGCCGCTATCATAAACAATTTACTCCCCATAAACACCTGTAGGTCCAGCAAACTATTATCAGAATGATCAGCCCGGTAAACAGAAATATGCTCTCCTGCCGGTCCCCCATTTTTTGTAATAATATCATTAGCGAACCATGCCCCCACCAATGCACACACACCGGCAGCTACACCACTCCATCCACTTAAACTGATAAAACGGCTGCTCCGTTCCATCATTTGTTTTATATCCTTTAACGAGTCAATTGGTTGTTGATAATCACCCATAAGAAAGCACTTTGAAACACAAAGTAAAACAGTGAATACCGATTTTCCAAATATTTTTTTGATAATTGTTAAACCTGTAATTATATACAGCAACTATTGCATCCTATATGACATTAGTGGAAGGGAGTTTCAGTATTTTTGCTTTATGTCTTTCTACAACCTGTTGAAAAAAATTTTACCTCTATTCCTGCTTCTGGCCTATTGGCTGCCCTCCAATGCACAACGAAAAGTACTAACCGGTTATGTAAAAGATTCGCACTCCGATGAACTTGTTCCCTTTGCCTCGGTATATTTTGCCAAATCGCAAAGAGGTAAGCTTACTGATTCTGCTGGCCGGTTTGAATTTATTTTTAATGAATGGCCAAAGGATAGCCTAATTGTTAGTTACGTGGGTTATGAAAACTACAGCCGGTATATAGATTTTAATAAGGATACGATTAATCTTTTAATAAACCTTGACCGTGCTGTAAATAAAAGAGATGTTATTGTTCGAACCAAGTTTAACAAAGGGCTGCTGTTATGGGGATTAATCGTAAAACATAAACCGCAAAACGACCGTTACCGTTTTACCAATTTTAGTTACCAGCTTTATAATAAACTTGAGCTTGACCTCATCAATATCAATAAAGAAAAAATGAAAGAAATAAAGCTGCTGAAACCATTTGGCTTTATTTTCGATAATGTGGATAGTTTATCTGAAGACCGGCCCTTTCTTCCGGTTTTTCTTACCGAAACAATCTCCGATTATTATTATCAAAAAAATCCCAGCCGGTACAGGGAGGTTATAAAGGCAAGCCGTACTTCAGGAGTAAATAATGAAAGTGCCAACAAGCTCTTAGGCGGCATGTATCAGAATATTGATGTATATACCAATTTTATTCCTGTGTTTGATAAACAGTTTGTAAGCCCCGCCAGCGATAATGGAGATGCCTATTATATTTATAAAGTACCCGATACACAATTTGTTGCTAAACGAAAATTTTACCACTTAACCTTTACACCAAAACATGCCGGTGAAAATACTTTTTATGGTGACTGTTGGGTGGATGCTAAAACTTTCGCTATACAAAAGATGAACCTCCGTATTCCCAAAGATGCGAATATCAATTTTGTAAGCCGGTTGAGTTTGGTACAGGAATACTCACTGGTAAATGACTCCATATGGTTTTTATCAAAGGATAAATTTATCGTTGATCTTTCACCGGTTGGTAAATCAAGATTATCCTTTACGGGCAGAAAAACTACGACATATAAAGATATTATGCTTAACAGTAATGCCGTACTGGATTCGTTAAAGCTCAATAAAAAACAGGAAGAAATTGTATTGCAACCAGATGCATCCACGAAAGAAGACACTTTCTGGAAAAGCTCGAGGCATGAAGAGTTAAATAAAAACGAAAAGGCCATTTATGCCATGGTGGATACTTTACAAAAGATGCCCATCTTTAAAAAATATACCAACACCATTAATTTTATTGCTACGGGATATAAGAATGTAGGTAATTATCAAATAGGGCCATGGTTTAATTGGGTTTCTTTTGACAGTCTGGAAGGTTACCGGCTACGTTTTGATTTAGGTACTAATAAACATTTCAATAAAAATCTTTACTTATCGTCATATCTCGCTTATGGGTTTAGTGATAAAAAGTTTAAGGGACATGCAGAAGCAATGTATATATTTAAACGAGACCCACGATTAAGATTGTTTGGTTCTTATACAGATGATCTTGATTTTGGACAGTTTTATTATGATGAGGTAAGCACCGATAATATTTTTGCATTAGCTGTTAGAAAGAAAGGTGTGCCCCGAAAATTTATGCGGTTAAAAGAAGAGAAGCTGGATCTTTTTAAAGAAACAAGATATGGATTATCGGGAACGCTGGTTTTAGACAGAAAACAATACGAACCTTTAATCTATTTACCACCCAAAAGTAGTTTCCCGGCCGGCAAAGGAGATCCGCTGAATACATTTGAAGTACAGGTAAAACTCCGCTTTGCTTATTTGGAAAAATTTTTAGAAAATAATTTTTTTCGTACCAGCCTTGGAAGTCCCTATCCTATTGCTGAAATTAAATACACAAAAGGAATTGCCGGTGTTTTAAACAGTAATTACGATTATCATAAAGTTTCGGGAAGTATTTCTGACTTTATTAAAATACCACCCTATGGTAATATCTCGTTTAACGCATATGCAGGTAAAACATTTGGCACTTTACCGTTTCCTTTGTTAGATGTTCATCCTGGTAATGAACTTCATTATTATAACAAATATGCTTTTAATCTGATGAACCGCTGGGAATATATCAGCGATAAATATGCTGGCATAAATGTGGAACATAATTTCGGCAATGGAATATTTCGTTTTATACCGATTACACGCAAATTAAAATTCAGGCAATTCTGGAATGCGAAAGTATTATGGGGAAGTTTGAGTAATGCCAATAAGCAACTCAATTTTACCAATGGGGCCATCTTTCAGTCGTTAGACGGAAAAACTTATATGGAGTTAGGAACGGGGGTTGATAATATTTTAAAAGTATTTCGACTGGATTTTATCTGGAGAGTATTACCAAGGCCTTTGCCTGTGGAACAGGTTAGGAGGTTTGGGGTGTTTGGTAGTTTCAGGTTGAGTTTTTAATTGAATCAAAAGAGACTTGACACAAAGGCAGAAATCACTGTTTTATTTTTTTAAAAATTTATAAAACAACCCGATTTGAAGAACTCTATTACTACCTTCCTTGCCTTGCCCTGTTACGTTACCCATTTGATCAGTGTATATTACATCAACCAAATCTTTAAATCCATAACTGTAACGAAGTTCAACACCGAGCCCACTTTTTAGATTATAGGTTGCCCCTAAATCAATAGCTACATCAAATTTTCTGAAATTACTTGAAACATCATGATCGCTGTTATCAAATTTTGAGTTGGCTTTTGTCAAAAAATTAAATTCAGGTCCAAGTAAAATAGTAAAGTCGTTATTAAGGTGATATCCACCTAAAATCGGAACAGAAAAATAATTAAGACTTAGCGTTCCCGCCGTGTTTACAGCAGTTGCAGGAAACTTACATCCTTTTACTGAATAAAGAAGTTCTGGTCGAAGTATAAATTTTTTACTGAATTCGATTTCTGATAAAACGCCACCATTAAACCCTAACCTGGCTTTATTATTATCCGAATTAATACTTTTTGCATTTGAAATATTTAAACCTGTTTTTATGCCGAAATTAATTTGGCTATATATTTTCGTCAAAGAGAAAAGAAAAAACAAAAGGTAGAGAACTGTTTTTTTCATTTTGAATAAGATTTATTGATCATTAAATAGCTGAAGGGATATTTTTAAAATTAAATAATTACTTAAAAACTCCAAATTAATAATGTATTAAATTCATTGAATTCTGGGGAGTACGATTTTGCATGCTTTCTCAATTTCTTCTTCACTTATCGTCAGCGGTGGTGCGATGCGCATACAATTAGCTGCAAACAAAAACCAATCGGTAAATACACCAGCTTCTATACAGCCATCAATAATTTTTTTATTGGTTTCAAAACTATCAAACTCAACCGCCATCCATAAACCATGTGAACGGACGGATTTTATTTTGGGATGAATTAATAACTCTTTAAATAAATTTTCTTTTGCCTTTACTTCATCCATCAACTTTTCATCCAGTAATACTTTCATAGCAGCCATTCCTGCGGCACAGCAAACAGGGTGACCGCCGAATGTAGTAATATGTCCCAACACAGGATTATCTGTAAAGGCATCCATTAATTGCTTGTCTGCTACAAAAGCTCCCAATGGCATACCGCCACCTAATGCTTTACCTAATAAAATTATATCAGGTACTACATCAAATTGTTCAAAGCCCCACAAGGTTCCGGTTCTTCCAAAGCCTGCCTGAATCTCATCTAATATTAACAGCGTTCCGGTTTCTTTGCAACGATTGTTTAAATCTTTGAGCCAGTTGTTTTGTGGTGTAATGATCCCTGCTTCGGCCTGTATGGTTTCTGCAATCACACAGGCTGTTTTATTTGTTATAAAATTTAAGTCATCAAAAGAATTATAATTCAAATGCAGTACATCTGGCAACAACGGACGAAAAGCATTTCGCCAGTATTCATCACCCATCACACTAAGTGCACCTTGTGTACTGCCATGATAGGAGTTTTTAAATGCAATGATCTGTGTTCTGCCGGTTATTTTTTTGGCCAGCTTCATAGCTCCTTCTGTTGCTTCTGTACCGGAGTTGGTGAAATAAACAGAATTGAGTGTTGGCGGAAGATGGTCTGTTAAAAGTTTGGCGTATTGTACCTGCGGACTTTCCACCATTTCTCCATATACCATGATGTGCAGGTAGGCATCGAGTTGCAGTTTAATAGCTTCAATAACTTTGGGATGCCGGTGACCTATATTGCATACACTGATACCGGCTATCAAATCAATGTATTCTTTACCCTTTACATCAAATAACTTACATCCTTCGGCTTTTACAATTTCCATAGCCAACGGTGCGGTGGATGTTTGAGCAATATGTTTCAGGAATAATTCTCTTTGTGTCACTTTGTAAAAGATTTCCACGCAAAGAACGCAAAGGACTGGCAAAGACGCAAAGAAATTCTATAATTTGCAGGGACAGTGGAAAATTGAAAATGGAGAATTGAAAGTGAAAAATGATAAATAATTAATTATGGCTCCAATTATTCTTTCGGTTAATGGTGTAGCTCCTAAAATGGGTAATAACTGTTATGTGGCTCCCAATGCTACTATTGTGGGAGATGTTACAATGGGTGATGATTGCAGTGTGTGGTTTAATACAGTAATAAGGGGTGATGTAAATTTCATCCGCATAGGTAATAAAGTAAATGTGCAGGATGGTGCCTGTATTCATTGTACGTACCAGAAATGCGGAACTGAAATTGGTAATAATGTATCCATTGGTCACAATGCAATTGTACACGGATGTACGTTACATGATAATGTGTTGGTGGGAATGGGTGCTATTGTAATGGATAGCGCTATAGTGCACAGCAACACCATTATTGCGGCAGGTGCAGTGGTGCTGGAAGGAACAATTTGTGAAAGTGGCAGCATTTATGCCGGGGTTCCGGCCAAAAAGGTGAAGGATATTTCTTCCGAATTGATCCATGGAGAGATTGACCGGATAGCCAATAACTACGTGAAATATGCAGGATGGTTTAAAAACACGGAAAAAACCGACACGGATGCACAATAAAAGCCAACTTGCACAGTTCTATTGTATTGATTATTTTTATAATCTGACTTAAACGCAGAATCCGAACCATGAAAACCAGAACTTACCAAACTATACACCAACAGACTGGCCCTGACCAACCGCTCCAACTTTTACCCCTGAACCGTTCGGTATTTTCTGCCAAATCCTTTGGATCTAAAAATGCGTATATGAAAAGGAAAGTGAACATTATGAAACATGCAGCGTTTATTTTTATTGTTGCGTCTTGTTTATGTGCTTGTTCGTCTTCAAAACGTGGTTGTCCGAGTAATGGAAAGAATGTGGGAGCAGAAAAATTGCTGAGTGGAGAAAAGCTACCCAAGGCGAAGAAGTTTAAAGCCTGAGAAAACTAAAATCCACACATATGACCCTGACCCTACGAACAGATTTAGGCTGTACCGAAGCTATCATTGAAGAAAATTGCGGTTTTGACCGCTTTTACAGAGTTGCCGATGTATTGAGTGAATCACTCCACATCAGCTTCACCAACAAAATAGATGACTCCGATTCATCTTACTGGGACTTTAACTACAAAGGTCAGCGCCTCACTCTCCATTACGACATTTACAATGGTGTTTCTATCTTCCCAAGGAAGTATCGTAATGCTGTACGTAAAGACAATGAAGCCGTAGTAGAACTGGCGAATGTGCTGCAAAGCAAAGTTGCTTAAGCCTAGTATTGTTTTTCATCAATTGTATCCAGGATGTTACAATAACTTATGTAACGTTCCAGCGCAAGCTTTTCATTTTCCACTGCTGTTTTTACAGCACATCCCGGCTCATTTATATGGAGGCAGTTGTTAAACTGGCAATCATTGATCAATTCTTTCATCTCCGGGAAATAATGTGATAATTCCTGTTTGGTAAAACCAAACAATCCAAATTCTCTTACGCCGGGAGTATCAATAATTTTTCCGCCAAAGGGCAAGTCAAACATTTCTGCAAAAGTAGTAGTGTGCAATCCTTTACCACTCCAGCCGCTTACTTCCTGTGTTTTTAAATCAAAATCCGGAAAGATGGAATTTATAAAAGTTGATTTTCCTACTCCTGAGTGTCCGCTGAGTAAAGTGGTTTTATCTTTTAAAAACTGTTTTAGTTCTTCAACACCATCGCCCGTTTGCAAACTCATAGCATGTATTTTATAGCCTATGGTCTCATAGATGGCTTTCCATTCACTAAACTTATCTTCTTCTTTCTTCCGGTATAAATGGATTGGTGGAAGTAATATCATCATCAATTTTAAACTTGCCTTTAATACGGGCATTATACACTTTTCCCTCTTCGTTTTTTACGATATACCAGGAACCCGTAGATTTATAAACAACTGCCTTCATTGTATTGCAAGATAACAAACAGCCGAGTGTTTTATTACGGGAATTTTTTAAAAGTCGTATACTTAAGGATCATTTCAAGTAACAATAAAGCCAGCGCTGCCATTACAAAAGGAATAAAACGTTCCGTATAGTTGGTGAAGATGCTTATTTCTACTTTTGATTTTTCCAGTTTATCAATCTCGCTGTAAATATTTTTTAATCCTTCATTATCTTTTGCCCGGAAATAACGGCCACCAGTTTCTGATGCGATCTGTGTTAAAAGCTTTTCATCAATATTCACTTTTTCATTTGTGCGGATGGTACCTAAAGGAGAAACCTGGGGAATGGGTGCATATCCATCAGTGCCCACACCAATGGTATAAACTTTTACTTTAAGTGATTTGGCAATTTCTTTTGCCGTTTGCGGATCAATTAAACCACCGTTATTTTCTCCGTCGGTTAAAAGAATTACTACTTTACTTTTTGCTTTACTGGTTTTTAATCTTTCCACACTGGTTGCTAATCCTGTACCAATGGCTGTTCCGTCCTGCAAAAATCCACTCCGGATATTTAATATCTGCAGCTTTACTACATTATGATCTGCTGTAATTGGGCATTGTGTAAAACTTTCGCCGGAAAAAACCACCAGCCCAATTCTGTCGGTTGGTCTGCCATCTACAAAATTAGCAGCAACCTGTTTAGCTGCTTCCAGTCGGTTGGGTTGCAGATCTTCAGCACTCATACTACCGCTTACATCAATACATAAAACGATATCTACTCCATCTCCTTCTTTTCGCTGTTCATCATTTCTTGTTTGGGGTCTTGCCAGTGCTGTAATAAATAAGGCTAATGAAAGTATCCGCAGTATAAACGGCAAATGATGGAAGCTGGTTTTAAAATTAGCAGCTGCCTCTACTCCTTTTGCTGAAGATATCAGTAAAGAAGAGCTATTCTTTAAATTCTTGCGCCAGTACCAAATGATCAATACGGGTATAAACACCAGTAGTGTAAAAAACCAGGGTTGGCCAAAGCTGATATTTCTAAACCAGTCAAGAATCAATTTATACCTGTTTATTTTGGTTAAGGCGTTTTATTATAGTCTCAGTTTGTTCAATCGCTGTATCTGTTTCTGTTTTAGCCGGAAAATAACCGGCAAACTTTACCGCATCATTTAAACGCAATGCTTCAGCCAGGACTGACAATTGCGATTGATTAATTACATCATCTTTTAACCGGATAAGTATTTCATCGCTGGTGCTCTTCAATGTGTTAATACTATTTGCTCTCAGCAAATACCTTTTAAATATATTCGTCAGTTCCGCATGCAGTTGTTTGGCTTGCTCTTTATTTGTAACCACTCTTTCACGCAATTCTTTAAGATGATCTATTGCTTCTTTGAAAGGAGGTTCTTTAGATATAAAAATTTCTTCCGCCAGTTCTTCTTTTTTTCCAAATCTTGTACGGTAAAGAAAAATGACGAAACCAACTAAGGCCAGTAAGGTTATTCCCCCCAATGTCCAGTATATCCATCCGGTATTTACACTTACTTCTTCTATGGATTTTATATCATTGATATCTTCAATTTTAGTGGGATCAAATCCAACTTTTATCAAAATTGAATCTGAATAACCTGCCGGGGTGCGGGTTAACAAACCAATACGGGGTATAGCCCATACACCAGAGTCAAAACTGGTCAATGTAATTGTTTGAGAAATATTTTTTACACCGCTGCTTAGAGATGAATCAACAGGTCCTCTTTCAAGAATTTCAAAATGCTTAATAGAATCAGGGATTGCAAAACCATCCGCATTAAAATTATCTGTTGTAAAACTGGCGGTGAGTTTTAATTGCAATTGTTCCCCTATCAGAATCTCCACTTTATCAGCAACAGCCATTGGTTTTGGCTGCGCTGCAACGGCCAGCCCGGTTAATAAAATAAATGCAAACAGTATATTTTTAAAAATCATTATTTACTTCTGTTAATAAAGAATTTCTGCAACACTTTCACATAATCTTCCCCGGCTGTCATATGCAACAGATCTGCCCCGGCTTTTACAAAGGCTTCCGTGCATTGCTGGTTGTGCTTATGAAATTCCTGTTCATAATTATAGCGCACCAGTTTATCAGAAGTATCGATCCATCTCATTTTTCCAGTTTCTGCATCTTCTACCTGTAATAAACCCAGGTCCGGAATACTCATATCCATCTTATCATATATCTTAATACCAATAACATCGTGTTTTTTTGAAGCCACTTTTAATGCATCTTCATACGTATCATCCATAAAATCGCTCAATATAAAAACAATGCTCTTACGGCGGGATGAGTTATTAAAAAAGCGAATGGCTTCTCTTAAGTTCGTTCCTTTTTTCTTTGGAGTTTCTGTTAATAATTCACGAACAATATACAGTACATGCTGTTTCCCTTTTTGTGGCTTGATATATTTTTCAATAATATCACTAAAGAAAATGGCACCTACTTTATCATTATTATTGATGGCAGAAAAGGATAATACAGCACATATCTCGGTGATCAGATCTTTTTTTCGCTGATGTACGGTGCCAAATAATGAACTGGCACTTACATCCACCAATAAAAAAACGCTTAGCTCCCGTTCTTCCTCAAACATCTTACTGTAAGTATGCCCCATTCTTGCTGATACATTCCAGTCAATAAACCTTGTATCATCACCCGGTTGATATTCCCTCACCTCCTTAAAACTCATACCTCTTCCCTTAAAAGCAGTATGGTACTCACCTGTAAACATGTGGTTGGTGAGGCGTTTGCTTTTAATTTCAAGCTCACGTACTTTTTTTAATATTTCTTCTGTCGTAAGCATTTATAGTTGACAGATCACCGTTGACGGTTCACTGTTATTTTAAATTTGATTTTTCCATATAAGTGATAAATCCGTTTAATATCCTTACACATTCATCAAGTTTTGAACAGATATCGTTAAATTTTTCTTCCGTAATAATTTCAACCATAACTGCAACATTTAACAAATGTTTCTAACTCATATACAGAACCTCTTGAAATATGCAGAAACTGTATAGTATCCTTCTTATAATTTCTACCCATTCCCTCTGCAATATTCGACGAAATGGAAACTGCTGCTCTTTTTGTTTGCGATGTTAGTGCATATAATTCTTCTTTAGGAAAGGATTTAGTCAACAGGTAAACTTCTTTCACGAGTTCCATCGCCTTTTTCCAGGCATCAAGGCTTTTGTAGTTAGTCATGATTTCATATTTTAAGGTTTTGAAATACTACAACTCATGGATACTGTCATCTGTCAACCGTCATCTTTCAACTATCATCTCCTCTACGGCACATTAATGGCCCTCAATACATCTTCAACAATCACCTCCACATTTATATTCTCCGCTTCTGCTTCATACGTTAAACCAATACGATGACGCAATACATCATGTGATATACTTCTTACATCCTCCGGAATAACATAACCCCGTTTATTTAAAAAAGCATGCGCTTTTGCTGCTAATGCTAAGTTTATGGAAGCCCTTGGCGAACCTCCGTATGCAATCAACGCTTTTAATTTTTGAAGATTATATTTCTCAGGCTGCCGGGTGGCAAATACAATATCTAAAATATAATTTTCAATTTTTTCATCCATATACACCTGTCGCACCAGGTCTTTTGCCTGTGCTATTTCCTGCATAGCGGCAACCTGTTTTACTTCTGGTTGCGGCCCCGATTGTGTATTTTGACGAATGATCAATTGCTCCTCATTCTTTTTAGGATAATCCACAATCACCTTTAACATAAAACGGTCCTGTTGTGCTTCCGGCAAAGGATAAGTTCCTTCCTGTTCCAGCGGATTTTGTGTAGCGAGTACTAAAAAAGGTTCTTCTAATTTATAAGAAGTATCGCCAATAGTTACCTGTTTCTCCTGCATGGCTTCTAATAAAGCGCTTTGTACTTTGGCTGGGGCACGGTTTATTTCATCTGCTAAAATAAAATTGGCAAAAATGGGTCCTTTACGCACCATAAATTCATTGCGCTGCTGGTTGTAGATCATTGTTCCAATAACATCTGCAGGCAAAAGATCGGGTGTAAATTGTATGCGGCTGAATTTAGCATGTGTTGCTTGTGAAAGTGATTTAATAGCCAGCGTCTTTGCCAGTCCGGGCACACCTTCTAATAAAATATGGCCATTACTTAATAGGCCGATCATCAGCCGGTCAATCATGTAAGGTTGCCCAACAATTACTTTTCCAACTTCATTTTTAATACGGTCAACAAATGCGCCGGCTGCCTGGATGCGTTCGTTCAGCTGGCGGATGTCTTCTGCGGTTTTAAGCATGCATTTCAATTTAGATATTGCAAAATACAAAGACCGAATATAAACAAATACTTTGCCATACGCTTTGTGCACAAAAGATTGTTAAACGGCAGGTTCAGCAGAAAGGAGTTATTTTTGCCGGCTATGCAAACAAGCGACGATTTATTTGTACGGTGGATAAACCTGGAAGCGAAACTGGCAGATCGGTTTGACAAAAAACCAGACCTGGAAAGCATTCTTTTTTTAATAGGTGTGCAGGAATTTGGTGAGGTGAAAAAGAAATATACTAAAGAACAAAAACAGGATCTGATGCATGTAGCAGTATGTTCTTTATTAAGCCAGAGCGGTTATTATGAACTGGAAGGCCTGGACAAAGATGGCTGGCCTCATTTTAAGCAACTCAAACATATTGCACCCATGAGCCTTGCAGAGCAGGAAAATTTTATTAAAGACCATGTGCTGTTATATTTTGAAAATAATGGATTTTTAGATTGACAAACGAACAAGCTATAAAATGAAACTACTTTTCCCCCTTTTACTATTTTCTTTTATCATCATCTCCTGCAATCCCAAACTCTCCAATGGTTTGAGAAAAAAAGATCTGCACAAAGATGTGGAGATGGTAACTAGTATGGGAACGATGGTCATACGATTATCCGATTCCACACCATTGCACCGGGATAATTTTTTGAAACTGGTCAAGCAACATTATTACGACAGCATTTTATTTCACCGGGTCATCAATCATTTTATGATACAGGCCGGCGACCCGGAAAGTAAAAGGGCCGATTCAACAAAACAATTAGGCAATGGCGGTCCGGGCTATACCGTTCCGGCGGAGTTTCGGCCATCGATATTTCATAAAAAAGGAGTAATTGCCGCTGCAAGAACAGGAGATGATGTAAATCCGCAAAAAGCCAGCAGTGGAAGCCAGTTCTATATTGTACAGGGAAAAATATTTACCGATGCAGGCCTGGATTCTGTAGAAACTTTTCGTCTCAAAGGGAGAAAATTGCCCGATGAACACCGTGCTGTTTATAAAACCATTGGCGGAACCCCACATCTTGACCAGAGCTATACGGTCTTTGGCGAACTGGTTAGCAGCACTGAAGTATTGGACAGTATTGCCGCAGTGCCCACCAAAGGCAGGCAGGGCGGAGACCGACCACTCAAAGATGTGCGGATCGTTAAAGTGGCTTTAATCAAAAGAAAATAGTTATTCTTTTTTTTGAACGGTTGATTTTTGCACCTTTAATTTTTGAATATTTGCAGCTCTAAACGACTCCATATGAATTTTCCTGAAAATCTTCGTTACACCAAAGACCATGAGTGGATTAAACTGGAAGGGAATGTAGCCACTATCGGTATTACCGATTTTGCCCAACGTGAATTAGGTGATATTGTATATGTAGAAATAGAAACCGTTGGTAAAACCTTAGCGGCCAACGATGTTTTTGGAACAGTTGAAGCGGTTAAAACAGTAAGTGATTTGTTTTTGCCGGTTAGTGGTACTATAACTGAAGTAAACCCTGCCTTAAACGGCGCCCCGGAATTGGTAAACAATGATCCTTACGGGGAAGGCTGGATGGCAAAAATGACGGTAGATAGTATCGCAGATGTGGAAGCCTTAATGAGTGCTGAAACATACGCCGCAATGGTTAGTTAACATATGATTCAAAAATTCTGGAATAGCTATTGGCCCGGCTTGCTTTGGACAATAGCTAGTTTTATTTTATTGATTTTGCCCGGCAGCAGTTTCCCGCAAAACAACTGGTTTGGAGAAATTTATTTAGATAAATGGATCCATCTCTTTCTCTTTAGTGTCTTTATTATTACCTGGTCCCTGGCCTGGCAAAAGTTACCAATGCCTCAGCAAAGGAAAATTGCCTTAAAACTTTTTCTTTCCGGTATTTTGTTTGGGGTAATTATGGAAGTGGTGCAGCATTACTGGGTGCCTGGTCGCAGTTTTGAAATAAAAGATATACTGTCAGATGCTTTTGGTTGTTTTATAGGATGGCTGGTTGTAACCAACCATTTAAAAAGAAGTAAAAAAGAAAGGCCCCTGTAGAAACAGGGGCCGCTTACCAAAACTAACTGCTTATGAGAAAATTGACTGCTTAATGTCTTTGTATATAATAGACGCAAAACTGTATCCAAAGTTTACTGCGTCCTTGTTAAAGTATTACTAATGCTTAAAAAACTGTGCCAAACTGGTGGCTTTTAAAGAATGTATAACGGTAGTTTGCGTTGGCTTCAAATTATCTCTCTTAAAAGAAGTGGAGGAGCCGGTATCTAAATTCCGGTTGATAACAGATGTGGGATAATAGGAAATAGGCATTTTATTGCCGGATCTGACGCTACCATGCGTTAGATTGCCAATAAACAGAATCCCAAATGTATTTTTCTTATTGATAAAATAATCCAGCACGGCCCTGAAAGTATTGGTAACCGGTTTAAATGTAGTATTCTTTTGGTCAAATAAAGTATCAAATACCAACCTGTTGATAGCAACATAGGTTTCTCCCTTGGAATTATTGAAATTGTAATTACCAAAAACATTGATTTTTTTATTCCGGTGGTTTAGCGATATTCCTGCATTGTATTTTGGATATATGCCTATATTATAACCGGCGTTTACTGTACCGTTCGTTCCAAAAGCCTTATTCTTTTTAAATTTTATATTAATAATACCGGCATTACCCGCTGCTTCATTCTTGGCAGAAGGGTTTGTAATTAACTCTATTGATACTATCTCTGTTGACCGGATAGATTTCAGGTAATCTGCCAGGTCTTTCCCTGTCAGTGGCGATGGCCTTCCATCAAAATATATTTGTACACCATTCTTTCCGCTTAAACTCAGGTTATCATCTTTATCTGCCTACACACCCAGCGATTTTTTCAGCAATTCAAATGCATCAGAACCTATTGCATTAATCGTTCCTTCCACATTTAAAATAGTTTTATCCGCCTTTAGTTCTATCATTGGTTTCTTTGCAGTAACGGTAACTTCCGATAAGCTTTTTGGCTGGGGAGCAAGCGCAATTGCAGCTACTTCATAATCTTTTAACCCATCAAAGTCAAAAGAAGATGAATAACCCTTTTTATAATTGATGTGCGTTACAGAGATGATATACTTACCGGCTCTTATGAGCGAAAATGAAAAGCTCCCATCTTTTTGGCTGGCTGCCAGTTTCATTATAGCCGAATTGGTGGCTTTAAGTAAACTTACAGTAACACCTGTCATTGGTTTTTTATCAATATCAGTAACCACGCCCCATATTCTTTGGGCAGTTACACATAATGCACTGCTAATTACTATAGCCGTTAAAATTATTTTTGCTCTCATTTAATATTATTTGCAGCATACGCTTTTTACAATAAATTATATCGTTGTCAAAACTATCTTATGCAGCCAGGAAGATTTATAATAAAATGACGAAGTCCTTTTGTCAATACCCTTTGTTTTATAAGTGGTTATTAGGCGGTATGAAAATTATTTTTCACTCAATGCAATAAATGAGTAGTAGCAGCAATCAATAAAAAAAATATCGTGCAGGCATAATATGTATTATAAGCGTACTAACGGGCTCTATTGGTGAGGGCTTGCTTTAGTTTTATATCCAGTTAAGTAAAAAAATCTTTTTTGCTATAAAAATAGTGCGGCTTATTATCTTCTGCATTATTATTGTACCAATTCTGTTCCCATCGCAAAAATGTGTATAATAACAGGCCGTTACAGGATTTATTCTCTCACTTGTATAAGATGTCAAAGCCCCATACAATGTATGGACGAAGCATACATAATGTATGGATGGTGTACCAATACCGTATCTTCTTCGAATAAAATAGTTATAAAATCTGTTGTTACTTCTTTTATTTTTCACTAATAGCCAAAAACATCATCCAATTGTGAATAAAATCCGCAAAAACTCACCCGTCAAAACTCAAAACTTTCCTTTTACTTTGCGGCAACTTTTAATTAACGATTAATGGCTTTAAAAGATATTCAGGTAACAGGTAATAAAGATACCCGCAGTGGATTTGGTGATGGTATAGTGGAAGCGGCAAGAAAAAATTCAAATGTAGTAGCACTTACAGCCGACCTCGCCGGTTCCTTAAAACTTGGCGGTTTCATGAAAGAATTTCCGGATCGTTTTATACAATGTGGCATTGCCGAAGCCAATATGATTGGTATTGCGGCAGGATTAACCATTGGTGGCAAAATTCCTTACACCACCACTTTTGCTAATTTCTCTACCGGCCGTGTGTATGATCAAATCCGTCAAAGTGTGGCTTACTCGGGTAAGAATGTAAAAATATGCGCCTCCCATGCAGGCCTTACGCTGGGAGAAGATGGAGCTACCCACCAGATACTGGAAGATATGGGCCTGATGAAAATGTTACCGGGTATGACGGTGATTGTTCCCTGCGATTATAACCAAACCAAGGCTGCCACCAAAGCTATTGCTGAATACCAAGGCCCGGTTTACTTACGGTTTGGCCGTCCAGTATGGCCCATTTTTACCAACGAAGCCGATTTTGAAATTGGTAAAGCCCAGCTCTTTAGCGAAGGAACAGACGTAACCATTTTTGCCTGTGGTCACCTGGTTTGGAAAGCCATTGAAGCAGGAAAAATTTTAGAAGAGCAAAGTATTAGTGTGGAAGTCATCAATATCCACACCATTAAACCTCTTGATGAAGAAGCGGTTTTGAACTCCATCAAAAAAACAAAATGTGCTGTTACAGCAGAAGAACATAATATCATTGGCGGTTTGGGTGACGCCATTGCCCAGGTAACTTCAAAACATTTCCCCATCCCTATAGAATATGTGGGTACCAAAGACACTTTTGGCGAAAGTGGTACACCAGCCCAGCTTTTAACCAAGTACGGATTGGATGCACCCAATATAGTGGAAGCAGCTAAAAAAGTTATTTCCCGCAAAACCCATTAATTCTTGAACCCATTGAAAAATGTGCCGCATCAATTCGTTTGGTGCGGCTTTTTTTGAAGAAGCTACTAGCTGTGAGCTATGAGTAATTATGTTTATTGAAAAATATTTTGATACCAGCTTTGGAATGCGGGGCATCGTCCCTTGCCTCGCAATCACTTCATCGTCCGGTTATCATGGCAACTTATAACTTCTGGTATAGGGAAAAACGCCGGTTACTGTCAACTGCCATCTGTCAACTTTTTTCGCTGCTTTCAAACCTTCAAAACTTTTTACGGTCTTATCATACGTATTTCTATTTTTGTATTAACCTAAACCACTTGCATGGCCAACCACGCCGATGATAAAGAACTCTTAATGCAATTCCGTATCCCCGAAACCCGGGAAAGGGCTTATACCGCCATAATCCGTAAATACCAGGAAAAACTTTATTGGCACATACGACGTATGGTGGTGGAGCATGAAGATGCTAATGATGTATTGCAAAATATGTTCATCAAAGTTTGGAAAGGGCTGGATAATTTCCGCGAAGACAGCCAGCTTTATACCTGGCTTTATCGCATCGCCACCAATGAATGCCTCACTTTTATTGAACAGCAGAAAAAAAGAGCCTCTGTATCCATCAGCAATGAAGAATCGGGGTTAAGTGAAAAAATAAAGGCTGATAGTCATTTTGATGCCAATAAACTGGAATGGAAACTACAATTGGCAATCCAGCAGCTACCGGAAAAACAAAGGGCTGTTTTCAATCTCAGGTATTATGATGAAATGCCATACGAAGAAATGAGCAGGGTGCTGGAAACCAGCGAGGGGGCATTAAAAGCCAGCTATCATCACGCCGTTAAAAAAATAGAGGATTTTATCCTGAATCGTTAAACTTTAAGAAAATAAACCCGTCTCAAAAGTTGAAATGTTAGCGAATAAAGAAATAGGAAACGAATTAATGGAAATCAGTCCTTTACTGGCTGACGCTGTAAGAATAAATCCTTACGTTGTTCCGGCCGGCTATTTTGAAGGGTTGGATGAACATTTGCTCACATTGGCTAAAATTGATGACAGATCCCCGGCTCTGCACAGTATAGCCATGAAAAATCCTATGCAGGTGCCACATGGATATTTTGATACACTGGCAGAATCAATATTACATAAGATAAAAAAGGATGAAAGCCAGTCCGTGGATGATGAACTAAGGGTTCTATCCCTTATGCTTTACTCCCTCGATAAAGTAAATGTATATAAAGTGCCGGCAGGATATTTTGATACTTTAAGTGATACTTTGATAAGCAGGGTTTCACCTAAAGAAGAAGCAAAAATTATTTCATTTAAAGAGCATAAAAGCATCAAATGGATGCGCTACGCAGTGGCGGCTGCAGTAATTGGTATAATAGGTTTTTTTGCTTTTTACTTTACTAATGGCAACAGTAAACTTGATTCGGTAGTTAAACAGGGAATCAGCTACGCCAAAGAAAACAAGTTTGACGAAGTATTAAATAAAACTTCGGAGGATGCTATTGCAAATTATTTAGATAAAACAGCCGATGATGCAGACGCCATTCAAATGGTGGCCAGTGTTGACCAGAGCCAGTTACCTGATGAAGAAGAACTGATGAGTGATGAAAAACTGATGGATGAACTATTAAAAGAATCTAAAAATAAAACAAGCAACTAAGGAGGTACCGGTTATGAAAAAATATTTACTTATAGCCCTTTTATTCATCGCTGGTTTACCCCAGCTAAAGGCACAGGATGACCCTGAGGAAAACTCAAAGATTGAGGCTTTAAAAATTGCATTTATCAGCAAAAAACTGGACCTAAGTCCCGATGAAGCTCAAAAATTTTGGCCCGTTTATAACCAGTACTTTAAGGAAATGCGTCAACTTCTGAAAGACAGAAAGGATGACGGCAATGATGACGTAATTGACCAGGAGCAAAAAGTCATTGATATTCGCAAAAAATACCGCGACCAATTTGTAAAAATCATTGGGCACCCCCGCATGAACCGTCTTTTTAATGCAGAAAGAGATTTCCGCCGGATATTGATAAATCGTATCAAAAACAGGCCTAACAGACCCGGATTAATCCCCAAGAGAGGTTAAAAGAAAAACATAAAATTTCTTGGAAATAAGCTAATTATTTCTTTAGATTTGCATATAGGTGTTTTTCATAGGTTAGCAACGGCCGACTCTTTTCAGGGTTGGCCTACTTTTTTATAAGAACTATACCTAATAGTAATTACTTAGTGTTTAAAGAGAGGCGTTTTAATATCGTGATAGAATAAGAAAGTCCATCCTTCTTTTTGACCCATTTCCCACCACCTTTGCCGAAGTTCCATACAACGTTTTCCGTCATAATCATACTTAGCTACAAACTTTGTTTTCATTTGAATAAGCTGTGGCGCCACATCCCCTCCAAAGAATGCTTTTTGCCCGTCTTCCTCAATCCAGAAAACCTGGTGAAAAGGGCTATGTGCACCGGTTAAATTATATTCAATATAATTATCGATCAGGCCATCTTCATTAATCATAACAACACGGTCAGAATCTTTCAGAAGTTTAAATTCATCCGGGTTATAAGAAGGTTTACCTTTTTCCAAAGCAAAAGCTAATTCTTTTTCATTTACATAATAAATGGCGTTGGGAAAACTGAAAAATTCCTGTCCAAGTATCTCATCCCTTTTGCTGATGCCTCCTGCGTGGTCTTTATGCAAATGAGATAACAATACTTTCGTTACATCCATCGGGTTAATTCCTTCATCCAATAAATGCTGATGGATTTGCATGGTATCATCCGCATTTGAAAAACCAAGACCCGTATCAATTACAACGACATCTTTAGTGGTAACAATAACAAAAGGTTGTATCTCTACCAGTAATGAACCTTTATTTCTTTGTTGCAGGTCATCATTATTTTTATCAAACGGGATAAATTGTTTGGATTTGTCAACCGTAAATGCTCCTTCAGATAGAGGAATAATTTTCATTAAAACAGAAAGAGAGTTTAGTTCATCACCAATCTTGGTATACCAATCATTGAATCAAAAATAAAAAGTTCTTCAATTTCATATGTTATCATGTCGTGTATGGGAAAGTTTTCAATATAAGCTGTTACTTCTTCTTCTGTAGCGGCACTAAACACTACCCAGCCTTTACTTCTTTCTGCATTTACCCCATACGTTAAAATAACATCATCATCCATTAGTTTATTAATATACTTCCTGTGTTCCGGGATAATCTTCCAGAATGAAAGATCAAGTACTTCGGGTAAGTAAAAAGTTACGATATATTTCTTCATCGCTTTTTCCATAACATGGTAAAGATATAACTTTTACACGCATCGGTTGCCTAACTTATCGTAAAACCATTTGCCTGTCGGCGTCCAATCTTAACAAAACAAAGATTAAAACAGTGAATGTCAGTAAAGATGCGCCACCATAACTCAACAAAGGGAGTGGTATGCCAATTACCGGTGCAAGTCCTACAGTCATACAAATATTTACCATTACATGAAAAAAAATAATACTGGCCACACTGTAGGCATACACCCGGGAAAAAGCACTTCGCTGCCGCTCAGCAATATTTACTATGCGCAAAATGAGGAATAAGTATAAACCCAGCAACAGTACACTTCCCCAAAAGCCAAAACTTTCAGCCCAGGCGGTGAAGATGAAGTCAGTATGCTGTTCCGGAACAAAATCGCCCTGCGTTTGCAAGCCTTTTAAAAAACCTTTACCTAAAACCCCCCCGGAGCCAATAGCAATTTTTGATTGTTTCACATTATAATCGCCTTCATCTTTTTTCTTTCCTTTTTCTTTTTCCTGTATTTCTTTTAACTGTTCTGCATTCTTGGGTACATAATCTTTTCCAATGGCTGCATAAATACGTTTAACCTGATATCCCTTTAATATTTTTCCGCTTTCAAATATATATGGTACTGCAAAGAGTTGAATAGCTACAGCAGCACCCCAAATGAGCATAACCATTAAAGTAAAGGAACGATATCGCCGAAACCTTGTGTATAACAAATAAATAATGAATACGGCAACAGCGGTTAGAATGATAGCCAGTACATATTTATCTACCAGTAATGTTGCTACCACTAATATAATTAATGAAAACCCCAATACGAGGTACCATGCCGGTAAGCCTTCCCGGTACATTACGATAAAGAATGAGAAATAAACCAGTGCCAGCCCTGTTTCGTTTTGAAAAATAGCCAGAATAGATGGAGTAAGTGTTAAGGCAAATGCGATGAGATGCGAATTGGTTTTATTAAAATTAGTTTCGAGCCTGCTTAAATATTTTGCTAAAGCAAGTGCTACAAACAGCTTACAGATTTCAGCAGGCTGAAAGTTAAAGACCCCAATTTTAATAATTGAATTCGTGCCTTTAATATGTGAGTGAAAAGGAAATACCAGGAGTAAAGCTACAATTCCAAAAGCATAGGCAAGATTAGCGGTAGTAGTAAAAAATTTACTGTCTGTAAGTAAAACAAAAATTCCAATTACAATACTTAGTCCTATAAAAAATAATTGCTTGGCATAGTTGGTATTAAAACTCATTATTTTTTGTAAAGCATTATCGCCAGACCGGTACTCAACACTAAAAATTGCTACCCAGCCTATGGCAACTAATGCAAAATACAGCCACATTACTGTAGTATCAATACCTTTTGATATGCCTTGCCGGTTTTCGTTCACAGTTATATATTGATAGTATCTTTTTTAATTTTCATTTTATTATCTGGTAGTATCGCATCCGTTTTTATTTTCCCGGGGATGCTGTTACTGTCGTTATTAACAGGTAATGACCTTTTCTTTTCTGTCTTAATATCCGGATCTTCTTCCAGTCCCAATGTGTCTTTGGTGGTGTTAAAATCACTTGCTTTAACCTGTTCTATTGAATCTCTTTTACGCAATTCATTTGTAATTCTTGGTGGTATTAAATTTAAACTGGCTAACTGCTCCACCCTTGCTTTACGGGCATCTCCTGCAATAGAGTCTTTTAAATATTTTTCTATCATTAACCCACAAATCGGGGCTGCAAAAGTTCCTCCAAACCTCCCACTATTTTCCACCACACACATGATAGCGATCCTGGGATTATCCCTTGGCGCAAAACCACAAAAGAAAGAGTGGTTGGGTTGCTTTACACCCCGGTAATAATTTTCTACGGTACCTGTCTTTCCACAAATTGTAATTCCTTCCACTTTGGCGCCTATACCAGTTCCTCTTTCTATAACCCCTTCCATTCCATCGTGAACTGCTTCAAATATTGAATCAGGAATATCTGTTGGTGTAATGGGATTTTTATAAGGTGCTAATAAATCAAATTTATCACCTCCTTCGATAGAATCAACGAGGTGTGGAATTTTATACCATCCTTTATTGGCTATGTAAGCCATTTCATTGGCTACCTGAATGGGTGTTACATCTACTTCACCCTGTCCAATACTTACCGATCGAAAATTGCAGTAGTTCCATCTTCCTTTACCATATACTTTATCAAAATAAGCAGGTGTGGGTATATTTCCTTTTCTTTCGGTTGGAATATCAACGCCTAACCGGTGCCCCAATCCAAATGCATTCATATAACGCACCCATACTGCGAGAGCACTATCCTGGCTGGGATATTTTGGATTGTTCATTACCCGCTGCATTACGGTGGCGAAATAAGTATTATCAGAAATGGTAATGGCGCCACGCAGATCGAAAGTACCCACATCCAGACAACGCATTGGCTTGCCTCCACCACATCCATAAAACGCACCGGAGCATGCTACTCTGAAATCGGTAGTGATCACTTTTTCATGCAACCCGATCAACGCCTGCAAGGTTTTAAAAGTTGATCCGGGGGAATAACTGGCATTAACAGCACGGTTTAATAATGGATAGGCAGGATCACGAAAGAGTTCATTAAAGTGTTTTCTTCTTTCAGAGCCGGTTAATAAGTTTGGATTGTAAGTAGGTGAACTCACCATGGTAATGATACCACCTGTTTTAGGATCAATGGCAACAATAGAACCCACTTTGTTCTGCATTAATTTTTCTCCTAATTCCTGTAGTTCCACATCAATGGCTGTGTATAAATGTTTACCGGCAATGGCAGCTGTATCAAATAAACCATTTTCATAAGGACCTTTCGGCCGGTTTAGGTTATCTTTTAAAATGTACTGAATACCCCTTTCCCCCATCAGCACTTTTTCATAACTCCGCTCAAGACCTGTCATGCCTGCATAATCGCCCATCTGATAACCTTCGTTGGTATGTTTCTTTAAAAAGTTGGTATCCACTTCCCCAAGATATCCCAGGATATTCGCAGCAGCAGCATACGGATATAACCGTACAGGACGTTCCTGTAAAAAAAATCCGGGCTGAAACTTGTACAGGTTCTCGTTGATCTTGGCATATTTATCTGTTGGCAGCAATGCAGAGAAAACAGATGGACGGTTGCGGGTGTTTTTAATAATGGCAGATATAATACGTTCATGAAATTCTGCTGTATCAATTTCCAGTATGCGGCAAAGCGATGCAGTATCCACTCCTTTTACCTGTGATGGTGTTACCATCAAATCATACATCGTTGTATTGTCCAGAATAGCTTTTCCTTTACGGTCAAATATAATACCACGGCTGGGATATACCACTTTACGAAGAATAGCATTTTCCTGGGCAAGACGACGGTATTTGCTGGAAAAAATTTGCAGGTTGGTAAGCTGTAATAAAATAACAGCGAAGGCCGACACAAAGATTAGCCTGATAACGTTTTTCCTTGATTGATTAAATACGGACATTGGCTGGGTGAAGGAATTTTAATACTTCAAAGTTATTAGTGTTTTTTGCATTTCCCAATCAAATATTGGTTAATTATCAGGTATTCGTAATAAACTTCTGTTTCCGGTTAAATAACATCTCTACCAGTAAAATCAATAATAGACTGATCAATGATGAAGCTAATGTTTTAATGATGAGATACCAGATATTTCCAAACTGGTAAGCTTCCAGTGTAAATAGCACTCCATGATGTATCACGGTAAGTAAAACGATATACGTAGCATACGGCGCTAAACCCAAACTTTTAATGGAAGGTTCTTTGTAATTCATCTCCGCCCCCTGTTGTGGAATAAGAATATTTACAAGAAATGGGCGCAGGTAAGCAATGAGCACACAAGGTACTGCGTGTAATCCGGGGGTATGTGTAAAGTAGTCAAGCGTTATACCTGTTATAAACCCAAACACCATTAACCAGAAACGGGATAAAGAAAATGGTAACCAGAGAATGAATAAAAAATATAAGTACGGGTTTACAGAATAATGCAATGCAGGTATTGAATTCAGTACAAACACCTGTACCAAAATAAACAATGCAAAACGGATAATATTTTTTAACAAATCACTCATTTCTTATTCTTAACTTTTTCCTCCAGCTCTTTTTGTTCTTCTTTTTGAAGGTTGTCAATAACCCAAACTGTTTGGATACTTTTAAAATCAGTAGCTGCTTTAACTTTCAGCAAATAGTTATTGGTACTTTTTTCCTGTATCACCTGTGTAATGGTGCCTACCATTAGGTTTGGAGGAAATTTATCAGAGTACTGGCTTGTAAGCACAGTATCTCCCTTTTGCAGTTTTACACTTTTCGGAATATCTCTCAGCGTAAGTATCGCAGGGTCTTCACCATCCCATTCCAATTTTCCTGCTTCTCCGCTTTTTTTAATTTTTACACTGGTGCTGCTTTGTTTATGCAACAAACTCATTACTACACTAAAATTATTACTTACATCCACCACAACGCCTACAATGCCACCCGGACCATAAACACCCATATCCTTTTTAACCCCTTGTGCCAGGCCACGGTGTAATGTGATAAAGTTATTGGGAAGATTGGTAGAGTTGTGCACCACTTCTGCCTGCATGTAGTAATATTTCCTTTTTAATCCGGTAGTATCAATTGGGATGGTGTCGGCAACAATTTTAAATGCCGTATCGGAAGCGGAGTAATCTTCTTTTAATTTGTTTATTAAACGGCTGTTTTCATTACTTAACCGTTCATTCTCTTTTTTTAAATTAAAATAATCTTCCACTTTATTATACTGTGTGTAAACTGAACCTATTAATTCATTAGCAGTACCCGTAAATGCCGCCTGGTGAAACTTATTATAGCTATAAAAAAAATAAAGACTCAGCACTTCCAGGAAAAGGAAGAAGAGCAGGTTAGAATGCTGACGAACAAAAAGGAAGATATTTTTCAAAGACGAATATTGAAGTTTGATGCCTGATTTAGTATGTCGGATCTCGGATGTATGATTTAGGATGTAATGGGAATCTCACTAAAATCATACATCTTACACCAGACATCTGCTTTTATCTCATCACAAAAGGATACCTGTCATAATTCTTTAAAGCAATACCTGTACCACGTACCACACTTTTCAACGGATCATCAGCCACATGCACCGGTAATTTTATTTTTTGGCTCAAACGCTTGTCCAACCCACGTAATAATGCTCCACCACCTGTTAAGTATAAACCACGACGGTAGATGTCTGACGCAAGTTCAGGAGGTGTTTGTTCCAGCGCTTTTAATATGGCTTCTTCAATTTTAAAAATGCTTTTATCCAATGCTTCGGCTACTTCCTGGTAGCTTACCATAATTTGCTTGGGAATACCTGTTACAAGGTCACGGCCATTTACAGGAATATCATCCGGTGGGCTTTCTAAATCTTTCATGGCTGCACCAATCTGTATTTTAATTTGTTCAGCCGTACGTTCACCAATCAATAAACTATGATATCGGCGAAGGGCTTCCATAATGTCTGCCGTAAACTCATCACCGGCAATTCTTATACTTTGGTCGCACACAATACCGGCTAAAGCTATTACTGTAATACCAGTAGTACCACCACCAATATCAATGATCATGTTACCCACAGGCTCTTCCACATCAATACCAATACCTAGTGCTGCGGCCATGGGTTCGTGTAAAAGATATACTTCCTGTGCCCCTGCCTGTTCAGCACTGTCACGAACAGCCCTTTTCTCTACTTCGGTAATGCTGCTGGGGATACAGATCATCATTCTCCATTTTGGTGGGAACAATGGTTTTTTAGGATAGATCATTTTGATCATTTCCCGTATCATTATCTCTGCGGCGTTGAAATCGGCAATTACACCATCCTTTAACGGACGAACAGTGCGGATGCTTTCATGTGTTTTTTCATGCATCAGCAACGCTTTACGCCCAACTGCCAATACGTTTTTAGGATTGTTTCTGTCCAGTGCCACTATCGAAGGCTCATTCACTACTACTTCGTCGTTATGTATGATGAGGGTGTTTGCGGTTCCCAGGTCAATGGCAATCTCCTGCGTAAAAAAGTTAAAAAGACCCATGTTGGTATATTGAAAATTTTGTGAGCAAAGTTGAAGGAAATTAGTCGAAAAAACAATGCCAAATCATTTATTTGTGGGGAAATTGGGAAAATAGTTTTGGGTTGATGGTTACTGGTTTTGGGTTGATAAAACCAGCTTTTGTTTATTGGGCATCGCAGGTTGTGTCACTCACTTGTACCTTCAATACAATAGGCAGCAATAAATAACATCACTTATTTATCCATTCACATCAATTCATCTAAATCCCTTCTTATGTTCCGCAGGAACAAAAAATAATCAACAAAACATTCTGAACAGAAATAGAACTGTTGAAGTTACAGTAGTACAAAAGCTGAATCAGGGAACAAACCGAATTCGTGCTGTATATCGAATTCGGGGTCCTTTTCTTTGTTACTCTTTCGTTTGGCCAAGCAAAAGAAAGTTAATAGAATGTAACCATACTGAGGCATCTGAAAAAATTTCAGTAACTACATAAACTCATACCCAATATCCCTGCGATAATAAATCCCCTCATACTCTATCTGCTCCAAAACTTTTTTTGATTTAGCAACACAACCTGTAATTGATTCACCATAAGAAGTTACAGTAAGCACACGGCCGCCATTCGTTACAATGTTATTTCCTTCCTGTTTGGTACCCGCCTGGAAAATTATGGTATCACCACTTATATCAGATGGGAAAGAAATTGGTTTTCCTTTTTCATAGCTGCCGGGGTAGCCATCACTCACAGCCATCATGGTAACAGCATGCCTGCTATCGGTTTCAATAGTTACTTCATTTAATTTTTGCTGCGATGTTTTTACAAACAAATCCATCAGGTCATTTTTTAACCGGGGCATCACCACTTCTGTTTCGGGGTCGCCCATGCGGCAGTTGTATTCTATTACATACGGTTCATCTTCCACTTTTATCAAACCGATAAATACAAACCCTTTGTATTCGATGTTTTCTTTTTTTATTCCTTCAATAGTAGGAATGATCACTTTATCCTTCACCTTTTGCATAAACACTTCATCTGCAAACGGCACGGGGCTTACGGCACCCATACCACCCGTATTCAAACCTGTATCCCCTTCGCCAATACGTTTGTAATCTTTTGCTTCGGGAAGGGTCACATAATTGATTCCATCCGTCAAAACAAAAACACTTAATTCAATGCCGGATAAAAATTCTTCTATCACAACTTTTTTACTGGCATCGCCAAACTTTTGTTGCTGAACCATTAGCTCAAACTCGGCAATAGCTTCAATGGGATGCTGGCAAATCACCACCCCTTTTCCGGCAGCTAATCCATCTGCTTTTAGTACAACCGGCATTTCATGTTGCTTGATGTAACCCACACCCTGGGTAAAATTTTCAGAAGTAAACTCCCGGTATGCAGCGGTAGGAATTCCATACTTCATCATAAATTCTTTGGCAAATGCTTTACTGCCTTCCAGCAAAGCACCCTGCTGTGAAGGACCAATCACCATTATCTCTTTTAAGGCAGGGTCATTTTTAAAAAAATCATAAATACCTTTTACCAGCGGATCTTCGGGACCCACCACTACCATATCAATTTTTTCTTTTACACAAAACTTCTTTATCACTTCAAAATCGTCAGACTCCATGGCTATATTCATACTGCACTGCGCCGTACCGGCATTTCCGGGAGCTGTAAAAAGTTTTGTACACAACGGACTTTGTTGCATTTTGTAAGCTAGTGCATGTTCTCTTCCGCCTTGTCCTAGTAAAAGAATATTCATAGTAAGCTGGTAATAGTTTACAAAGAAAGCAGAAATATTTGAACAGCGAAAAATAGTTATCCTGACCAGAACCCTTGCTGGTATTGAAGATTAACTACCATTTGCTTGGCGGGAAAGAGATTTTCTGTATTTTCCCGCCTGATTGAGTAACGTAAACAATTTTCTTTAACGAAAACCAGCTGTATGACTGATACAATAAAGACAGGGCGACATCCCCGTGCATTGTATATTTTGTTCTTTACCGAAATGTGGGAACGTTTTGCTTACTATTTAATGGTAGGCATTTTGCTTTTATATACCATTGACCCTGCGAGTAATGGTGGAAAAGGTTTTCCTCAAAATATTGGAGCCGATATCACCGGCAGTTTTATTGCGTTGGTTTATTTAACACCATTTATAGGTGGACTTATCGCAGATCGTTATTTAGGTTATATAAAATCTATTTTTATTGGCGGCAGTTTAATGTCTGCCGGTTACCTGTGTTTAGGAATTCCCGGAAATACTGCCATGATTGTTTCTCTAACACTGATAATAGTGGGAAATGGGTTTTTTAAACCCAATATTTCTACGCTTCTGGGTAATATTTACAACCGGGAAGATTTAAAACCATTAAAAGATAATGCTTATAATATCTTTTACATGGGAATTAATATCGGCGCCTTTGTATGCAATTTCGTAGCTGCTTATCTGCGTAATAAATACGGTTGGGGTTATGCATTTAGTGCTGCTGGTATAGGTTTAATTATTGGCATGATAATACTGGCTATGAATTTAGATAAAGTAAGAATAGGAGATGTAAAAAAACCTGTACAGGCAGAGGACATGAGCCTGGGACAAATTACCGGGTATGTATTTTTACCCGCAGTTATAGCCGGTATAATCGGCTGGGTACTTCCAACCTCAGTATTTGGTCATGCATTTATGGGTACTAAAGCCAACGATGCATTTGTATTTGCCTGTGTCCCTGTAATTGCATTTTATATTTCCTTATGGGTAAAAGCAAAAGGTTCTGATAAAAAAGCTATTGGTTCTTTATTGTTCATCTTTGCAATTGCTGTGGCCTTCTGGACCATTTATAATCAAAATGCAACAGGTCTTACGCTATGGGCCGAAAAACACACGGACCGGGTAGCTTCTCCCACAACTGAAAAAATTGTATCCAAAATATTTCCTATGCAGCAGGTTACGGATACACCAAGATTGGTTAATAAGGTGAATGAATATTTTGTGGATGTAAAAAACGATACGGGTGGTGTAGTAAAAGTAATGGGGCCCGATCCATACTTTAATAATGTACCTAAAGAACAGTGGCCTAACGGAAAACCGGTCAAACTAACAAATACAGAACTCTTTCAATCTATTAATCCTTTATTTATTGTTTTACTTACTTTATTATTTGTTCCCTTCTTTGATTACTTGAGGTCCAGGGGCAAAGAACCCACAACTGCCAATAAATTTGGAATGGCCATGTTCATTTCCGGTTTATCGGCTTTGGTAATGGTGTTTGCTGTAATGTCGGTTCCATCTATCTATACACACAAAACTTCTCCTTTATGGTTATGGGCAACTTATTTTGTATTTACCATCAGCGAAATATTTTTAAGCCCCATCGGTTTATCGTTTGTATCCAAACTATCCCCACCCCGTTTAACGGCTTTAATGATGGGAGGATGGTTTCTTGCCACTTCATTAGGAGGAAAAATTGCAGGTGTTATGACCACCTTCTGGGATGATTTTACAGACAAAAAATTGTTTTTCCTTTTATTATTTATTGCTGCGTCTGTCGGTGGAATATTAATCTATTCTAAAATAAAATCGTTAAACCGGATTGTGAAAGAAAGAACCGGGGCTGATTAAACGGTACTATTTATATTTAAAGGAGTTGATAAATCATCAACTCCTTTTTTATTGCCGGTTCATCAAATTGTTTATCTTTCTTTTTTAAACCAAACCGATTGCTATGTCATTACAAAAATTCCAGCCTTTTGTTTCTCCGGAAACAAATATGAAAGAATTTACCATCAAGAGCATATTGATGGGTTCCTTATTCGGAATCATTTTTGGCGCTGCCACTGTTTATTTAGCATTGAAGGCAGGGTTAACTGTTTCGGCTTCCATTCCCATAGCTGTTTTATCTATTGCATTGGGGAAATTGTTTTTAAAAACGACCATTCTCGAAAACAATATCATTCAAACCACCGGTAGTGCCGGGGAAAGTATTGCTGCAGGTGTAGTATTTACATTGCCTGGTTTCTTATTTCTTTCTTCACCCAGCAGCGCTGATTTTTTTAAATACAGTACCATTATGACGCTTGCGATACTGGGAGGTATGCTGGGAACTTTAATGATGATTCCATTACGCCGTTCATTAATTGTAAAAGAACATGAAACGCTTCCTTATCCTGAAGGAACAGCTTGTGCTTCCGTATTAAAAGCGGGTGAAAAAGGTGGCGACCTTGCCAAGACTGCTTTTATGGGAATGGCCTTTGCCATGACGTATGCCATCTTCCAAAAAGTATTACATGTTATTGCTGAAGTGCCGGTGTTTGTTACTAATCTTAAAAATAAATATCTGCCTTCTGCAAGAATACATGGAGAAATAACGCCTGAATATTTAGGTGTGGGTTATATTATTGGACCAAAAATTTCGGGCATTCTTGTAGCAGGCAGTGTGTTAAGTTCATTTGTATTGATTCCTTTGCTGGCTACATTAGTTCCGGCTGATGCTACGTTTGCACAGTTAACTAAGTTAGGTTTGAACCCTGCAAAATATGGATGGGATGCCACCACACATGAATTTGCTAATAATGCCGAAGCATTATATCGTGCCTTCATCCGTCAAATTGGTGCTGGTGCAGTAGCAGCAGGAGGTTTTATTACTTTGATCAAAACCATTCCCACGATCATTTCTTCTTTTAAAGAAAGTATTAGTTCAGTAAAAGATAAAGGTGATGGTAAAGCAGTGCTTCGTACAGAACAGGATTTAAATATTAAAGTGGTGTTATGGGGAAGTTTGGGTTTAGTATTAATCATGTCTTTGCTATCTATAATTCCCGGTGAAAATATTGGCAGCCGTTTATTGTTGGGTGTTTTAGTAATAATCTTTGGCGCCTTTTTCGTAACTGTTTCTTCCCGTATTGTAGGATTGATCGGGTCATCTAATAATCCCATCAGCGGTATGACCATTGCTACAGTTATGGCTACCTGCCTTGTGTTTATTGCTGTTGGTTGGAGTGGCAAAGCTTATGAAGCCATGGCATTGGTAGTGGGCGGAATGATTTGTGTAGCAGCAGCTAACGCCGGGGCTACCTCGCAGGATTTAAAAACAGGTTACCTGGTAGGTGCCACTCCCAAATACCAGCAAATAGCACTGTTTATCGGAGCTATTGTTTCTTCTATTGTAATTGGCTGGACAGTTAAAATATTAGATACACCCTCCAGTACTTTAGTAGCACAAGGTGTTCAGCATGCCATTGGCGAAACCTATTCTGCCCCGCAGGCAACTTTAATGGCAACATTAATAAAAGGGATTTTATCATTCAATCTTGACTGGCAGTATGTATTGATTGGTGTTTTTGTAGCCATAGTGTTAGAACTGTGTGGCGTTAAAGCTTTAAGTTTTGCTGTTGGTACTTATCTTCCTCTTTCTACCACTCTGCCCATTTTCGCTGGCGGATTTATTAAAGGTTTGGCAGATAAGTATGCTAAGAAAAATAATTTTGAAGAAGGGGAAGAAGATTTACGGAAAGGAAATTTGTTTGCAACAGGTTTAGTTGCCGGGGGGGCTTTGTTTGGAGTAATTGCAGCTATTCTTACAGTTTTCTGGGAACCCATGATGAAATCTGTGAATATGGAAGAGGGTATGATCTACAATTTAGGAAACAAAATGTATATGATTCTGGGTGTGCTTTTCTTTGCAATAATGGGATTTACATTATACCGTGTATCTACTAAAAAATAAATTTAAAATCAAAAGAAAAAGGGTGAAGTTTAAACTTCACCCTTTTTCTTTTCAACTTAATACAAAAGAGAAAGCACCAAGTCGTTTCTACTCACTTTCGCTTGTATACTTACTAACCCGATGCTTTCTGAGAAACTTCTTTTCCTCTTTTTACAGATTCTTTTCAGCTTCCCTTTTTGATTTTGTCTTGTTGAAGGACTCTATCAAAATTGTACATTGAAGATAATATTACTGATATACCGATTCCAAATTTTTATATCATTTGATATGCACCACAAATGCACAATTTTATGCACATCGATTATCCATACAATTCCAGATGTATTGCTTTTTTATCATACCCCAATGCTGTAATTCTTTGCCTGGCTTCATCAATCATATTTTTCCAGCCGCATAAGTAGAAATGTGCAGGATGTTGCCCTGCAACATTTGCATCAGCAGGCAATCCTGCCTTCAGGATTTCTTCATATAAGTTATGTACATAGCCGCTCTTGCCTTCCCATGTTTGCCTGGAGAGTGTTGGGATATAATGAAAATGGGGCAACCACTTTTCCAATTCTTTCAATTCGTTGTAGTAAAGCAGGTCTTCTTTTGTGCGGCATCCAAAAAGCAAATAAATATTTTTATGATCTCTTGGATTATTCTTCAGGTAAGTTGCCATACTGTGGAATGGTGCTATACCCGTTCCGGTACATATAAGAAACAAGTCTTTATCTATTACACCTGGTAATGTAAACTTGCCCTGGGGGCCACGTAATAAAACTTCTGTACCAACTTGTACCTGGTTAAATAAATAGGTTGTGCCAGCCCCGCCTTCCAATAAAACGATTACCAATTCAACCACATTGGTTCCATTTGGAGCAGAGGCTATGGAATAGCTGCGCCAGCGTTTGTTTTTTTGTTCGTGAATAGGTAAATCGAGGGTTATAAACTGACCAGGTTCAAAATCAAATTTTTCAAGTTCAGGAATTTCAATCCAGAATCGCCTGGTGGAAGGAGTTTCGTTTTCTATCCGGATAAATTTTCCGGCACGCCATGGTTCCAGCATAAGGACAAATTTCACCCAATGTAAGCAAATAATTGAAAATTTACAGCTGACAAATGTTATGTCACTTATTGATTTGCGGTGCTATTTCTTTCACTGATTTAACAGCCAGGTAATATGCCTTATTTCCCCATTCGTATACAATTAAAATTTCATTGGAAGCAGACAATTGTTTTCCCGATACACTTATTGTATTTGCTTTTTTCGTGGTTGCTTCAACGCTGATAACATTATTGCTTGTTTCAGGCACAAGCGTATCTGGTTGGGAAGTTGTTTTTATTTGTTTTTGGGCAATAACAGGAGCAGTTATTTTTTCTGCTTCTGTGTTGTATGCAATTCCTTTAATCCAAATAGCGGTTACTTTTATTTCTTTGCCCGGCCAGCATTCAAGATAAAACAGGTACTGTAAACTATTTGCTTTTACAGCCACCTTTTTCCCATCAGGATCAACGGCCTTTTTATTTATACCACTTATTTTTTTTTGTTTAAAAGCATACATCTTAGCAACAGGATACTTACCCTGAGCAGCACTGTTCAACTGAAACAATAACAATAAAACCGATACACAAAAAAGGGGATTCTGTCTCATATACTAAAGATGCAGTAAAAATTAAATCTGCATATATTTATAAACAATACATCGCCATTTAATTTATTTTAACAAACTTCTGGGTAAATAAATACTTCCGGTTATCACTGGAAATATTTATAATATAATTACCATTTGCCAGCCTGCTAACCGGGATACTTCCGTCTCTGTAGGGGTATGATTCTTTATATACCAGTTGCCCGTTTACTGTAAGGATTTCAACCTGTATTTTTTTAATTGTTGTTAACCCACCGGTTTGAAATAATAATTGAGAACTGGCCAGTGTTGGATATGCTGCCTTAATAAAATTTTTATCATTTCGTATTACATTACCGATGGAGGTAACAGCATTACCAATTTGTGTAACAAACATACCGTTACCATGTGTTCCTATCAATAATGTATTATCCTGCCAGCGGTATGCCAGGTCATTTACAACTGAAGTTTTAAGCATACCCGATCCTTCATTGGTCCAAATGGTAGCTGTACTGTTTATCGTTGTGGTACTATATAATCCAATAGAAGTTCCTACATAATATTCCACCCCAGTTGTTTTGGTTACGATGGCACAAGTTCTAATGGATGGCAAGCTGATATTACCCTCTATTGATTGCCAGGTTGGTGTTGCAGCAGTTGCATTGCCGGTCCAAAAAATACTTTTTACACCATAGTTACTGGCTACGCACATAACGGTGTCCTGGTTTCTTGGATTAACAGCAATATCTGTTACTACAGAACCTGCTGTCATTCCGGAAGGGGTGATATTTGTTGGCAGTGTAGAAGCGACTACAGCAGATGGGTTTTTTAAACGATAAACTTTCCCGTCATCTGTTCCCATAAATAAATAACTGTTGGCTGTATAAGTGCCCCTTGTTGTTGCCATTGAATAAATACTGCCTGTTAACTGTGCCTCTACTCCTGTAACTTCTTCCCAGCTGTCTGGAGTAACGGTGGAAGCACTGGTTGTTCGGTATAAAATATTATCAATAACAAAGTATAAAAATTCTGTATTGTCTTCATCCAAATGGAAATAGGTAACAAATTGACCTTCGGTTGATCCGGTTGGTTTGATATCTGTAAGTGTAAAAGGGCTAAAAAGAGTTAACCTGTATATATTACCCAGTTGTGCAGAAGCGTATAAATATTGCTGGCCAAGACCATCTTTTTTAGAATAGCCCGTAGCCCCGCCATCACCTCCAATAATAATATAATGATCATTCGGATCAGGAAGAGGGGCTCCAAGAATACCATTTATATCTCTGAATGTGGTTGAGTTATCCTGTGCACCACCGGCAAATGCCTGCGATCCAATTTCGGGATCAATTGAAATATGGTAATATTGAAACGTTTGATATTGACTGTTAAATAAATTCCAGGATGGCTTGGTTAGCGTAACGTTATTGGTAGCATAAAGTCCACCATCGCTTGCTACTACTAACCTGTTATGAGCCGAAGGATCAAAAGCAAGAAAGTGATGATCGGGATGTGACGCAAAGTTTGGATCTGAGAAGGTGGTTGATTCATAACCTCCAATAAACGTTACGTTTGTTTTTGTTGCAAAGCCATCTGATGAACGAAAAAGATTGACACCACCAGCAATTACTAACGAGGGATTGTCGGGGTGTACTGCCAAACACATATTATACTCACCTTGTGTATCAAATGCATCATTGGTAATCCCATCCTGCTTGGCTATCAGATTAGCAGAGTTGTTGCTCCAGGTAATGGTTGGAAAAGCAGTAAGATCCGCTTTAAACAAGTCAGCTTCCGGTATGCCACTTGAAACATCTTGAGAATTGTTATAATAAAGTACATATAAAATATTGCTGTTAGAAGGAGCCGTTGCTAATACAACTCTGCCCCAGCCACTTGTATATTCACCCAAACTGGTGGCATTGTTATAAGCTTTCCAACCGGCTACAGAATCTGCTGAACCATTTACACCACCGGCAATGCGGGTCCATGAACCCGAATTTCCAGTTGTGGAAGTAAAAACTCCGGCAATATTTCTGTCTGATGCCCTTCCACTAAACGCTGCGAACAAACGACTGCCATCTGCATTAATTGTCAATTCTGTCATTCCACCAAAAATATTACCACTTATACTGGGTGATAATACGGCAGACCATGTAGTACCGCCATCCACAGATCGCATAATATTATTATTTATCGCAGCATATACATTCCCCGTTGCCGGATGTACAAGCATACGATACACCATATCAAAATTATTATCAAGCAAACTACTCGGTAATGGTGGTGTTTGAGCACCCGTGCTGGTTGAATTTAGCCGTGCCCATGTAACTCCATTGTCTGTTGATTTAAAGATTCCAAAACCAGGGACATAAAAACTGGAAGGGTCAGCTGCAGATGCGCCTACAACTTCACCACCTGTTCCTGCATACCATATATCCTGGAAACCGGGTCTTGGATCCTGGGCAAAACAACTAACACTATGAATTTCGTTTTCAGGAGATACAAAACCCCAGGTACTTCCTCCATCTACACTTCTGAAAATGCCCCCGTTAATTCCTCCTGCCATTATTACTTTATTACTGGTCCCGTTATACCTCATATCAAACATTACTGCCCTCGTACGCCCCCCATTTTGTGTTGGACCAACTGCTGTGTAAGTATTATTTACTTGTCCCCTGTAATTAATATCTGTTTTTGCAGGCAATGTTTTAAAAAGTGCTAATTCTTTTTCCCTGATGCCAACAGGAATCAATCCCGTTTTTGGATCACGTAATAATTTTAATTCATATTCCTGTCTTTTTCTGCCCCCTTCTTTTTTCAATTCTTTGCCTTCTGGCAACGAAAAGAACTTTCTTTTGCTATTTTCCTTTTTTGTGTAACAGCCTGTGCTTATCATTAATAATGATACTACGGCCAAATACATAAAATTTTCCCTTTTTAGCAAAGATGTGCTGATCATACAGTTTTTTTTATAAGTCTGGTTATCGGAGAAAAAAGATAGCTAATTTAAGAAGATGGTTAATAGCAATGAAATTAAACTTCTTCCATTGATGGCAATACGGTGATTTTTTTAACCGGAACGTAATAAACCTTATTACCCCTATTAATTTCTATAACAACATTATTTTTTGCTAAAAGGGATATTAATTCTTTTTTTATTATACCAGTTTCCTCAGAGGTGGAAGAGGGCCAAAGCAGGGTTACATCTTCTTTTACTTTTGGAACTAATTGACGGGCTGTTTTATTTACGGGATCAGTAAAAACGGTGTAAGGGGTATTAATTCTTTCTTTTCTCAATATTTTATATCTCTTATTCTTAATCCAAACTGCTGAAATTTTTACAACAGTTGTATCAAAATTTCCCTGGATAAAGATAGAATATTCTGTTTTCTCACTTAGTTTCTTTATAGAAGGAATGGCTCCCGGCTGCGCTTTTACTTTTACTCTGCCAGGAACAAAGTTTCTTGAATAAGCATACCCTTTTTTAAACGGGTTTTGTGCAGCCCCTGTAAAAGCAAGCCACAATAACCCCACAAAAAATGCACTTCTTATATAATCTATTCTTATCACCTTGCTTTTACAAACTGTTCTATCGTTTGATATTTATAATCTCCGCTGGCAATACTTATAAAATAGGAACCTGCAGCAAGCCTGCTAATGTCAACCGATAAGTCCCGGTACCCTTCTTCTTTTCTAAGCAACAGCTGACCTGTTGTATTAAAAATACGGATATCGAGTTTTTTCACAGAAGTAAGTGTTCCTGTTCGTATATTAATGCGCTCTGTTACTAATGTTGGAAATATCGATTTAATAAAGTTCTTATCGTTTCTTACCGGATCATTAACTCCTGTGCCAACTGAACCAATAGACGTATAAAACATTCCATTGCCATGTGTACCAACCAGCAAAGTATTATCGGAAGTACGTAAAGATAAACCTGATACAACCGCATTTTCAAGCGCAGTGCCAGCCCCTTCCTTTACCCACACAGTGCTTGTACTATTCAAAGCAGTTGTACTATATAGCCCAATAGAAGTTCCTACATAATATTCTACCCCGGCAGACTTTACAACAATCTCACAGCTACGCATAGAGAAGGGAGCAATATTACCTTCTACTTGTGTCCATGTTGGCAGCCCTGATTTTGCATTACCTGTAACCCATATACTGGGCATATCATTTCCAAATTCATCTTTATAATTTGAAACCACTGCCATTAACGTATCATCATTACGTGGATTAACTGCAATATCAATGATATTACCACTGGCAGTTCCAACCGGGGTTATTTCAACAGGTACAGTTGCTGCGGATGTATTTCTGGGATCTGCAACCCTGAAAATTCTTCCATCAGCTGTACCAATAAACAAATTATGACTATTCGTATACGCACCCCTTGTAGTGGCTAAAGAACTAATTAATACGCCTGTACCAATTGAAGTGGAAACACCTGTCATATCGGTCCAGCTCCCGGTTGTAACAGTGGAGGCAGTACTTGTTCTGTATAATTTGGGAGTGGGGCTCGCAGATGTTCCTGTATAACCAGTATAATAAAGATCTTCCGTATTATCAGGGTTTAAATAAAAGTAAGTAATGAAGTCGCTGGTAGAACCTGTTGGTTTTATGGATGTGGGTGCTACTGTTACCGAATTATCAGCCAACGATAGCTGGCATCTTCGTATTTGTCCGTTTTGTGTGCCTAAATAAACATATTTTTTGCCTGCATTAACGCTGGAAATACCTACAGAAGTACCATCGCCACCAATTGTTTCCAGAAATGAAAAGTAATTATCCGGTGTTCCGCTTAATCCATTTCTTAGGACACAACTGTTATCCTGCGCCCCTCCTATAAAAGTATTTTGACCATTAGTGGGGTCAATAGAAACAAAATAAAACTGATACGTTTGAAAATTATTGTTTAGGGATGAATAAGAAGGTGATGCTTGTAAAACATTTGTTGTTTTAGCAATTCCTCCATCAGATGCAATCAATATTGTACTTGAATTTCCCGGTTGAAACGTAAACCAATGAATATCGGGATGTGTGTTAGGATATGCAAAGCCGGATTGATTGGTATATTGATATCCACCTATGGAGTTTACATTTGTTGTAGTTGCAAATCCGTCGGTGGAACGATAGGCATTTGTTCCGCCAATTACTACAAAATTGGGATCATCAGGTTTTACGGCAATAGATAAATTATAACCACTTTGTGCCTGGAAGCCCCGAAAATTCTGACCAGTTCCATTCGGAATATTTGCTGATAAATTTGTAAAGCTATAGGTGCCTGGTCCTCCTGTGCTCATATTTATTTTATACAAATCAGCCTCTGGTGGAGAAGCAGATGTTTGATCAATCTGGTTCTCTGCCAGCACATACATAATGTTTTGATTGGAAGGTGCCAATGCGATAGAAATTCTACCCTGGCTAACGGCACTGCCCCAGGAAGGGTAAATAACAGGATCCCCAACTTTTTGCCATTCACCTGCATTACCGGTTGTACTTTCCCATACCCCTTTTAATAAAGTTCCGGGGGTACCCCAGGAAGCAGTAGCTGTATCTGATCCCTGCCAGGCTAAAAATATTTTTGATCCATCGCTTTTAATAGCTATATCCGTAAATGTATTTGAAGTGAACATGTCGTTTGCCGGGTAAGGCAGAAAAACAGATGCTCTTGTAAAAGCTGTATTAGAAGTATAAGTAGTACTGTTTCGGGTTATTTTTAATACACTGCTATATCTTGATACATACAAAACACCCGTTGTGGGATGCACTACTATCTTGTTAATAATATCATAAGCATTATCAAATGTATGAATGTTGTTGGTGGGTGATCCCGATGCTGTTCCTTGTGTAAATCCCATAGGCTTCCAGGTATCACCATTATCATCCGATACATACATTCCAAAGCCTACCAAAAAAGCACCATTAGCATAAGAGCTGGGACTAAACTCCCCTGTTCCGGCATACCATGTATCACTGTATGGTTTGTTTGTAATTGGATTGTTAGCACTCCCTCTTGGATCCTGTGCAATGGTTGTAACACTGTTATACCCCGTAGTTGCTTTCCATACCCATGTACTCCCTCCATCTGTTGATTTAAAAATTCCTCCATTAACACCTCCTGCTATTAAAACCTGGTTAGTAGTTCCATTAAACCGGATATCATATTGTACAACGCGGCATCTTCCCCCAAAATTATTGGGACCTGCAGCAACATAACTGTTTACGTTTTCGCCCCGGGCAAACATTCCCTTGAGTGGAATTTTTTCTGCGGCTTTTATTTCATTCAGCCTTGCATCCGCAGGTATCTTGTGTGTGATGGGTGTTCCCATAATATTCATTTCCCTTTTGGCCCATTCATCAAACTTTTCTGTTTCAGCGTATTCCTTATCAAAGGAATCTGACGCAATCCATTTCTTGTATAAAAAAGTAAAAATGGCAATTACAAGCATTGCAGAAAATGAAATAATTAACGCTTTCTTCATGTGTGCATTTTTTTATTACACCAAACTATTAATGAGATTATCCTTTCGGAGAATTTATTTTAAACTATAAAAATCGCAGTAAGCAATATATAATTTTTTGCTCATTAAAAACAGCCCAAACATCCCAGTCAAGATAATTTTAACGTAAACAGGTAATTGTAAATCCCGAACAGGATGTACAAATTCTTTTAACTATTTTAAAAAGGTTATTTAACCATAAATTTCTTAGTCACTGTTTTCCTTGTTTTTTCATCAGCCACCTGTAAGTAATAAATTCCCGGGGTTAACCTGCTTATATCTACGCCGTTTTGTAACTGCGGGTTTTGTTGAACAATAATTATTTTGCCCAGCAAATCAACAACCTTTAGGTATGCAATTTTAACCAATGGGTTTTTAAAAGACACATACAACTTTCCTTTTGCCGGACTGGGATATACTGCAAAACCTGCAGCAATATTTTCCGGATCATCAATCGCAGTTATTAATCCCGTATCCTTAAATACACCGCCTTCATTTAACCAAAATTCTGAAAAACTGCTTACATTATATTCTGCATAATATCCATTATCGTATGGAATAATATCTACACTATCCGGGATAATAAATACATAATTATTAGTATGGTTATCATCCAGCGTACCATCTTCTTCCGGTCCATAAGAATATTTGTTTACCCCTAAGTCATAGGCAGAAGTTGGTTTGCTGCAAGTATCGCACCCACCTGCTCCTAATAAATATTCTGATTCCTGGTCAGTAAAATAAAACCTGAGTTTTACGGATGTTACCGGTGTATTAGTTGGTTTAACAACAATATTCCTGTCAAGATAATAATGCTTGTTATTGTTACGAACTGAAGAAGTATCGTTAATAAATACTTTAACGCTGGTGCTTCCCAAATTTTGACCATTGGGGTTAATAGAGGCAATCCGTTTACCAGTAACATCACTAAAATGAATCCAATTAGTACCGGAAACATTTTTTATAATTTCTTTTGGATTTTCTGGCCCGGTATATACGGGTGCTTTATCAAAAATATGGATGTCATCTATACCAACTCCCTCATAAGACACAAATGGATCACTGAAAAAAACAAATCTGAATCTGACAGATGAAGTAGTTACAGGAATATCGGCACTGGATACCATTCGCAGCTTTATTGATAATGGTTCCGGCAGGAGTACCCCATTCCCATGATGAATTACCGGGTTGAGAATACCAGAAACCTTTGCCATTTTCAAAACCTTCATAATAAGGAAATGTATTTACCGTAAAATTATTAACCAACGGGAATCCTGTTATACTATCGTTCAAAGGAAAATCATCGCTTGGGTTTTTAATCCATACATCCAGCTGATACGTTGCCGGTGTGCTTAAATCAGTTGTTGTTGCAAACGTGAAACTGGTAGTAGTATTAGCCGGAACATTCGGCACATTTTCGGTTACAATTGTTCCACCATTAATACGATAGGAAACAGGAATATTTGTAAAGGGATTACTGCTGGTGTTCTTTATTGAAACGGTTAAAGAAGTGGCATTTGTTAACCCGCAATTAAATTTACCGGGTGAGGTAACCGCCTGCATTACCAGGTCATTCGTGGCAACAGCCAGCGTAACATCATCAAAGGTGTAGCCATCATCCAGATCATTATCATTTGCACTATAGAAAGAATTATTGGCAGAGGTTAATCCACCTTCACCAAATTTTATCTGGAAACTGGAAGATGGTGTTTGACCGGCTCCATTCAAAATTTCCGTAACATTAATGTCTCTTACAAAAAGGTATTGCCCGTTTCTTACAATTGATTGGTTAAGGTCATACGCTTTTATCCAGGGTTGAGTATCATTACCTCTTATCCAGACAAAATTGTTTACATCATTTGATTGCTGATGATCACGGTAAAAGAATGTTAATCGTAATCCTTGTGAAGCAGAGTAATTAGAAAGATTAACTGTTGTAATAAGATTGCTTTGCGTACTGACAAGAAAATTTGTTACCGCATCGAGTGTAACAGACTTTGATCCGCTGTGTGCAAAGTCTGAAGTAACATAGGTTCTGGCCCGGCTGTTTGTATTATTGCCTGTAAAATCGCAACGATCCAATCCATTTAACCCTGTAGTGGCAGTTTGATAAGCAGCAGCAACAGCCGTTTCAAAACCTTCTGCAAATGGCAGCGTTACCGGGTTATTAAAAAGTTGTTTTACCGTTTTAACGGCTGAATCATTAGCCATTCTTGTGTCACCGGTTTGTTTTACCCATGCTTCAATATTATAACTGCCCTCTGTAGAAAAATCAAATGGCGTGGTAAAATTATAATTGAGTGTTTGTTGTGCATTTATAGTTATACCGGGGGTTTCTGTTACTATTGCTCCTCCGTTAACCCTGTATGAAACAGTATAATTATTTGTAGAAATACTATTATCCATGTTTTTAATAGATACAGTAATGGCCTGTGCAGCACTTAAAGCAGTGGAAGTAAATTTTCGCCCATTAGATGGATTTACAATGGACGATAGTTTTAAATCATTATCAAAATTCGATAGTGTACACACTCCGCTTGTTGGCACCACACTGATTGCTACTGAAGGTTTACCCAATACAGTAAATACATTATCGCTTTGATCTTTTATGGAGGTATTGTTTCTTGAAATACGCATTAACGCCTGTGCAGTTGGAACCAATCCTGAATATCCCCAATTATATAAATTAGCGGTTGAAGGAATATTATTATCAATAACAGTCCAGTTGTTCCCATTATCTGAAGAATATTCCAACGTAAAAGGTGATGTATTTCCATCAGATGCATTCCAGAAAATTGTTTCAGCTGAATCTGTGAGCATTTTCTCTCCACCGTTTGGATATTCGAGTTCAATACCGGATTGAATAAACTCATAAGTTATTACGTAATCCTGAGCACCTTGAGGAACTGAAAATCCAGTCACCTGTAAATTAAAACTACCGCTGGAAGGGTTATTAATGGTAACCTGTTCCATATTATTAAGATGATCAGTACCAGTCGTAGCATTATTGGTTACCCCTGCCGGTGAGGGATTTAATATCCAGGGAAGATAATCAGTACCCCCGTTTTTAACAACGAGGTCTAAATCGTTTACTAAATAAGCAGAAGAAGCAGGACTTGCCGGTGCATCATTCCAGTAAAGCATTACTTTAAGAACCGAAGTATTAGCAGGAACATTAATAGTATGTGTTGCCGTTTGTCCATTAGAAAGCGAACCAAATATATATTGGCCTGCTTCCATATCCTCCACTGCTTTTTTTGCATTCATCCATCCATAACCTGCTACAAAATCTGGTCCGGGGCTACCCATATCATCAGCACTATTACAAAGCAATGCTTTTAATAGTGCTCCTTTAGGATTAGCATTTCCGTGCAGTTGCTTATATCTTTCGGTAAGTAAAGCTAACACCCCAGTTACAGCAGGTGCTGCTATACTCGTTCCAAAACCCCGGTTATAGGTATTATTGGTAAACGTTGTTCTTACATCATTACCTGCAGCAGCAATCTCTGGTTTTATTCTGCCATCACTTACAGGGCCACGACTGGAAGTTGAAGCAATTATTTGCAAAAAACCAAGACCATTTGTCACATCCAAAACATTTTTAGAACATTGCCACCCACTCTTTATCGTTGCATATCGTAAAGGATATGGTGAACAGGTTAATAAACCATCATTGCCTGCTGCAAAAACATGTAATAATGCATCATTTGCCCTGGTTTGGCTATCGAGATACATACTAAATTCGTTATAATCACCGTCACCAGCACATCCTGCATCA